>CAZBSV010000217.1:0-2833 GCA_964494795.1 uncultured Spirochaetales bacterium | reverse complement strand
CCGCCGTTCGCGTACTGGGCGCCGAGGTGCCATTCGTCGGTGATCAGCGTCCCGCCTTCGAGGCGGAAGGTCCAGCTGTAGTCGCCACCCGCTTCGATGTTCACGAATCCGCTAACGCAAACCTTGTCGGTGCTGCCTTGCGTCTTCTCACACAGCGAGTTCGAAGCGATCGGGGATTCGAAGACTGGATTCCAGTCGTCGACCGATCCGACGGGCGAGCTGAGTACCGTGCCGCTCGTCCAGCCCGAGATCGCCTTGAAGCCGATCTGGTTCAAGCCTGTCCGATCGCCCGTGTAGCCGTCGGTGTTGATCGTGTAGGTGACGAGCCAGGTGCCGCCCACTTCTTCTTGAACGGAGAGGTAGAGGGTCGAACCGTCACAGCCAAAGGCGTCACAACTACTGGCAGTGTGGTCGGCGAACTGCAGGGCCTGCGCGGAGCCCGCGAAACCAAGGAGCGCCAACACGGTCAATCCAAATCGAGACAGGTGCGAAAACATGAGCTTCTCCATATCCGGCCAGCTAAGAGAGGTCGAAAATCTGACTGGCGGCATCCTATCACGAGGAGTGGGTGCTTATCACAACAATTTCTTTGAATTGATCAAAAAAACCTTTTAACTTCGGATACTTAACAAACAAGCAAGAACAGCATTCAAGTCTCGGTCGGATTGAACGAACAGCCAATTTCAGCCAGAACAACGCCGGATCTCGCCCCGCGGGGAAGCGCCGAACAAGCTCCAGAAAGCAGCTCGGGGCCTCCCGGGCGGGGCTCTAACGGAGGGGAGCCGGGCGTGCAGGAACTCTCGGGTAGCGGTGCGAGCGCGCTTAGAGGGCGCGCACGCCGGTGATGTGCTCGCCGAGGATCAGGGTGTGGATGTCGTGGGTGCCCTCGTAGGTGCGCACGGTCTCGAGGTTCAGCATGTGCCGCATCGACTGGTAGTCGTCGACGATGCCGTTTGCGCCGAGCAGGTCGCGCGCCATCCGGGCAACCTGGAGCGAGATGTCGACATTGTTGCGCTTGGCCATCGAGACCATCGTGTGGTGGAGCTTGCCCTCGTCCTTGATCCGCGCGATGCGCAGGATCAGAAGCTGCGCCTTGGTGATCTCGGTGAGCATGTAGACCAGCTTTTCCTGCGTGAGTTGTTTTCCTGCGAGCGGTCCGCCCTGGACTTTGCGCTCCTGCGAGTAGCGCAGCACTTCGTCGTAGCACGCCATTGCGGCGCCGATCGCGCCCCACGCGATCCCGTAGCGCGCCTGGTTGAGACAACCGAGCGGGCCCGGGAGCCCCTTCGCGCCCGGGAGCAGGTTCTCGTCGGGAACCTCGACATCCGTCAGGAACAATTCGGAAGTCACCGATGCGCGCAGCGAGAATTTGCCCTTGATGTCGCGGGCCTCGAAGCCGGGGCGGTCCGTCTCGACGAGAAAACCGCGGACGCCGTCTTCGGTGTTCGCCCAGACGATCGCGACCGATGCGACCGATCCGTTCGTGATCCAGCGCTTGGTGCCGTTCAGCACCCAACTTCCGCCGCGCTTTTTCGCCTTGGTGAGCATGCCTCCGATGTGGCTGCCGAAGTCGGGCTCGGTGAGTCCGAAGCAACCGACTTCGCGGCCTTCGGCCATCGCGGGAAGCCAGCGCTGCTTTTGCGCCTCTGTCCCATAGGTGTGGATGGGATACATGCAGAGCGAGCCCTGCACCGACGCGAACGAGCGCAGACCGGAGTCGCCGCGCTCGAGTTCTTGCATCGCGAGCCCATACGCGACGTTGTTCATGCCCGCGCAACCGTAGCCCTCGAGGTTGGTTCCGAAGAGTCCCAGGTCGCCCATCACAGGGACGAGCTGCATCGGAAACGAGCCGTCCTGGCGGACGTGCTCCTGGAGCAGTGGAAGGAATTCCTTCGATACGAATTCGCGCACGGAGTCGCGTGCGGCGCGCTCCTCGTCGGAGAGCAATTCGTCGATGCGCAGGAAGTCGACGCCGGTGAATTCGGCCACGGGGGTCCTCGATGTGGTTGCCGGGCAGCCTAGCCGAAAGCGTCCGCAGTGGCCGCCATGCGGCACGGCTTCGGCAAGACAGCCGCCGCTCGACGGGAGTCGCGCGGCGGCTCTTGGGTCAGATCGATGCTGACGTGCCGTTGCTCTTGCGGCTGTCTTCGATCGCCTTCAGCCGTCGGTTGAGCGTGGTGAGCTTGCGGTTGATCTGCTGCAGGTCCGACTTGGAAGCGATCTGCATCCGGCTGAGCAGCGCGTCCACGCGGATCTCGACCTGCTTCGTGACGTCCTTGCGCACGGCATCCGCTCGCTGGACGATCGGATTCTTTTTGAACTCGGATTGAATCCGCTTGAACTCCTTGCGGGTGCGCGTTTCGACTGTCTTTCGCTTGGCGGCAAACTCTTTTTCGAGCGACTTGCGGCGTGCCATCAGACCTTGTTGAGCGCGTTGGATTTCGTCGTCGATGAACTGGGTGGCTTCGCCGATGCGGCTTTCGCGGGCCTGGCTGTGGCCTTGATTTTCTGTCATGGGGATGTCTCCTTGCTGTCGGTCCACGCCGACTTGCGGGGGTGGGGTGCGATCAAAATAACACAGTGCGTTATCTCGTCAAGTTTTTTGAAAGAAACAAAAATGCTTTTATTTTCGATGCGTTAACTTGATTTTCTGCCGATCTCGAGAGAATCGAAGACGCACTGCGGCATGTCGGCTACCAGCGCAGGACCGCGCTCGCCCAGGAAAAGCCAGAGCCGAAGCTCGTCATCGAAACGATCCGGCCCGGCTCGAGTCGCCCGCTTCGCGCCGCTTCGTCGAGCAGAATCGGGATCGAAGCCGACGAACAGTTTCCGT
>CAZBSV010000216.1:0-11888 GCA_964494795.1 uncultured Spirochaetales bacterium | reverse complement strand
CTTCGTTCGTGACCACACCGCTTTGCGGATTTGCTTCTGATGTCTGCTTGCGCGACGCAGCTTCGAGTGTGGCAATGATGGTGTCGATGTCTTCGCTGAGTTCGGCCTTCCCGTAGATCACGACGCCCTTGAGCGCGGAATACTCTCGACCTGATTCGACGAGCAGGCTCACGCGCGGATCGCGTTTCAAGTTCTTGATCTTCTGGGTACCGCGAAAGGTCGCCATCGAGACGACCAGCTCGTCGGTGGCAACGAACCACATCGGCATCGGATGCGGTACGCCATCGGGCCCAATGCTGTTCAGGATGATCGTCTTGTTGGCCCGCAAAAACTCGCATATCTCCGGATGCGTCATGCGGATCTGATCGCGTCGGTGCACGCTGTCTCCGTGAGGGGTGAAAATCCGCTTACTCGGGGTATTCGATCTTGACCTTTCCACTCACGCAGCGAGCCTGGCAGGTCAGCACCCAACCCTCTTCCAACAATCCCTTCGATAGACAGTCGTTGGTATCCATCTTCACCTCGCCCGCGGTCAGCTTTGCCATGCAGCAGGAGCAGTAGCCCTCCTCGCACGAATACGGTGCGTCGAGGCCCGCGGCGCGCGCCGCAGCGAGAATCTTCTCGCCCTTCTTGTAGGGAATTTCGCGGGTCTCGCCGTCGAGCACGATCGTGATCTTGCCTGACACGGAATCGTCACCCAGCTCGGGGATCGCTGGATCGACGTGCGGCCCCGGGTCGGGCGGTGACACGAAGCGCTCCACGTGAACGAGATCGTGAGCGACGTGCAGCTCCCGCAACGCTTCTTCGACGGTCGCCATGAAGGGACCGGGGCCACATAGGTAGAAATCTGCGCCGACGACGCAGCCGACATGGCGCTTGACAGCGTCGCGATCCAAGAACCCGTCGACGTCGTCGAGACAGTGGGCGATCTCGAGCCGATCTGGATGTGTGTGGGCGAGCTGCTCGAGTTCCTGCTTGAAGATGATCGAGCGCTCGTCGCGGTTCGCGTATACGAGCTTCATTGGACGCCTCGTCGTCGCGAGCGCGGATTTGATGATCGAGATCACGGGAGTGATGCCACTCCCGCCGCTGAACAGCGTGATTCTGCGATCGGCGTCGTTGAGCACGAAGCAGCCCGCGGGGGGAACCACCATGAGGCGCGATCCGACTTCGACCCGATCGTTCATCCAGTTCGAGATGCGACCGCCGTCGACCCGCTTGACGGTCACCTTGTGTTCGCGATCGGTGTCCGGAGAACTCGCCAGCGAATAGCTGCGCGTCAGCACATGGCCCGCGTGGGGAAACTTGAAACTCAAGAACTGACCGGACCGATAGCGGAAGCGCTCAGCCAATGCGTCCGGAATTTCGAGCACGATCGAACGCGAATCGTGCGTCTCGTCGATGACTTTCGCGACGCGGAGCTCGACGCAAGAAGCGGTCGCCGCTCTCCAATTTGCTTCTGAAACACCAGCTTGTTCGAAGTCCGTCATCGTCGCTGCGTGGCTCCCGCTCGCTGCGCGCCCTTTCGATTGTCTGGATCGCGGGTATTCGCGGCCCGCGCTGCGCGGGAGGCGGGCAGGCTAGCGCAAGCACGCCCCCCGACCCAAGAAAGGCCGCGAGGCCCGCTCGGAGCAGCGCTGAATTCAGTCTGCCGGAACGTAGAGATCGACTACCGAGCCGTTTTCGAGCCCCCGCCGCAACAGCGACCAGATCTCACGCGCGGCTTCCTCGGGGTCGCGGATCTGACCCTTTTCTCGAAACTCGACGAATCTTCCGACACTCGGGAAATCATCACTCGACGCGGCGCGAATCCGCGCCTGCATCGCGGTCTCGACGATTCCCGGAGCGACTGCGAGCAGCCGACAAGCGTCCCCCCGGAGCGCCTGCTCGGCACCAGCGGTTCGGACCCATTGATCCATCGCGGCTTTGCCCGCGCAGTAGGCCGTCCAGCCCTCGTATACCGTGAACGCCGCACCCGAGGTGATCATGACGACGTGGCACTCGGCCGGGGTTTCGCGCGCGGCGCGCAGGAATGCGTCCCCAAGTACCTGGGGCGATGCGCTGTTGAGCAGAACCTGCCGCGCGTACTCGCTCGGCGAAACTTCGCCCGCAAAACCGATCGGTTCGAGTGTCCCGGCCGAGTGGACGAAAACGACCCGTTCTCCCGCGAAACCCTTCATCTCCCGAGCGAAGAGATCCGCAACGCCGTGCCACGCGGCGGGATCCGAAAGGTCGGCCTCGTGGTGTTCGTATCCCTCGAGTGCGCGCCGGCTGATGTTGATGACGCGCGCGTCCGAGTAGGGAACGGCCCGCGCCATTGCGGCGCCGATCCCGCAGGAGCCACCTGTAATGAAGACGAGATTTGCAACCACGGCCGGAGTGTAGGAAACCCGGTAAGCTGAGGGTCCCCGGACTCGTCGTGCGAGATGGCGTGGAGCGGGATAACCTCCGCCGGCGCGCAAGGACCCGTCACGTCCGCCGTTTCGAGCGGCGTTCCCGCTCGCCGACGAGTTCCCCAACCGCGGAAGCGACGCGCACAACGAGGTGATGAGGCCGTGAAACGACCCATCCACATCTGCCTCATCGTCCTCGGTTGCTTGTTGGCGGGATGCGCGAGCGCGGACTCCATCGAGCGCTCGATCGTCGTAACGGCCACGGCCTACAACTCGCTTCCGGGGCAGACCGGCGACGAGCCGCAGCGGGCGGCCTGGGGCGACACGATCGCTCCCGGCATGAAGTTGATCGCAGTCTCCCGGGATCTCATCCCGCTCGGACTCGATCACCGCACTCCGGTGACGATCGAGGGATTCCCGGGCGTGTACCTCGTGCTCGACAAGATGCACAATCGCTGGAAGAAGCGAATCGACATCTACATGGGAAACGACCTCGAGGCCGCGCAGGCCTGGGGAAAGCGACGGGTGGAAATCAATTGGTAGGTCGATCGGAAATCGTCGATTTGCACCGCCTCATATTCGGTGCTGGTTCGTAACACGCATGGGCGCGCTCGGCTGGATCGTGTGCGGCGGGTTGCTGATGAGCGCGATCGCGCTCTTTGGCGCGATCACGTTCGTGTTACCCGAGCGCACCCGCGAGCGGCTGATCTTGCCGCTCGTCGCGTTTTCTGCGGGATCGCTGCTCGGCGGCGCACTGCTTCACATGATTCCGGAGGCCGTCGAGAGAAGTGGCGGCGGGGTGGCCGTCTACCTGTGGGTGATGGCCGGCTTCACCGCATTCCTGGCCTTTGAACAATTTCTACATTGGCACCACTGGCACAGCGACGCGCCGGAAATCAAGAGCCCGCTGAGTTATCTGATGGTGGTCGGCGACAGTATTCACAATTTCGTCGGCGGGATCGCGGTCGCTGCCGCGTTCATCGTCGACATCCGGCTCGGAATTGCCACCTGGCTAGTTGCCGCGGCCCACGAGCTTCCCGAAGAACTCGGCAAGTACGGCGTGTTGATCCACGGTGGTTGGAGCCGCGGGCGAGCGCTCGCCGTCAACATGCTGTCGTCGCTGACCTTCCTGGCGGGCGGAATCCTCGCCTATGCGGCGTCATTCGAGCTGGATGTCGGTTTCCTAGTGCCCTTCGCGGCGGGCAATTTCCTGTATATCGCCGCCTCGGATCTGGTGCCGGAGGTGAACCGCCACCATCACCTGGGCGTCAACCTGCTCCACTTCGCCTCCTTCTCGGCGGGGATCGCGCTGCTTCTCGGAGTCAAGATCCTCGCAGGCGAATAGACTCCCGATAGTGTGGGGTTTTTCGCTGAATTGCATTGAAAGTCAGGTTTTTTTGCGGAATTCGGGCTTTCCGTTGTCGGAGAATCAAGCACAATAGCGATCGCTAGCGGGCCATTGGCGCTGAAAGGATCCGCTCCGGCGGTCCGCGCAACTTTGTAGATATCGTATTGACCATGAGTGCACGAAAGAAATCCTCCAAGAAGAAGAGCACGCGCAAGCAGAGCAACTGGGGCGGACGCCGCAGGGGTGCGGGCCGGCCGCAGGGAACGGGAACCGGCCCGTCCAAGAACGCGCGAATCAACCGCGTCGTCGCGATGCTCAGCAATGACGAGTTGAGCATCCTGCAAGCACACGCGAAGCGCGAGAGACTCCCGCTCGGAACGGCCGCTTACCAGATCATCGCACGAGCGCTGCGCCGCCTCGGCTGACGCTGACATAGACACTGGCGAGCGCACATCGCGTCGCTGGCGTCACTCGTCGGGAAAGGTTTCGATCGAGACGCGTTCGCCGTCGACGAATTCAGCGACTTTGCGCTTCCTTCCGTCCGGATACCAGCCCGACCAGGTTCCGTGGAACTGGCCCTTGCGAAAAGTTCCCTCCGCTTCCTTCTGCCCGTTTTCGAAATAGGCGACCGCGGGACCGTCCTTCTCCCCGTCGACATAGTGCTCGGCGAATTGAAGCTGACCATTTGGATGCCAGCGCTTCACTTCTCCGTTTCGCTTGCCGTTCGAGAAATGCTGCTCGAGAAGCTTGACTCCGTCCTCTCCCCAGGTGGAGAAGACTCCATCGCGCTGGTCGTCGCTGTAGAAACCCTCTTCGGCGATTTGTCCCTTCGTATGCCAGAGCCGGAACGCACCGTGCAACTTCCCCTGGTCGAAATGCGCTTCGGCCTTGGGCTTGCCGCTTTCGTACCACGAGAGACTCGGACCGTGCTGGGTACCGTCGGGCAGTTCGCACCAGGCCTTCGCAGCTTCCGGCGGCGGCGCACCTTGCATCACCGCCCCGGGCGGACATTGGAATTCATCTGCCGTCGCGGGGAGGGGATCCGCGAGCATCGAAAGAATGCAGAGGGTGATCCACGGCGCAATCCGATACATGCCGGCCCGAGCGTATCACTTTCCGGGCACTGCATGTGTTGGTCGAATCACCGCGCTCAAGGCGCGATGATCAGTTTTCCGTAGGTGGTCCGGGACGCCAGCGCAGCGAGTGCCAGAGGGAGATCTTCCAGCGGATAGGTGTCGAAGATCAGCGGCTTGATGATTCCCCGGCGGTAGAGGGCGAAGATGCCAGCGAAGGCTTCCGACACTCTCTCCGGCTCGTTGTCCGGGTACGCGCCCCAATGAATTCCCATCACCGCGATGTTCTTGAGCAGAATTCGATTTGCCTTCACTTCTGGGATTCGACCACTCGCAAAACCGACGACGATGAGTCGGCCATTCCAGGCAATGCACTTCAACGACCGATCGAATACGTCCCCACCGACGGAATCGTAGATCACGTTCGCGCCCCTTCCATCGGTGAGATCGTTCACGCGCGCGACGAAATCCTCCTCCCGGTAATCGATCACCTCGTCTGCGCCGTGTTCGCGCGCGATCGCGACCTTCTTCGCGCCACCCACCGTCGCAATCACGCGCGCGCCGAGCGCTTTTCCGATCTGCAGCGCGGCACTGCCGACGCCGCCCACGGCCGCGTGCACGAGAAGTGTTTCACCGGCTTGCAGATTCGCGCGAAAGACGAGCGCCGCGTAGGCGGTCGGGTAGACGATCGGAATCGCGGCCCCCTCTTCGAAGGACATGCCGTCGGGAAGCAGACGCGCGTCGCGCGCAGCAACGACTGCAAACTCCGCAAATCCACCCGTCCGCGTCCAGGCGAGCACGCGGTCTCCAACCGAAAAGCCCTCGACACCCTCGCCTACTTGTCTCACCACGCCCGCAATCTCGCCCCCCGGCGTAAACGGGAACGCGGGCTTGACCTGGTACTGACCCTGCACGATCAGGATGTCGAAGAAATTGCAACCCGCGGCGCGCACTTCGACCTGCAGCGCAGCCGGGCCGGCCTTGGGCTCCGGGAGTTCCGAAACGCGCAGCTCGGCGGGCTGCATCCAACGTTCGACCGCGATTGCGCGCATGAAAATCCCCTCCGGCTGGCCGCGCAGCGCCTTCGAGCGCCGCGTACCCGATCGGGGCAGTTTAACCGTAGGCGCGGCTCGCGCAGCCTCGCAGAGGCACAAGACGGGCGACGCGGGTTAGTATTGCGCGCATGGCAGGCGCTGAACTCAAGCAGGCCGTGTGTGCGGCGGTCGACGACATCCGCGACGAACTGCTCCGGCTGTCGCACGAGATCCACGCAAAACCCGAGCTCGCCTTCGAGGAACGCGAAGCAGCCGCCCAGCTCAGCGACTCGCTCCGCCGCGCGGGGCTCGAGGTCGAGACCGGAGCCTTTGGACTCGAGACCGCCTTCGCGGCGGAGTTTGGATCCGGCGACGCCGGCTGCGTGGCGATTCTCGCCGAGTACGACGCGCTGCCCGAGATCGGTCACGCCTGCGGGCACAACATCATCGCGAGCGCGGGGGTCGGCGCGGGGCTCGCGCTATTTGCGCTCGCCGAGCGCTTGCCCGGCAAGATCCGGATCCTCGGCACGCCCGCCGAAGAGCGCGGCGGCGGCAAGGAACTGATGGCGCGAAAGGGCGCGTTCGAGGGCGTCGACGCCGCGATGATGGTGCACCCGGCCGGCGCGAATCTCGTGACGATGCCGAGCCTTGCCTGCTCGGAGGTCGATGTCCGCTACCGGGGGCGGGCGTCGCACGCAGCCGCAATGCCCGAACAGGGGATCAACGCGCTCGACGCGTTGGTGATCGCCTACCAGGCGATCGGCGCGCTGCGCCAGCACATCGGGAGCCGCGAGCGCATCCACGGCATCATCACCGACGGCGGGCAGGCGCCGAACATCGTACCGGAAAACGCCGCAGGGCGTTTCTACGTGCGCGCCGCGCACTGCGACGAGCTCAAAACGCTGAAGGGCCGGGTCGAGAACTGTTTCCAGGCGGGCGCCAAAGCGACGGGTGCGGTGCTGGAAATCGAGTGGAGCGACGTCGATTACCTCGACATCCGATTCAACGCTCCGCTCGCCGAGACTTATCGCGCCAACGCCGAGGCTCTCGGGCGCGTGTTCTTTCCGATCGAGAAGCTGCCCGCGAGCCTTGCGGGCAGCACCGACATGGGAAACGTGAGCCACCGGGTGCCGTCGATCCATCCGATGATCGCGTCCGCACCGATCTTCTGCTCGATCCACAACGCCGAATTCGAGCAGTGGGCCGGCGGTGAAATGGGCGACGCGGCGGTCATCGACGGCGCCAAGGCGCTCGCGATGACCGCCGTCGACTACCTGTGCGATCCACAGTTGCGCGAGCGGGTCCGCGAGAGCTTCGAGCGGGGCGAAGACCAATGAGCGACAGCAGCGATCCCAAGGCGAATCAGAAGATCGATCCGAGCGTCTGGATCGCGCCCAGCGCGCAGCTCTACGGTGCGATTGCGATCGCGCGCGACGCTTCCATTTGGCACAACGCCGTGTTGCGCGCCGAGTGCCAACGGATCGAGATCGGACGCATGACCAATCTGCAAGATTTCGCGATGGTCCACATCGCGTACGACAATCCTACGATCATCGGCGAGTTCTGCTCGATCGCCCACCACACCACCGTGCACGGTTGCACGGTCGCCGATCACTGCCTGATCGGAATTGGCGCCACGATCATGGACCACGCGGTGATCGGAGAGGGATCGATCGTCGCCGGAGGCGCGTTCGTCACCGAGGGCAGCGTGTTTCCGCCGCATTCGATCATCGCCGGAGTTCCCGCCAAACAGATCGGCCAACGCGACTGCGCGCGCCCAAATCGGCTGAACGCGTGGATGTATCAGCGCAACGCCGAGTTCACGCGCCGGGGCGACTACCGCGCGTGGGCGGGCGCAGAATACGAGGCCTGGTACGCCGCCAAACACGCGGAGATCGAAGCCGATCGGGATCTCTGAGGGAAGCGCCCGCGAGACGGCCCTTCGCACATCCGCTAAGCGGGATTTGCCGTCGTCCGATCGAGGCCGCGAAATAGCAATTCCACCGTCGCTTCGATCGATTTGCGGCAGGCGGCTTCCGAGAGCAGCGCATTCGCCCAGGAGATCCGCGCGCCGGTTGCGCCGTGAAACAGCGCTCGGGCCGCAGTCAGCAGATCGACGCTCGGATCGAGATCGCCCCGCGCGCGACCTCCCTGGAGGATTTCCGCCAACAGGCCGATGGTTCGGTCGTTCAACGCGAGCACGCGCCGCGAGATGCGGGTATCGGCATAGGTGGTGGCGCGAATCGCGATCACCGTGAGATCGGGGTGGCGTGCCAGAAGCGCGTGTTGGCACTCGAAGAATCGGCGCACGCGTTCGCGGGTCGCGCTGGTCCGGGCGTCGTAGCGGCGGAAATCGAGCCAGGCTTCTTCTTGCAGATCGGCGAGTTCGAGCACGAGCAACTCGTGCTTCGAGCGCACGTGGCGGTAGATCGAACTCGCGCCCATGCCCGCACGCGCGGCGATTGCGCGAAGAGTCGCGGCGTCGAAGCCGCATTCGAGAAAGAGTTCGCGCGCGGCTTCGCGGATCCGGGCGCGGCTGCGCGCGCCGCGTCGAAGCCGCCCGTCTGCTGACCGGCGCGCCGCGTCGAGCTCCGGACTTCTAACGCCGCTCTGGGTCTGCATGTGTGCGAACAAGATCGCATAGATTCGGTGAAACCCGCCAGCGAGCCTGGGCGTCAACAGCGACTTCGCGAGGCTTTCGGATTCTACGCGCCGTCCTTCAATGCGCGGCGGAGATCCGCTGGGTTGTCCGCCGCGATTGCCGCGAGTTGCAGACGGGCTGCAGCATCGAGATCGCGCGGGACACAGATCTTGATGACGGCAAAGAAATCGCCGGCGCGCCCACCGCTCGGATGCGGAACTCCCTTGCCGCGCAAACGCAGCTTGGCGCCGCTGTCCGTACCGGGCGGAACGGTGATCGTGACCCGGCCGTCGAGGCTCGGCACTTCGACCTTGGTTCCCGAAGTCGCCTCCGCGATCGTCAAGGGAACCTCGAGCAGAATGTCGCGGCCCTCGCGCTGAAACAGCGGGTGCGGTCGCACGCGGATCGTCGCGATCAGGTCGCCGGCCGGGCCGCCGCCGAACCCCTCTCCACCCTTGCCGCGCAGGCGGATCTGTCCTGCGTCGGAGACGCCGGGCGGAATCCGCACGCTTGCGAACTCGGAGCGATGGCCCCCATCCCGGGTGGGTCGCGAAACCTGGAATCGCTTTTCGCAGCCGCGAGCCGCGTCGAGAAAATCGAGCTCGACCGTCGCCTCGAGATCGACGCCGCGGCGCTGGCGGGATCCGCGACCGGGGCCGGAGCGACCGAAGAGATTCGAGAGCAGGTCCTCGAAGCCACCCGCGCCGAAGTCTCCAGTGCCCGCATTCGCGTGGCCGGCATATCCGCCGCCGAACGCGTCGCGCGCGCGCCGCGCCTCGGCGGCGTCGAAGCCCAGCTGGAATGCGACCTCCCCGAACTCGTCGTAGGCTTTGCGCTTGTCGGGATCGGAGAGCACGGAATAAGCCTCCGACACCGCCTTGAAGCGATCCTCGGCGGCGGGATTGTCGGGATTCACGTCCGGATGCAGCTCGCGCGCGAGCTTGCGATACGCCTTGCGCAGGCTGGCCTCGTCCGCGTCGCGCGCGACACCCAGGATCGCGTAGGGATCTTTGTTCTTCGCATCTCCCATTACGACGGATCCACGGACAACTTCAGCGGATCCTCAGACAACTTCAGCGGATTCTCGGACAACTTCAGCGGCTCGAGCATCTGCTCGGGATTTTCGATCCAGTCCCGGATCATTCCGAGGGAGTAATAGGAATAGAGACCGTCTTCCACGCGCTCGTCGTACGTCCAGCCGACGCTGAACTTGCGGTCGCCATCCACAGCGCGCTCGATCCGACCCATCACACCGAACATCGACGCGGTCCCGTACTCCCAAAGGTGGTGGAAGCCCGCGGGATAGTTGATCGAACCGAGATTCGCGAGGAACACCGACGTGTAGAGCGGGTCCGCTTCGATCATCCTGCGCGGCAGCAAGCCGAAGCGATCCGCAAACTGCGCGATGGCAAGCGAAAGCCGGATGAGCGGGCCCGGCAGGCGAAGCAGCAGATTCATCTCCTTGTCGCTCGTAGTCAATTTTCCCCTGCGACCCGCCTTCAGCTGCTCGTAGATCCCGTCGGTCATCTCGTCGAGAGATTCGCTCTCGGGGTAGAAGCGGCGCTTGATGGTGATCATCGGGGCACCGTCGACGAGTTTGCGCTTGGCGCTGAACGTCATCCACACGCCGTCGCGTTGCCAAAGACGACCGGCCTTGACGAACCGGTTGACGCCCGGGCGAGCGAGCATGACCAGCGAAACCGCGCGCAAAAACAGATGGAAGAGCGTGATCGGGCGGTTTTTGGGGCGCTCCTGGTTCCGCTTGTCGATGAACTCGAAAGCAGCCTCGGCGCGAATGTCCTGGCTCATGTAGAAGAGTGAGTCGTTTCGCCTGGGCGACACATAGGGCATGAAGCGACGCATTGCGTCGAGATCGCGAACCAGGCTGGCATCGGGGCGCTTGCCGAACATCGTCATCTCCCATCGGGCGCTGAGATCGCAGAGCGAGAGTCTAGTTATTGCGGCGAAGGCCCGCGGGGGGCCTCGTTATTGCGGCGAAGGCCCGCGGGGGGCCTTCGCATGCGCCACACCCGCACGCCCAGGATCGAAGTTTCCCCGGCGAGCCGGAAGCCCGCTCGCGCGTAGAAGCGCAGGCTCCGCTCGTCGTCCGCCTCGAGGTAGGCGGGCAGGGCGACGCGGTCGACGCCTGCGAGCCAGCGCGCAAGCAGCGCGGCACCGACGCCGCGGCCGCGAGCCGGCGGGGCGACGCCGAGGGTCCCGAGATACCAGTGGGGCTCGCTCGGATGCAGCGCTTCCAATGCGTCGAATACGACCCCCCAGCGGCGCGCGACCGGCCAACCCTGGCCGATCAGGCAGAGCAGGTTGCTCGCGAACGGCGGAGCTGGCAACGGGAAGCAGCCCGGGGGAGTGGCGATCAGCGCGCCCGCCACCGCTCCGGCTCGGGTCGCCACGAGAACCTGTCCGCGCAAGCGCGCCACCGGCAGCAGCGCCCGCACGCCGTGCCGATTGGAGCGAAAACAGCGCTGTGGATCGTCGGACCGGATCACCGCGCGATTGAGCGAGTTACTACAGAACGCGCGCGCGAGCACTTCGACGGCCTGTTGCAGCTGCGAATCGGCGAGCGGCGCGATCGACAGCGCGCGCTCTTCGCTCCGGCTCGGCACGTTCCGCGCATCCGCGCGACGTTGCGGATTCGAGCGCGGGGGCGCGCTCAGGCGCCCTCTCGCGCGCGTTGGCGATGCACGACCGCGTGATGATCGATGGGCAGATTCAGGATCTCGCGCGGAAACGCCTCGACGATGAACTCGACCACGTCGCCTACCCGGACCACGAAGACCGGTCGATGCTCGTCGTCGACCACGGGGATATGCCGATAGCCGCCGACGGACATCATGTTGAGCGCGGAGGCGACCGACGAGCGCACGGAGAGCGTCTCCGGATCCGGCGTCATCACTTCATTGATTGGCAGCGCGGCGGGGTTCCTGCCGCGGTCGACGACCCGGAAGAGCACATCGCGTTCGGTGAAGATGCCCGTGAGCTTGCTGTTCGCGGTGCCGTCGTCGGTGACAACCACGCAGCTGCGGTGCTCGCTCTTCATCAAACGCATGGCATCGGTGACCGTCGCGTGGGGCGACACCGTCAGCGCCCGGCGCACCGGCAGCACCGCGACCGGCTCCCGAAGCAGCGCCGCATCGAACGCCCGCTCGCTTGCACGCGGCGTTTCGAAATAATTCTCGTCGATCAGATGGTCTCTATCGTCGTGCGCCATGTCTCTCCCTCCCGCGTCGCTTGACAGCGCATTCTAAACCGGCCGGCGAGCGCTGAACAGCTTTATATCCGAGCTTTTGAACGCAAATTTTCTCGTTTCGAAACAGCACGTTACGGGCTCGAGAGCGCACGCGGCGCGAGGCTCTCGGGCAGCTGCGAAAGCGCGCGGCG
>CAZBSV010000215.1:0-56630 GCA_964494795.1 uncultured Spirochaetales bacterium | reverse complement strand
ACCCTCGAAGGCGGCAGCTCTAACGCTGGGACGCTGTTCAAGATCGACGCGAGCGCGACGTTCACGTCGCTGCACAGCTTCAACGACAGCGTCGACGGCGCCAGCCCGCAGCCGGCGCTCGCGCTCGGCGGCGACGGCGCGCTCTACGGATCAACCTATGAAGGCGGCAGCTACGGCTACGGGACGCTGTTCAAGATCGACGCGAGCGGGATGTTCACGTCGCTGCACAGCTTCAACGACAGCGACGGCTCCTACCCGCGCTCGGCGCTCGCGCTCGGCAGCGACGGCGCGCTCTACGGGTCGACCGGTGGAGGCGGCAGCTACGGCTACGGCGCACTGTTCAAGATCGACGCGAGCGGGATCTTCACATCGCTACACAGCTTCGACTACAACGTCGATGGCGCCAACCCGCAGGCGGCGCTCGCGCTCGGCAGCGACGGCGCGCTCTACGGGTCAACCTTCTCCGGTGGCAGCTACGACTGGGGAACGCTGTTCAAGATCGACGCGAACGGGACGTTCACGTCGCTGCACAGCTTCGACTCCAGCATCGACGGCGCCAACCCGTACGAGGCGCTTGCGCTCGGCAGCGACGGCGCGCTCTACGGATCAACCTACTACGGCGGCAACTCTAACGCTGGGACGCTGTTCAAGATCGACGTGAGCGGGATGTTCACGTCGCTGCACAGCTTCAACGACAGCGACGGCTCCTACCCGCGCTCGGCGCTCGCGCTCGGCAACGACGGCGCGCTCTACGGGTCAACCCTCCAAGGCGGCAGCTACGGCTGCGGGACGCTGTTCAAGATCGACGCGAGCGGGATGTTCACGTCGCTGCACAGCTTCGACTACAACGTCGATGGCGCCAACCCGGAGGCGGCGCTCGCGCTCGGCAACGACGGCGCGCTCTACGGATCAACCCACTACGGCGGCAGCACCGATGCTGGGACGCTGTTCAAGATCGACGCGAGCGGGATGTTCACGTCGCTGCACAGCTTCCAATACAGCGTCGACGGCGCCAGCCCGCAGGCGGCGCTCGCGCTCGGCGGCGACGGCGCGCTCTACGGGTCAACCGGCGAAGGCGGCAGCTACAGCTACGGGACGCTGTTCAAGATCGACGCGAGCGGGATCTTCACATCGCTACACAGCTTCAACGGCAGCGTCGACGGCGCCTTCCCGCAGGCGGCGCTCGCGCTCGGCGGCGACGGCGCGCTCTACGGAACGACCGTGGTAGGCGGCCCCGAAGGTGGCGGGGTGGTTCTCCGACTGGACTTGGCGTTGTTCGACTTCGACGGCTTCTACAGCCCTGTCGACAATCTGCCGGTCTTGAACAGCGTGAAGGCCGGCAGCGCGGTGCCGGTCCGGTTCAGCCTCGGAGGGGATCAGGGCCTGAACGTCCTCGCGCCGGGGTCGCCGACCTCGGTTGCGATCGCCTGCGACTCCACGCTGCCGATCGATGAGATCGAAGAGACGCTGACGGCCGACTCGAGCAGCCTGAGTTACAGCGCGGCTGGCCGCTACATCTACGTGTGGAAGACCGACAAGGCCTGGGCCGGCACTTGCCGACAGCTCGTCGTGAAGTTGACGGACGGCTCGATCCACCGCGCAAACTTCCAGCTGAATCGAGCGCGTACTCGCCGTCGCAGATAACCTCGCCCGCGGACGTGCCGCCTTTCTCGACGCCCCGAGTGAGCGCGGCCTCCTCGGCTGACTTGACCGCCCCCCTGCTCCACCACGGGCAGCGCCAGCGCCACGAGCTGCCGCGACTCATGCCGCCCATAAAGGCAGCTGGCCCACCAGACACCCCGCCACCGGCAGCCTCAGAGGCGCCGGCAGGCTGCAGACCGTGCCGGAGCGCACCCGCTACCAAAATCGCCTACCCCCCAAATCCATGCCGGGGGCCCTACGGGCCCTTCCGCGAGCGCAACACTGCGCTATCGTCGCGCGCGCGCGACCGCCTGCGCAGCTTCGCGGCAGGCAGCGGGCGCGGCAGCGGCGGTGAAACCTGCCGGTTGCCGTCTCCGGCGACCCGCGCAGAAGAGGCAGAGCAAGAAAAACGTTGACATTGACTGTGGTTCTGTGGTCTTTTAGATGGGGCTAGGTTTCCGCGGCAACGGGTGCCGGTGGTCAAATCGCAGATCTGGAAGCTGAGGTACGGGTTTTTTGAGAAAAGGAGATCGAAAATGAGGTTACAGCGAACGTTCATCTGCTTCGCGGGCATCTTCTTCGCAGCCGGTTTGGCCGCGTCACAGGCGGTCGCGGGCGAACGCCCAGAGGTGTGCGACTTCGAGATCGAGGTCAACGCACTACGCGCCGGCTCGCCGACCGCGCCGCTGAGCGGCACGAAGGACGTCACCGCGAAAGCGCGCATTGTGAAGGGCACGGCGCCGGCGGGCACGGTGGTCAACACGCAACTCACGATTGCGGTCACGACCGGCGGCGTCATCACGTCGACGAAGACTGCTCCGGAAACGATCCGACTGGGAGTCGGCAAGGGCGGACAGGGCGCCAAACTCCAGATGCAAATCCCGAGCAGCTGCGTCAACGGAGTGGTCGGGTTCGTCGCGACATTCGTCGGCAAGGACGTTGAAGGCGACGACTGCATCGGAACGCGTCGGATTAGCAGGACCTGCAGCTAGCTAGGTCTCGCTGACGCTGGTGCTGGGGTAGCGCTTCCCTATTTCCTGCTGTTGGCGGGCCCACCGAGGCTCGGAAGACGAGCCCGGTGGGCCCGCCATTGTGGGCTCAGCTTCCCCTTTACCGCGCGGGCCGCATTCGATGCTTGAGCTTTTTTCTCCCTGCACTCAAGCTTCTCCGCCGCTGGGAAAGGCGGATCCAGCAGGCGAGTTCTCGCGATCGCCGTAGCAAACCCGGGCTGGGGGTTGCACGCTGAACCTGCGCATTCCCGAGCAGCCAGCTTCCGCGTAAGCCAATCGACACTAAAAAGCGTCGCCTTTTCGTGTGATAATGAGAGGGGGGTATGCTTGCCCTGCACAGCGGTCGCAAGGGATTCTCATGAGGCGTAAGCCTGGCGGGTGTGTTTCGCTTTCGCTGCTCTTCGCGGCCGCGCTGGCCGCTCCGGCCTGGGGCGATTCCTTCCACGATGGACGCGAAACCCTCGGACCCTTTTTCGAGGCGGCCACGGGCCACGCGGCGCCGACGCCGCGGCCTGCGCACGACAACCGGGCAACGAGCTGGCTGCGCCACTGGAACCAGATCGCCCTCGACGCGAGCGGACTCGACCACACACCGCCCACTCCCGGTGAAGATCGCGAGTTCGCCGAGCAGCTCGGCCCGGGCCGCGCGAGCCGCGCGATGGCAATCGTCCAGATCGCCATCTTCGACGCGATCAACGCGATCGAAGGCGGCTTCGAGAACTACACGGCGCTCCCCCGCGCGCGGCGCGACACCTCCATGAGGGCCGCGATCGCACAGGCGGCGCACGACACGCTGGCCGAGCTCTTTCCCGCGCAGGCGGCGAGCTTCGACGCGGCGCTCGCCGCGGATCTACGCCGGATCCCGAGAGGCCATGTCAGGACCCGCGGCATCGCGCTCGGGAGCCGGGCCGCGGCGGCGATCCTCGCCCTACGCGCCGACGACGGCTCGCAGCATCACGAGCCCCTGGTGGACGTCGAGTTCCCGACGAGCGACGCGCCGGGGCACTGGCGCCAAGACCCGATCAGCCGGATTCCTCTAGCCCTCGGCGCCTACTGGGGCGACGTCGAGCCCTTCGTGCTGTCGTCGGCCGAGTTCTTCCGGGCCCCGCCCCCGCCGGCGCTCGACAGCGCCGAGTATGCGGAGGCCTTCGCCGAGGCGCAGCGCCTCGGCGGCGACGGCGTCGTCACGCCGACGGAGCGCAGCGAGGCGCAGACCTTCGTGGGCATCTTCTGGGCCTACGACGGCATGCCCAGCCTGTGTGCCCCGCCGCGCCTCTACAACCAGATCGCCCTCACGATCGCGCAGGACCAGCGCTCGAAGGTCGTCGAGCAAGCGCGGCTGCTGGCGCTGGTGAACGTCGCGATGGCCGACGCGGGCATCGCGATCTGGGAGTCGAAGTACTTCTACGACTTCTGGCGGCCGGTCAGCGGGATTCGCGAATCCGACCCGGGCACGGGGCCTAGCGGCGCAGGCGACGGCAATCCCCACACCGTGGGGGATACGGAGTTCTCGCCCCTGGGCGCGCCGGCCAGCAACGCCAGCTCGCCAGCCTTCACGCCGCCCTTCCCCGCCTATCCCTCCGGACACGCCGGCTTCGGCGGCGCGCTCTTCCAGACGCTGCGCAGGTTCTATGGCCGGGACGACATCGCCTTCACCTTCGTCTCCGACGAGTGGAACGGCGTGACCTTGGGTGGCGACGGCCGCGTGCGAGCGTGGATTCCGCGCCACTTCGCGACGCTCTCGGAGGCCGAGGAGGAGAACGGCCAGAGCCGCATCTACCTCGGCATCCACTGGGCGTTCGACAAGACCGAGGGCATCGCCCAGGGTCGTCGCGTGGCGGACAGCGTTTTCGAGAACGCCTTCCGGCCGCTGCGGGGCGACTCGCGACGCTGAGCGGCGTTGGACGCCGGCAGACAGCGCGACGCCAGTTGCTGGCCCTCCCCCGACGAAGACGCCAGCCTGAAGCTGGGCGCTTTCCTCTCTCCGAGCGTGTGCGGATCGATGGGCCGGGGCTGAAGTTGTCATCGCGTTGGTTCGCGGACCGTCGAACGGGCGCTTGTTCTTCCTATCGAACGGGCGCTTGTTCTTCCGATCCCGTCCCGGCGGTCAGGCGCCGTGCACGTAGCTCTGGTGGAGCTTCACCGGCCGGTCACCCCTCCGCCGGATCCGCATGTTGAGGACTTCGACGAAGAGCGAGAAAGACATCGCGAAGTAGATGTAGCCCTTCGAGACGTGCTGGCCGAAGCCGTCGGCGATCAGCATCACGCCGATCAACAGCAGGAACGACAGCGCGAGCATCTTCATCGTCGGATGGCGTTCGACGAAGGCGCTGATGCCTGCAGCCGACAGCATCATCACGAGCACCGCGATCACCACCGCCGCGATCATGATCTCGACGTGGCTCGCCATGCCCACGGCTGTGATCACGGAATCGAGCGAGAACACCACGTCGATCAGCACGACCTGGGCGAGGACCGCGCCGAAGGTCGCCGCCTTCGCGCGCGGCCCCGCGTGCTCGGCGCCCTCGAGCTTGTCGTGGATCTCCCAGGTCGCCTTCGCCACCAGGAACAGGCCGCCGGCAATCAGGATCAGATCGCGCCCGCTGAAGCCGCGATCCAGCAGCGAGAAGAGCGGGCGGGTGAGCCCCATCACCCAGGTGATTGCGAGCAACAGCCCGATGCGCATGCCCATCGCGAGCAGCAGGCCGAGCCGACGCGCGCTGGCCTGCCGCTCGGCCGGCAGCTTCGCCACCAGGATCGAGAGGAAGACGATGTTGTCGATTCCGAGCACGATCTCGAGACTCGTTAGGGTGAGCAGGGCGATCAGGCTCTCACTCGTGAACAGCTCGGCCATTCGGTTCTCCGGGCTCAGCGCGGATGAGCCATTTGGAAGGGATTCTAGGGCGATCGGGGGTCTTCGATCTCGCGCGAGGCAGCCGTCACTCTACTCGACCCGAAGCATCGCGACCGGAAGTGCATGAGTTCGATACCGAGATTCTATTTCGGTTACAAGTGATCGTTCTCTATAGTGCCGACGAATGCACACGATTGCCCCATGAACAACCTCCATCTGGCGGTTCAGTTCTTTCTCCAGATCGCGGTCATCCTGCTTTTCTGCCGGGTGGTCGGGGTCATCGCTTTGCGCCTCGGCCAGCCGCAGGTCGTGGCCGAGATGGTCGCGGGCGTGCTGCTCGGGCCGTCCCTGTTCGGGTTGCTCGCGCCGGAAATCCAGCAGTGGCTTTTTCCGTGGGACAGCACGCAAACCGTGCGCGACACGCAGAGCTATCTCTTCCCCGCCTCGCAACTGGGCCTGGCGCTCTACATGTTCGTGGTCGGGATGGAGTTCCGCGTCGATATCGTGCGCAAGCGGTTCAAGAGTTCCATCGCGGTGTCTGCTGCCGGTATGATTACGCCCTTCGTGCTCGGAGCAGCGCTGGCCTGGGTGTTGTTTCATCACACGGAACTGTTTCCGAAAAAAACTACGCTCCTGGAGGCGATGCTCTTCCTCGGCGCGTCGATGTGCATCACCGCCTTCCCGATGCTCGCGCGCATCATTCACTTCAAGAAACTCACCGGCACCACGATGGGCACGGTGGCTTTGGGCGCAGGCGCGATTGATGACGCCGCCGCATGGTGTCTGCTGGCCGTGGTGCTGGCCAGCTTCGACCATAATCTCAGCCACGCCCTGCTCAACATCGGCGGAGGGATCGTCTATGTCGTCCTCACCCTCTTTGTCATCAAGCCACTGCTCGCGCGCCTCGAACGCTGGTTGCAACAACGTGACGCGCTCACCGAAGCCGGACTGGTCGTGTGCCTGGCGCTGATGGCTTTGGGCGCGTGTTTCACCGATCTCATCGGATTGCACGCGGTGTTCGGCGCGTTCGTGATGGGCGCGGCGATGCCGCGCGGCGTGGTCACGCGGGATCTGATCGCGCGCATTCAACCGCTCACCGTGGCGCTGCTGCTGCCGCTGTTTTTCACTTACTCAGGGTTGAACACCAAGATCGCTCTGCTCAACACCGGCTTCCTCTGGCTGATGTGTCTCGCGGTGCTGGTCGCGGCGGTGCTGGGCAAGGGCGTGGCCTGCTGGCTGGCCGCGCGCTGGGCGGGACTCTCGAATCGCGAGGCGCTGGGCATCGGCACGCTGATGAACGCGCGCGGTCTGATGGAATTGATCATCATCAACATCGGCTTGCAACGCGGGGTCATCTCGGAAGGACTGTTCGCCACGCTGGCCATCATGGCCGTGGTCACCACGCTGACGGCCTCGCCGATTTTTGAACGGCTCGTCGGCACGGGCACATATCGGCCAGAGAGCGAGGATGAGGAAAACCGTCCCGCACCCACGCTGGCAGCGTGAACTGAGGTGAGTTGGTGGGGTCGTGCTCTCCTCAGCGCGCCGGGGTGCCGTGAGCTTCTCACGCCTCACCCCGGGGGCGATTCAAACCGTGTGTCAACGACGCTGGGGGAGGTCCCAGTCACTTCAAGCGGATTGTTTTTCGCCGCCCTCGGCATCGCTGAGCGCAACATCGCCGCCGCGGTGTAGACGACGACGATGACGACCAACCAGCGAACGTAATAGACGTCGAGGGATTTGACGATGTACGCCGCGATGAGCACAGCGGGGATGCCCCCGAGCGCCAGTCCCAGTGCCGCGCGCAACTGAAAGCTACCCTAGCGGATGAATCGGGCGCTGCCGACCGGCATCAAGAAAGCGCACGAGCCCATCATGATCGGAAACGCCGCCGTCGGACTCATCCCCAACAGGCTGATCATGATGAGGCACGGGCCGTACAGACCGATCCCCAACGACATCAGCGCGCCCAGCACAAAATTGCCGGCAAGGCCGATCCAAAGACGCACGCCGCTCAATTCAAGCGCCGTTCCACCGCCGGACGATTGCTTGAAGATCGTCATCAACATCAGCGCCGCCGCCACGAGCAGCGCGACACCCATGCCGATCTGAATGTTGCGACGCGGCCATTTCGAAACGACCCCCGCGCCCAGCCACATGCCTGCGACAGACGTCGAGATCAACAGCAGCAGGGTCACCGGCTCGACGTTGACGATCGTGATGAAGATGAGCGCCTGGGCGATCGTCGGCAGCGTATGGCCGACGTTGAGCGTTCCGGGAATCTGCTCGTCCTCAACGACTCGCTTCAGCTTGAAGATCGCCGTGGTGGGCGCAAACGAACCGATGCCTAGCGTGTCGAAAAAGTTCGTCACAAAACCGACCGCCAATTGCGCAAACGTCGGCGCGGTGGGCTCGAGCTTTCCGCTTCGACTGGCAGCCCTCGCCAAGGTGACGACGAAGAATCCGGCGATCCCGACGAGCGCCAGCAGAAGAAGGGATTTGATGCTTCTCTCCATACTCGACCACTCCCTTTTTTGGCCGGACTGCTTGCTGAGAGTGGGTCATTCAGATCTCCTTGGTCGTCTCGCCTGATGGCGATGACGCGATGCTCCGGCTAGATCTGAAATCTCACACGCGCTAGCAAGTCAGTGAACCGCGGATATCGCCCAAATTCCAAGCAGAAAGAGCGCCAGTAGAAGAAACGTCGCGAGTTCCAGGTAGCGATCGAGCAGCCTCTTGACGCCGGGGCCTGCCACGTAAATGCAGGTCGCCACCAGGAAGAACCGCCCGCAGCGGCCGAGCACGCTCGCCGAAACGAGCACGGGCAATGGCACGCCAAACACTCCGGAAGCGAGCGTGAACACTTTGAACGGGATCGGCGTGAACGCGGCGGTAAAGATGGCGAGGAAGGCGTTGTCGAGGTAGAGCTGGCGGACGTTTTCGAAAATCTCGGGCGTTACACCGGGTACCCACGTCATGAACAGGTTCTCGGTTGCCGCCCAGGTGAACGCTCCAATCGCCCATCCCAAGATGGCCCCGGCGACAGAAGCCACCGCGCTGATCGCCGCATACACGAACGAGAGTCGAGGCTTCGAGACCGACAGTGCGATCTGGAGCACGTCGGGGGGAATCGGAAAGAAGCTGCTCTCCGCGAACGAGATGATGGCGAGAGCAGTCGGTCCGTGCGGCGAGTCCGCCCATCCCAGCACCCACTGGTAGAGGCGGCGCAAGGCGTTCGGCCGCGCGCCGGCGACACCCTGCGGTTCACTCGATTTCGCCATCGGTTCTCTCCAAGCCAGGCACGCACCGGCGCCTGGTTGCGGGATCGGCAATAGTGACGCTGAACTGGAGACGGCGATAGGCCGCGCGCCTTCAGCGAGGATCCGGGCCGTCCTCGCCGGCGTCGGCGACTGGACCCAGGTAGAGGTCGATGGCGCGGTGGAGGCCGTATAGAACAGGCGTGATCGCAATGGCCACCACCGCCTTGAACGCATAGCCGCTCAGCGAGGTGTTCAGGAAATCCGCAAAGGTGAAGGGCGTCGTTGCGCGCGATTGGCCGAGCGCGGCGGGAAGGTAGAGTCCGATGAAGCCGACCAAGAACGTATCGATCAGCTGGCTCACCACCGTTGACCCGGTCGCCCGCAACCACAGGTGTCGGCCCCCGGTTCGCCGGCGGACGGCGCGGAAGACCGTCACGTCGACGAGCTGCGCGATCAGAAACGCGGCGATGGATCCCGCGATGATCCAGCGCGATTGCAGAAAAACCCGCCTGAAAGACGCATCGTCGATCGGGGAGAATGCAGCAGCGTGGACGTACTGCGCGAGCCAGAGCATCACGAACGCATAAGCGATCACCGCGGCGGCCAACAAGCTGAGTCGCCGCACACCGGCGCGCCCGAAATACTCGTTGACGGCGTCGGTCGCGATGAATACGAACGGCCACAGAATCACGCCACAGCTGAGCGTGAACACGTGCCACGGTGTGGCGACCTGGAAGAGCTTTCCGCCGACCAGCTCGGCCAGCAGCGCGTTGCCGACGAAGAAGGCGCCGAGAGCCTGGAAGACGGCCTGTCGCCGAGCCGCCCACTGCGGATTGATCGGTTCCATCGCGGTCCGCAGTGTGGCACGGCAGCGCGTGGCGTGCGACGGTCCTGACTTCTCCTCCGCGATTGCGCGGCGCGTCCGCTGGTATCCCGCGCCTAGAGGAGCGTCCCTGAAAGCACCGGGGTCGCCACACTCGGGTCGGCGCCCACGTCGAACACTTCGACGAGCGATCCGCTGCCGACCGGAAAGTCGAGCACGAGCTCGTCTTCACCAGCGTCGGGTGTCGGATCGAAGCGGACGAATCCCGCTATCGTGCCGGAGCCGTCATCCGCGGCTGCGAATGTCGCGACGAGCGCGCCGTCGACGTAGAGGTCGTAGTCGCCCGCGGGCACGCCCGAGATCTCCACGTCGAAGGCAGTCTCACAGTCCTCCTCGACTTCTAGCGCCGCAACGCCGGAGCCAGTGCCCCCCGCGAGCGGGGAGTCCGTCGTCTCCAGAGAACAAACGTTGAGCCCCTCGATCTGCGCGAGCATCGGCCCGGAGAACATCGGTGTTCCATCGGTAAGTTGGACGACGATCTGCTTGCGGCGGGGGTCGAAGTTGAGCTGTTGCTTCTTGTGGTGCGGCTTGGCATTACCCAAACCCTGCCCTCGCATCGGCTTCGTCTGGAAGTCCGCCTTGGCGTTACCGGCGGGATTCGGGCTTATCGGTGCCACCAGGAAGCCATCGACGAAGATCTCGTAATCGCCGACGGGTACGCGGCGCATCGCGATCGAAAGCGTTCCGTTGCCGTTGGGTCTCCGGTCATAGCGCGCACTCACACCGCCGGAGGGCGAAGCATTCGGATCCGGTTCGAGATCCGTCAGCTCTTTGATCTTGGTCATCGGGCCATCGTTCTGCGGCTCGCCGTAGAGCCAGCCCCCGACGATCTCGAGCATCGTGTCGGCGCCATCGGCGATCGCGAGAAACTTGCCGCGCGGATCCGCGGGCGCGTCCACATCGGCGGTCTTCGCGAGATTCTGGCTGACGTTCGCCGACCCATTGGATCCCGTGGTAAAGCGCACGAGCTCCGCGGATTCGGTCGTCTGTTCGTCTTCCTTGCAGAGCAACGCGTACTCGGTATTCGGTTCGAGACCGCGCGCACGCAGTTTGAGGATGACTTTCTTTCCCTGCAGCTGGGTGTGGACATCGGCGCGCACCGCGCCTCCTCCGAGGCCGTTGCCGTGGCCGTTGCCCGGCGCGCTTTGGTCCACCAGTCGGATCTGGATCTTCGACTCCTCCTTGGCGGCCGCCGGGAACGCAGCGGCCGCGAATGCGAGCGTGAACAGCAGAATCTGGATTCGGGCACGGCAGCCGGGTCGGATCATGTAAAACTCTCCTCGATTGGTGGAATCGCCCACGTAGTGATTTTGCCATATACTAAATGAATTCAAAGTAATTGTCGACCAGAATAGTCTGTTAAATCAGTGATTTACATCACATTATCCGAAATAACACTTACGACGGAGCGCTCTTGCACTGGCGGCTGCCGTGAGCCGAGCGCCAAGTTTGGAGTCCGCGGCCCGACGATCCAATGAGAGAGGGATCCGACCGAGAACAAGGGATCTGCCGCTGCCTGGGTCAGCTGCCGGTCGGCATCGACCTCGACGCGCCGGCCGAGGCCCCGCGCACCGCGCTGCGACCCGCAGCGCCGCGCTAGGAGCCGTCTTCTCGTGGGACGACCGGTACGACCAACCGTGGGACGACCGGTACGACCAACCGTTGAACGACCGGTACCACCAACCGTGGGACGACCGGTACCACCAACCGCGATGCATGGCTCGCGTCATGGTGGATGCTGACGCGTACGGGTGTCATGCGAACTGCCGTCGCGATCTCCTCCCCGGTGTTCGGGTTCGGGTCGAAATGGGGAGCCCGGCTGCTGGTGATCTGGACGCGTATGCGATGCCCGCGTGCGAATACGTTCGAGGTGAACATCTCGCCGATTCGGATCCGGTAGATTCGGCCGGGCTCCATCAGGCTCTGCTGGTCCAGCGCCTCGCGATAGCGCAGACGAAGGATGCCCGCCTCCGGCCCGTTGACGGCATAGGATGTGCCGTCCGGGTGCACATCGGTGACGCGCACGGCGAGGTCCGTGTCGGGCTGATCGATCGAGACGTAGAGATCGGCGAGCATCTCTCCCGACACTTCGAGCGCGTCCTCGAGACGCGCGCTGGTGTAGACGAGCACGTCGTCGCGCGCTTCGACGCTGGCCTGGGGCAACGCGCCGGAGGTCTCGAATTGTTCATCCCAGATCGGGTCACGCGGGTCGTAGACGTAGGTGTCTCCGGGCTCTCCCGCCGGCGGAGCTTCGGCGGAGAGTCGGCCGTCGCCCGCCGCCGTGTGCGCGTCGCCGCCGCCGCGCAGATACAGCGAGCGCGGCTGCGCGCGGGCCAGCGGCCATTCGCGCTCGTCGCGCCAGACGTTGTCGCCCATCACGAACAGGCGCACGGGCGGCTCGGCGTCGATGCCGTTGTCGATCCCCTTGAGCCGCGCGTCGAACCAACGCAACAAGAAGGCATCGAAATCGAGGCCGGCGTTGGGGCCGAAGTCGAGGGCGCCGAAGCGGTTCTCACCCACCCGGGTGCTGCTGTGCGTCCACGGGCCGATGATCAGCTTGGTGAGCGCCCGCGCCTCGGGGGTGGCGGCTTCGCCGCGCATGCCCGCGAAGCCGCGGGTGGCGCCCACGGGCCCGTAATTGTTGTCGTACCAGCCTGTCACCAGGTACACGGGAACGCGTATCCGAGAGAAGTCTCTCTCGACGTCGGCGAATCGCCACCATTCGGAAGCATCCGGGTGCCTGACCCATTCGTAGTAGTAGGGCGCGTAGCGGCGCAATAGAGACGGACCGAGCAGCGGGCGCTGCAGATAAACGCTCCGGCGTACCGGCGCCCACGCGTCGAAGGCGGCGGCTTCGTCCCAGGGCCCAGAGTCGTCGTTCGCGCGGCGCCGCAGGTCCGGCACGATCAGCGGCATGAACCAATCGAACCAGGTCAGGTTGAAGGCGCCGCCTTGATAGAAGAAGTGATGACTCGAGGTAGGTGTCTTCGCGGGGACGGCGGTCGTGTAGTGTGGGGGATCCTGCGACAGCGCGAGCCACTGCGCGAAGCCCGGATACGACTGGCCGTAGGAGCCCACGCGGCCGTTGCTGCGGGGGTGGGCGGCCGCCCATTCGATGACGTCGTAGCCGTCGGACTTCTCGTTGCGGTAAGCCTCGAAGCTTCCCTCCGACGTGTAGCGGCCGCGCACGTCCACCAGGAAAACCAGGTAGCCGTGGCGCGCCGCCTTGAGCGGAAATGCCGACTCGGAAGCCTCCGCGTCCTGGCCGTACGGCGTGCGGTAGACCAAAGCGGGAAAGCGTCCGGGCGAATCAGGGCGAATCAAGCTGGCGCGCAGCACGACGCCGTCGCGAAGCGGAATTTCGACGAGTCGCTCGATCGCGACGTTCGGATACCAGCCGGGCGTTGACGCCGCACGGGATGCCTCGGGCAGCGCTACCGCTGGCGCGGCGACGGCCCGAAGCATCGGACTCGACGCCAGCATCAAGCCGATTGCGAGCAGTCGGAGCAGGTCTCTCGTCACGGGCGCATTCTAGAGCTGCGTGCCCCGGTCCTCCAGCCGTAGGTCGTCAGGGCTTCCAGCTGTAGGTCGCCAGAGCTCACCAGGCACTCCGAGTGTCGTTCGCAGCGAAACTGTCTAGCGTGCCTGTGATTCCCCATCAGAATCGCTTGTACACCGATCACGCAACGGGCCACGAGCGCTGCGCGGTGCCAACAGATATCGTCGCGCCGCGAAGTGAGTGGAGATCGGCGGATGCGGCTCGAAAAGAAGGTGGCGTTGATCACCGGTGGCACCTCGGGCATCGGCGAGGCGACGGCGCTGTTGTTCGCCGAGGAGGGGGCGCAGGTCGCGATCACCGGGCGCAACGCAGAGCGCGGCAACGCGATCGTCCAGCGCATTGGTCGCAACGCGATTTTCATCTCAGCGGATGTGCGCATCGCCGAAGACTGCCGTCGCTCCGTCGAGCGTACCGTCGACGCCTTTGGCCGGATCGACGTGCTGTTCAACAACGCGGGCGTGTACATCGCGAACGATGCCGTCGGCTGCTCCGAGGACGAGTGGGACGCGCAGGTCGACACGAGTTTGAAGGGTGCGTTCTTGATGTCGAAGTTCGCGCTGCCGCACATGATCGCGCAGGGCTCGGGCTCGATCGTGCACTGTGCGTCCGGCTGGGGGCTGGTCGGCGGAGCCAAAGCGGTAGCCTACTGCGCGGCGAAAGGCGGCATGGTGCTGATGACCAAGGCGATGGCGATCGATCACGGGCCGCAGGGCATCCGCGTGAACGCCGTGTGTCCGGGCGACACCGAAACCCCGATGGAACACGCGGACGCGCGCAACCAGGGGTTGAGCTGGGACGACTATGTCCACAACGCCGTCTCCGGTCGCGCCATCCAGCGGATGGCTACGCCCGAGGAGATCGCGCGCGCGGTCTTGTTCCTCGCAAGCGATGAGGCCGCGTTCATCACTGGAGTCGCGTTGCCCGTCGACGGCGGCGGCGTCGCCGACTGAGACTCGCCGCAGCCTTCACCCGGTGAGCTGGCGCGTTGGCTGAAGAGCTGAAACCGGCGTAGGCCGACGTCGGTAACGGGTTCGCAGCGCTGGGCAAGTGGCTGGTGGGCCGCTACTGCGAGACTGACGGCTCTGGCGGCCGACACGAAGGACACCGGTCACGCGCTCCCGCCGCCGGCACGAAGGGCACCGGTCACGCGCTCCCGCCGCGGCTTGCGCTGTCGCGCAAGCGCTCGAGCGCTTGCCGGAAGCGCAGCGCCTGGTCGGCGCGGCCGCTTTTCCGGGAGATCTGAAATCCCTGCTGGAAGATCGCGCGCGCGTCGGCGACGCGGCCCGCACCCAGCAGCAGCTCACCGAGCAGCAGGTAGGCGTCGGCGTTTCTCGGTTCGAACCGGAGGTACGGCTCGAGCGCCGCGACGAGCGCGCGCGCGTCTGCGCCCGGACTCAGCATCAGCAACCGGTTCAGCGTCGACTCGGCGGCGACGCGATCGGCGGAACTCAGCGCGAGGCTCGCGAGCAAGGCGAGCGCCTCGGGAAAATCGGGGCGGATCGACAGCGCTTGCTGCGCGGCCTCGCGCGAGGCGTCGAACTGGCCGAGCGCGTGAAGGGAGATTCCGAGATTGAACAGCACCTCGACACGCGTCGGATCCAGGCGGATCGCCTCGCGCAGCGCAGATGCAGCCGCTTCGGTGTTGCCCACGATCCCCAGCGCCACTCCGAGCACTGCGTGCAGGCCCGCATCCTCCGGCCAGCGCAGCAGGGCGGCCTGCAAGCGCGATATCGCCTCCTGCGGCCGGCCCCGATCGCAGAGCAACGCCGACTGTCGGGCGTGAAGATCGGGGTCGTCTGGAATGATCGCGATGGCGAATTCCGACAATCGCAGCGCGTCCTCGGGACGATCCGCGTTCCGATAGACCGATTCGAGCAACTCCCACAGCGACGGCTCGAATGGCGCGAGCAGGATCGCCCGGATGAGCAGCTTTTCTGCGACGTCGAATCGCAGCTCGCGAGTCGCCTCGTCGGCAAGCACACTCAAGCGGCTGATGTCGAAAGAAGATCCCGTGAGCTCGTCGACCCACGGGTCCGGCTGCCCGAGCTCGCGATGGGTTGTCGACGCCAGCATGCGCTCGCGCTCGGCGCTTTCGAGCTCGCCGTTTTGGGCGTGCAGTTCGGCCAGCAATTCGTGCGGCTCCCGGAAATCGGGATGCGCGTGAACGAGTTCGGCGAGGCGACGGCGCGACTCGATGGCATTGCCGTGCGCGGCCTCGAACGCGATCTGAAAGTATGCGGCGAGTACATTTTCTGGCGCTACAGCGACGGCCCGCGCGTAACATTCGCGCGCTGCGTCGATCGCGTCGCGCTTTGCGAGAACCTCAGCCAGCCGAAACCACGCGGGCAGATAATTGGCATCGAGCTCCAGCGTCTGCCGCAACGCCTGCTCGGCGGCGTCCCATTCCCCCAGCCGCAGCCGCACATCCGCGAGCAGGTAGACCCAGCGCGGGTTCTTCGGCTCGAGCCGCTGCAGCGCGGCGAGCGACTGCGCGGCCTGCGCGTTGTAGACGTTGGCGTGGTAGAGACCGGCGAGCCGCGCGAGGGGTTCGATCGGATCCCGCCGCGCTTGCAGCGCCGCGCTCGCAGTTCGGACTTCGCGCGCGAAGCCGCCGGGCCAGCGGCTCAGGTCCGGCACTGGCGGTACACCCGCGAGCGCGATGAGCGCGCGTTCATGCGCCCGCCAGGACCGGAATGCCATTCCCGCGGCCGCTGCCGCGACCGCGACGATCATGCCAAGCGCGATCCAACGGATCAGCGCGTGCCGGCCTAGCACGATTTTTCGGTCACTGTCGCCGCCAGAGCGTCACGCGACTCATCAGGATGTACGGCGGAGACGCGTGCAAGCCGCCCGTGACGAGCACGGGAACCCCGTTGCCGTCCAGATCGCCCGCAGCGACGGTGATCAAACGCGTCGGTTCATTGGCGAGCGGCACCTCACTGAAGTTCTGCTGGCCGTCGTTCAACCACGCCGTCAGCCAGACCGACGACGCATCGTTGATCTGATTGAAGCCGGAAACGGCGACGATGTCGATATCGCCGTCCCCGTCCAGATCCGCGCAGGTCGGGCTGTAACACCCCGGCATGTCGCCGATCCGGTGATAGCTGAAGTTTCCCTCGCCCAGATTTTCGAACCACTGCAGGCCGTGCCACGGCGCGGGCCCCGCGAACCCCATCTCGAAACCGTCGCCGTTGCTGTAGATCAGGTCCGGCCGCTCGTCGCCGTTGACGTCGCAGCTGTCGATGCCGCTGCTGTTCCAGGCCTCGTTGTCGGCCTTCCAGAGCACGCTGTCGCGAAACTCAGCGCCACCGAGATTTCGGAACAGGTGCACCTCCTCCCACTCCTGTGACACGAGCGCGGCAATGTCCGGCTTGCCGTCGCGGTCGTAGTCCGCCACCGGCGTCATGATCGTGCCCGATCGCTGCAACAGCAGGTGGCTGCGAAACTTCCAGTCACCGATACCTTCCATCCAGCGGATTTCACCGTCCGAGTAGCCGAACTGACCCACCGCGAGATCCGTCCGACCGTCGGCGTTGAGATCGACGCCGCGCACGTCGCTGACGCGCGCCGTGTTCTCGAGCAGAATCCGATTGCGAAACTGACCGTTACCGAGATTTTCGAGCGCAACCACGCTTCCGATGAGATCGTTATTGGGATCCAACACGCCCATGCTGGCGACCAGCACGTCCAGCCGACCGTCCTGGTCGACGTCAGCCAGCGAAACATGGGCCGGCGCCTGGACGGGATCACCGATCGGGTACTCGGTGAACACGCCCCGGGGAAACTGGCGGATCCAACCCACCCGGTTCGCCGCCGCGTCGGCGACCAACACGTCGAGCAGGCCGTCTCGATCGAGGTCACCGATCGCGACGTGCGTAATGATTGGGTGCGCGGCCGGCGCCAGACCGATCGCTTCGGGCCGATACGACAGCGCAGGCGCGGACGCGGGCGCGGCGCTCTCCCCGCTGATTTCTGGGGGTGCCGGCGGTTCTCGCAGCGAGACGTAGAGCAGAACGCCGACTGCCGCGACGACCAGCAGCGCGAATCCCGTGACTCGCGCGGATCGCGAAGTGCGCCCAGGGTCGATCGGATCGGCGTTCCGGGAGTCCATGCTCCACTCTTTCTCCGAATACCGAAACGGCAAACTTTTTAGAAGACCGAACCAGCCGGCGTCACGTCGGCACGTTGCCAGACCTCGTCGAGTTGGCTCTGCGCCTGACGAGCGGCGTCGGTCTTGCCCTGAGCGCGCAAGCTCGCCACGAGCCCGCGCAGCGACCAGCCGTTGCGCGGCGTGAAGCCGAGCTGCTCGCGGAAGACGCTCTCCGCCTCAGCGGGGCTACCGGCCTCCAACAGCGCCAAACCGAGCGCCTCGCGGGTCGGGAAGTACCAGGGCGGGGGCTCGGTGTAAGGCAGGCGGTCCTGCATTGCGACTGCCTCTTTCAGCGGCGAGATGGCTGCCTCCCAGCGTCCGGACGCGCCAGCGATCCGCGCCTCGAGGACCTTGGCCCCGATCGACAACAACGCCGCCGGCGTCGATCCCGACGCGAGGGCCCTCTCTGAGAGCGCCGGCTCCGCGGCGACGGCGCGCAGCGCGACCAGCGCCTCGCCTGCCTCGACACCGTTTCCCATCGCCGCGAAGGCGAGGCCGCGCGCGTAATGCCACGCGCCCGTCGCATAACGCCAACTCGCACTCGGCGCCGGTGCGCGCTCGAGTTCGTCCCAGCGCCCAAAGCGCGCGAGCGCGTAGAGTTCGATCGGCACAAATTCCTCGGCGAGCGGAATCTCTGCGACGATCTCCGGAGTGATGCCCGCCGTGAGCTTGCGCGCGGCTTCGATCGATACGGCGCTGCGCCCCTCGAAGGCCGAAGACGCATACAGAAAGTGCACGTTGTGGGGATAGTAGGAAGCGGGATAAAAACCCTGCTCTCGACACTGAGAGATGTACGTCTCGTCGGACGCCGCCGCCTTCTCATTGGCGATGGATGCGTCGTGATAACGCCCGACGCGCAGATAGATGTGCGAAGGCATGTGCACGAGGTGACCCGCACCCGGCGAGAGGGGACCCAGCCGGTCCGCCGCAGCTTCTGCACGCTCGGGTTGGCTCGAGGGTTCGACGGCGTGGATGTAGAAATGCAGCGCGCCGGCGTGATTCGGATCGGCCGCGATCACACTCTCGAGAACGCGGAGCACCTCTCGTGTCGCAGGCCTCGGCGTGTCGGGATTCTCGTAGTAGTTCCACGGCATCGTGTCCATCAGCGCCTCGGCAAAAAGCGTCTTGACGTCGAGATCATCGGGATAGCTGGCGGCAACGCCGCGCATCGCATCCGCGTATGCGAGATCGATTGCCGCGCGGTCCGCCACCGGTTCGGCCACATAACGCACAACCAGCGCGCGAATCAGCGCCTGCTCGACCCGACTCGCGCCATCCGCCTTGGCGCGTGCGCGCTCAGACGCCTCGTAGGCTGCGGGCACGTCGGCGTCGTCCATCGGTTTGTTGATGTTGGGCCCGAGCACGTAAGCCTCGCCCCAGGCGCAGATCGCGCAGCCCGGATCCTGAGCGCTGGCCTCTTTGAACGAGCGGTAGGCTTCGGCGTGGTTGAATCCGTACGCGAGGATCAGGCCCTGGTCGAAGTAGCGCTGCGCCAGTTCCGAATGGGTGCTGATCGGGCGCTGGAAGTCACCCAGATCGTTGAACAGCGGCGCACCCGCGCCGTCGGGCACGACGCGGCGCGGCACATGGGTGTGGGCGTGGTCAGGCTGCGGGGCGTGCTTGCCTTCGCCCGCACAACCGAGCCAGCCGACGAGCGCGAGCGACAATGTCGATGACAACACGGCGGTTCGCGTCACGCTGACTCCCACTCGAGTGCTTGGCACTCGAGCCAGGCACGAAAAAGATTTTGCACAACGCCTCCTAGCCGTTAACGGGAACGAGAACTCGCCCGACGAATGACGGTCAAGCCGCGCGGATGTAGGACTCTCCCGCCCGCCTACTCGCTGGAGCGCTCAACCTGTCGCGCCTGGCAGGATGCTGGGCCAGTCGAAAAACCGGTTGCTGAGCCAAACGCAAGGCCGGTTGGTGTCGATACACGCGCCGGCGCGCGCGCTTCTTTCTGTCGGAGTCGGCGCGTTTAGAAGCGATAATTGAGTCCTACGGAAACCTGGATCTGATTGAGTTGATCCGCACTGCCGGTTGGAAGCCAATAGCTCGAATCGATTACGAGAACGAAATTCCGGTTGAAGTACACATCCACGCCGCCGCCGAAGCGCGCTACGAAATCGTCCCCGTTCGAGCCCAGGCCGAGCCCCAGCTCGTCCTCCACTTCGTAGTGTAGGAGTCCGCCGCCGACGAGCACAAAAGGTTGTATGCGGCCGGTGAGAAGGTAGCCCTTCAGATTTCCTGTAAGATTCAACGTTCGGACCCGCAGGGCAGTCACATTCTCGAAATCAATCTTTGGGTCGGAGCCGATCAGATAAAAGTCTGTTTCGCTCTCGGATGGCGCGAACCACTGGAATTGGACCTCGCCTGCGAGATGCGGGAACAATCTGTAGCCAGCCCGAACGCCGACGCCCACTGGTTTCTCGACCTCGAGGTTGGTCGTCGCGAGCAGCGGGCCGAGGCCATCGTCGATGTCACCGTCGATCTTCGGGTAGTAGGCGCCCGCCAAGTTGATTCCCGCGTAAATGCCATCGCGGGCGAAGTCGTCGTCCTCGGCAAGCGCTGGCGCAACCCCTGCAAAGATCAACATGATCGACATTGCGATGCGGTGTGACATTGGCATTCTCCGTTGCGCGGGTCGCGTGTCCGAATGACCCCGACCGCTGTCTGAGCAGTTTCTAGCCTTTTCTGTGCCCCTTGTCGCGCGGCTCGGGTCCGGGGTCGCATGGGGATGTTACGGCTTCTGCGGCAGAAGGCCTCGCTTCGTCAAATCCTTCACCAGGAGCGCGGTCAGATCGCGGATCACCACTTCCCTGGAACTCGGATCGAAGCTCTTGGATTCCGCGGTGTAGACGACCTTGCCTGTCGAGGCGTCGAACAGATCCGTATTGATGAGAAGCGTCGTCCGGTCCGCCACGTAACCAGGAGACGTCATGACGCTGCCGTAGTAACCCCAGTAGCCCCAAAGATCGGTGTAGGTCGGCGGAACGGCGTACTGCTGGCGATGGATGTCGATGAGCCGCGCCACCAACACGCCCTGGTAGCCGTCTTGCTGCACCCAGCTGCGAACCGCTTCTCGGCTCATGTCCTGCGCGGACGCGAAATAACCGGTACTCGAGACGCCCGTCACGCCGCGCGCCAAAAACGCATCCGCCACGCTGTTCTCGAACTCCGCGCGCCCGCCCTCGGTTGCGCCGAGGCCGATGATCATCAGTTTGCGGAAGGGTCCGCCGGTGTAATGCGGATCCGACCAGGCCGAGTTGAGCCGCGTCGACGAGCAGCCGGCGGTCAGAAGAATGGCAAGTGTGAAGAGGCCGAGCGTCGGGCGGTGTCTTCTCATGGGGCGGGAGAAAAGCAGAATGCGCGCGCGGCGTCTAGCTGCGGTCGCGGACTTTGCGCGCCCCGGCCCTTCGAGCCCCGTGTCTCCAGGCAATCTTCCCGCGTCGCGGATCCGATCCGCGCGGAAGCAAAACCACAACCTCATCCGCGTTCGCGCATCGGGGCAATGCACGAACGAACCCCATCTCCGCGCAAGCGCTGGGAATCGAGCGCTTGCGCCCGTTCGCCCACCGAACACGACGCCGAGGTATCGGCGACTCCATCCCCGAGCCACAACGACTCCATCGCCGAGCCACCAGGACTGCATCGCCGAGCCATAAGGACTCCAGCCCCGAGCCACAAGAACTCCAGCCCCGAACCACAAGGGAAGGGCTGGACTCCCGGCGTCGCGGCGGTGTAAAGTGGCGAGGAATCGCCCCCAGCAAGAACGAGCAAGCGCCGAGCCGCACGCCACTCGGGGGGAACCCCCGAACCTGCGCTCGGCTTCGAGATGGAGCCCAACCGATGGATTCGCGCCGCCTATCCTGCAGCCCTGCCCTTCTCTTCGCGCTGCCTCTCAGCCTTTTCGCACTGCTCCCCACCCTATTATGCAGTCTGTCCTGCAGCGGTCGCGCGCCCGCAGTCGGCGCGCTACCCGCGGCTTCCGACGCTTCCGTCATTGCCGATCAAGCCACCGATCGCAATTTCGAAGGCGCGCAAAGCCAGATCGCGCGGCACGAGTATCGGGTCAGCGCCAATCGAAACGGACTCCAGGCGCCGAACCGCGCGCACGGCTTGCGCACCTACTTCGAGCCGACGGGAATTCGCGTGCACGATCGCACGCGGGCGGACAGTTCCGAGCTGCTCTCGCTGAAACTCTCTGGTGTCGGCCGCGGCGAAACGCTCGCTGCGGTGGGACCCGGTGAAGTGACGAGCGACGGCGCGCGGGTCGAGATCGCGCGACCCGGCCTGATCGAGTGGTACGAGAATTCCGCGGCCGGCCTCGAGCACGGCATCACACTGGCCGAGCGACCTGCGGGCGGCGACGCACCGCTGGTGGTGGAACTCTCGCTGAGCGGCGCGCAGGCGTCCCTGCACGGGGAATCGCTGAGCTTCGCGACGCCGAGCGACCGACGGCTTTCCTACGCGAAACTCGTGGTGGTCGACGCGCGTGGCCGGACACTCGATGCGCGCTTCGAGCTGCCGGAGTCCTCGCGTCTGCAGCTCGTGGTGGACGACGCGGCGGCCGACTACCCGATCGCAATCGACCCCTTGCTGACCGGCAGCGCCGACACGCAGTTGGAGTCGAACCAGGCGGGCGCGAATATGGGCGTCAGCGTGGCGGGCGCCGGCGACGTCAACGGCGACGGCTACGACGACGTGATCGTGGGCGCCAGCAGCTACGACGCGGGCGAGAGCAACGAGGGCGCAGCCTTCATCTTCCTCGGCAGCGCCGCCGGCATCGCGGACGCCAACCCCATGACGGCGGCCAGCCAGCTGGAGTCGAACCAGGCGAACGCCTACCTGGGCGCAAGCGTGGCCGGAGCGGGCGACGTCAACGACGATGGCTACGACGACGTGATCGTGGGCGCGTATCTGTATGACGCGGGGCAGGTCGACGAAGGAGCGGCCTTCGTCTTCCTAGGCAGCGCCGCGGGGATCGCCGACGGCAACCCCAGCACGGCCGCCAGCTGGCTCGAGTCGGACCAGGCTAACGCGTCCATGGGCTGGAGCGTGGACGGAGCCGGCGACGTCGACAACGACGGCTACGACGACGTGATCGTCGGCGCGTACATCTACGACACCGGTCTTTCCACTCCACGGTGCACGGCGGGAGGCACGCCTGGAGGCAAGCCCTTCTTTTGCTGTACGGGCCCGGCCGAGGGGGCGTGCTTCGACGAAGGCGCTGCCTTCATCTTTCTCGGCAGCGCCGCGGGAGTCGCCGATGCGAGTCCCGCGACCGCTGCGACCCAGCTCCAGGCGAACCAACCCGATTCGTGGCTCGGCTGGAGCGTCGCGCGAGCCGGCGACGTCAACGGTGACGGCTTCGTGGACGCGATCGTGGGCGCCAACGCCTGGGATCTGTTCGGTCCGGCACAACCGATTTCCCAGGAAGGCGCCGCCTTCATCTTCCTGGGCACGGGCGCTGGTATTCCCGACGGTACTTCTTCCACGGCTGCCACAAGACTCGAGTCGAGCAAGACCGGCTCGTTGATGGGGAGTAGCGTCGCCGCGGCCGGAGACGTCAACGGCGACGGCTTCGACGACGTGATCGTGGGCGCGAACCTCCACGAAATCGGCGCGGTCGCCGCGGACGAGGGCGTCGCGTTCGTGTATCTCGGCAGAGCCGGGGGGATCCCCAACGGCACACCGTTCACTGCCGCGACGCGGCTCGAAGCCAACCAGGGAGTCGCGTACATGGGCGCGAGCGTGGCCGGAGCGGGCGACGTCGACGGCGATGGCTACGACGACGTGATCGTGGGCGCGAGCCGGTATGACGCGGGTGAGACCAACGAGGGCGCTGCGTTCGTGTATCTCGGTAGCGCCTCGGGGATCCCAAACGGCAACCCCAGCACGGCCGCGGTCCAGCTCGAGTCGAACCAGAGCAGCGCGTGGCTGGGCTTCCAGGTGGCTTCCGCCGGCGACGTCAACGGCGACGGCTCTCCCGACGTGATCGTGGGCGCTCCGAACTACGACGCGCCCCTGAGCGGCGAAGGCGCCGCGTTCATCTTTTTGTCCGAGCCCGCGTCGACCATCAACGTGCCCGAGCCCGCGCTCATCGCCGGGCTGGCGGTTGGCTTGCCGTGCCTGGCGATTCTCGCGCGGCTGAGTCGGCGCTCCGCTCGGCCGACTCGCGGGTAACCGCTCGACGATCACCGAGTCTCGCGGCTGCGGGCTTCGCCCCGGGGCCGCGAACCGAACCGCCCACGCCAAAGTCTGCTGCGTTCGAGCGCCGTATCGAAGTTCGATTGGCTACCCGCTAACCGTCCATCGGCGTCGGAAGCACGACGGCGTGCGCGCGGATCCAATCCAGATAGGCGCCGGGCGGGAAGAACGCGAGCCACAGCGACGCAACCCCCGCAATTTCGCAGCTGCCAAGCAGCGCGTCCGCGAACCACGAGATCACTCCGTCACTGGCAATGTCACTGGCCCAGTACAGGCCGGCCAGGCACGCCAGCGTTTGAAAGCAGCCGAACCAGGCCAGAATCAAGTAGCGATTGGCGATCACCGGATCGCACAGGCCGATCCGCGCGCGCTTGCTCGCGCTGCGGTAGCAGAGCGTCGCCTCCGCGCACATCCAAGCGGCGGGCGCCGCATAGCCCAGCCATTCGACGAGGAACCACGGATTGTCGATCGCCTGTTCGAGTCCGCCTGCGAGCGTCGCGTCGGTGGCGCCCAACAGCAGAAAGAAGCCGCAGATCCAGACCAGCGCGCCCGCCCATGCGGGCCTCGGCCGAAAGACCCGGCGAATGAAGAATAGATACGGGAAAACGCCGAGGACGAAGATCCAATTGGCCGCAATATCGGCGATCGGAGACAGCGGCCCTAGACCCAAATAGTCCGGCGAATACACGATCAGGTAGTAGAGGGCGGTGGCCGCGAAATACGCCGAGAGCATCCGCTCGGGGCTCTGGCGGGTGCGCACGCTCAGCCGGAACAAGCGCGCGCTCACGATCAGGTAGAAGCTGCCTGCGATGAGTCCGGTGAGATAGGCGCTCTCTTCCAATGCGGCGGGCCTCGAAGGACCGGGGCCAGGGCCCAGGCGCGGTTTCAGATCCATCGGGATTTCTGACGGGGCGCTTAAGGCGCATTGACGAGCGCCGAGCGCGCCAGACCTCGTCGGAGACCCCGAGGTCGCGAGGCTCGACGCGCGCCAGGCCTCATCGGAGACCCCGAGGCCGCGAGGCTCGACGCGCGCCCCATTGGCGCGGGTACGGCGTTCCGTTGCCACCGCAGCATTGCCAACCTCGCATACGCGACAGTCGGAGCGTGCCGCGCGCGATTCCGCGGCCGGCCGCACTCGCGCCGCAACCCAAAGCACGCAAATCGACGCCAACGGGCCAAAATTCCCGATCGACGCGCCAACGTTCTCCAAGGGCCAGGAACAGACCGAGGAATGGATGGACGACTTCTACGACGATTCGATCCTCCAGTTCGACGGTTAACGGGCGGATCCGATCGAACGTTCAATTGCTCGATCTCGCACCGACCCTCCTCGATTATCTCGGGGTCGACAAGCCCAGCTGGATGGAGGGCGACTCCGTGTTGCGCGACGAGCCCGATCGCATGCGTCGAATCGTCAGCGTCTACGCGGGGAGAGATGCGACGACACCTGGCGCAAATATCTACGAGGTGCAAGTCGTCATCTGCGATCGCGTCTACAGCATGCTATTTCCATCGCAAGATGTTGGCCAGCGACTGGTTGACGCGCACACGGATCGGTGCGGTGATGACGAGGTCCCCACGCGCGAGGAAATCGGTAAATTCATTCGCGGCTACTTGCAATCTCGAGGGATCGATCTCGCTCTGGATACGCGTCAGGCCGAATAGGTCGGTTGCCTATTTTTGAATTGGATCGCGGCGTAGCGAGCGAGCTCGCGCATCGCCGGCGGCGACGCCCGAGCAGCGCGAGCGCGGCGATTCCTGCGCCCAGTGCTCCGCTCGCCGGCTCGGGAACCACCCGGTAGATCTCGCCGCTGAGATCGACGATGTACATCTCGCCAAATCCGTCTTCCCCGAACGCAACGATGTTCTCGATCGCTCCCACCGGAGGAAGGAATTGACTGGTGCGATCGACGATTTCGGCGCTCAGCACCGCGTCGCCGTCCCACTCGAAACTCCAGATCTTGTCCATGCAGTAATCGGCGAAAAAATAGTGCCCGTAGATCTCGGCAATCGAACCGCGGTAGACGATTCCGCCGGTTACCGTTCCGCTGCAATAGGCGACGTTCGCGTGCGCGTATTCCCACATCGGGTCCGTGATCGACGCGGAGCCGCACGGCGGCTCGCTCGGATCCGGGTCGTTGCAGCGGGTGCCTTCCTCGACGTCCCAGCCGTAATTGAGGAAGCTCTCGTCGGTACCCAGCTGGATGTCGATCTCTTCGCGAGCATCCTGCCCGACGTCACCGATGTAGAGGTCCCCGTTCGCGCGATCGAAGCTGAATCGAAACGGATTGCGCAGTCCGTACGCGTACGCGTCGGCGTTGCCAGGGCTGCCACCCGCAATGTTCCAGCGCAGCATCTGTCCGAAGGCGTCGGTGTTGTCTTGTGCGCGGTCGTCGGGATCGTTCGCGCCGCCGCCATCCCCGAGCCCGAGGTAGAGAAAGTCTCCGCGAATCGCGAGCGTGCCTCCGTTGTGATTATCGAACGGCTGACTGAGTGCGAAGAAATTGAACTCGCTTTCGACACTCGCGATATTGGGATCGCTGGACACCTCGAAGCGTGATACCCGGCTCGTCAGGCCCGCTGCTGTGTAATAGATGTAGAAGAAGCCGCTCGTCGCGTAATCAGCCGGAAATGCGAGACCGAGCAGGCCGCCCTCTCCCGTCGTGGCGACGCCGGGGATGCTGAGAAAGGGTGTCGCGAGCAGCGCATCGTTCTCGTAGATCAGGATCTGTCCCGCTCGCTGCAAGATGAACAAGCGGTCATCACTGGCTGGCGCGGTCACGAAGATGGGTTGATCGAGATCTGATGTCGTGAGAATCCGCTCGGTGCCGAGCGACTGCGCGCCGCTGTCCGCGCCGAGCAGCAGCACACCCATCCAGATTGAAATTGAGATTGCGATTGAGACTGAGATTGAAATCGAGATTGCGGCACATTGTCGAGAATCCGGTCTCATTGCGACCTCGCCCGGCTCTCACCCGACCCGCCCGCCTACGACCCGACCCACTCGCCTACGACCCGACCTACCCGCCGACGGCACGACCTACCCGGCTTCAACCCGACGCACCCGACGACGGTAGGTCGGATCTTCGGCGAGCGCGAGCGGCTTCGGAAGCGGAGGGGGTCAAACGCGCTCGGCGTGACGCGCATGCTATCGCGCCCTCCTGCTCCACGCTTTTCAGCTGCGACGAATTCGTGCATGATCGCGGAGCCAAGAGCGCGTGCGCGCGCTCGTCGGAGAACCCCATGGGCGTTCGGATTCGATTGCGTTGGCGGCTCGAGTCGCGCGGCTGCCATGTCGTCGCGTGGCTCGGATTGTGGCTCGGCTGCGCGGGGCTTTCGAGCGGCGCAGCGCCCAACGCCGAACGCTTCGTCGCGGCCGCGTGGAGCGACCCGCTGCAGGCGCGCGGCGTCGTCCAGCGATTTCACAGCCAGCCGCCCTGGGCGTTCGACGGCGATGCGATCAGCGTCGGCCGCAACCCGACGCTGCGCTTCGCCCACGGCCGGCTCTACGCGGTGAGTGATGCGGATGGCAGCATCACCGCGATCGACTGCTCGAGCTGGAGCGTCGCCCAGGTCTATTCGCTCGGCGCGCAGAGCTATCCGCTGGACATCGCGGTGGTGAGTCCAACGCTCGCCTACGTGACGACCGGCGTCTCGACCGCGCTGTTGCGCCTGGATCTCGGCACCGGCGCCCTGAAAGAGGCGCTCAATTTCGACCGGCTCGCGCATCCGGGTGGCACCCTGCTCGCAGGCATGATGGCGATCGATGCCGGGCGGCTGTTCGTTCAGATCGCCCGCTTCGACGCGCTGGCTGCAGCTTCGGCGCAAACCGCAGATCCGACCGCCTATCTCGCGGTGGTCGACATTGCGAGCGAAGAATTCGTCGACGCGGATCCGAATCAAGTCGGCTCGCAGGCGATCGCGCTGCTGGGCACCTATCCGAAATACAAGATGAGCCTGCTCCGCGACACGAGGCGCCTCTACGTCAGCGCCTCCGGAGCCTACTTCGACGACGGCGGCCTCGAAGAGGTCGACCTCGACGCGCTCGCATCGCTCGGTTTGGTGATTGCAGAAGTCGACGGCAACACGGCGTCGGATCTCGGCTCGTTCGTGATGGTAGCTCTCGATCGCGGCTTTCTGGTTTCGAGCACCGGCTTCGCGCCGTCTTCCCACCTGGCGCGTTTTTCACTCGCGGGCGGCGCGCTGCCGGAAGAACTCTGGGTAACCGTCGATTACCGCGTGCCCAGCATGATCCATGACCCGCAAAGCGACACGATCTTCGTGCCCGATGGCGGCTTCGCGAACGGCGTCTGGGTCTTTGGCGCGGACACCGGCGAGCGGGGCGGCGGAAGCCTGATCCCGCTCGGCGGCCGCGCCACGGACGTGGAGCTTCTCTGCCAGCCGACAGCGAGTTGCGACTGCGCGGTTGGTTACAGCTGCGAAGCCGTACCCGCCGCGTCCAGCATCTCCACCGCCTTGCTTTCGCTCTTCCTGATGCTGGCCGCTGCCGCGACGCTGCGTAGCATTTTGCGCAACGGCTTCTCCCGTCAGGCTCGCGATGTGCGACAATCCGCCGGAACGTCCTGACCCGCAACCGCCACACATTGGCACGAGGAGCCACGAGGATGAAGAGCTGCCCCAAGATCGCTTCCCTGTCGGGACTCGGCGTCGCGCTGGTGGTCGTGTCGACGTCGTGTGCATCGACAGCGCCAGCGCCGAGCGAGCAGCGCGATCAGGCGCGCGGTCGCAACGTGATCCTGATTACCGTGGACGGTCTTCGCAACGAGGAGGTCTTCGCCGGAGTCGATGAGCGCGTGCTCGCAAACCCCGAGAATTCCGGGATCGAATATGATTCGGAGAGCGAGCGGGTGCGCGGCGCTTACGGCGGCTCGACGCCGGAACTCTCCCGCAGCGCGTTGATGCCGTTCTTCTGGACGGAATTCGTGCCCAATGGCGTGCTGCTCGGCAATCAAGAAAAAGGCAGTGCGGTGCGGGTGACCAACAAGGAGTGGTTCTCGGCGCCCGGTTATATCGAGATCCTCACTGGCGAACCGCACCACGACGTCGTCTCGAATGACCCGATCCGATACCCCTACCCAACCTTCATGGAATACGCGAAGCAAGCCCTCGGGCTTGGTTACACCGACGTCGCGACCATCGGTTCGTGGACCGGGTTCGCGACACTATCCTCGAGCCAGCCGGATCTATTCTTCAGCAATACGGGATTCGAGTCGGTGAAGCCCGCGTACGCGACCGAGCGAATGCGCTGGCTCGGCGAGATCCAGCACGACATCATCTCACTCTGGCCGGAAGGGCGCAGTGACGCCGTTACCTTCGGCCTGAGCGCCGAATACGTGCAGAAATACAAACCCCGCGTGCTCTACATCGCGTTCGGTGAAACCGACGATTGGGCGCATCAACGGCGCTACGACCGCTATCTCGATTACATCCAGGTCTTCGACAGCTATCTCCGCCGGCTCTGGACGCTGCTCCAGAGCATCGACGAATACCGGGACAACACGACTTTGATCATCACCACCGATCACGGTCGCGGACACGATCCAAAGCAGTGGGTCGAGCACGAATTCGGTCTCGACGGCTCGGAGGCGATCTGGATCGCGATCGTCGGGCCCGACGTGCCCCGCCGCGGAGAGCTAACAGCGGCGGCTCCTGCCAGCCAATCCGACGTGGCCGCCACCGCGCTGAAATTTCTCGGACTCGACTACCAGCAGTTCAATCCGCGGATGGGGCCTCCGATCCCGGCCGCCTTCGACGCGCCGCAGCAGCCGTGACCAGCGCTAATCGGCCCGATCCCTTTCTTCCGCTGGACGCGCAGCCCCGCTAGAGGATTTCGCCGCGTACTCGTGCGTCGCCTCGACTGGCTGGACGTGCGTCGCCGATCGGGATATGAATTCCCCGCTCATTCAGCCCGCCCGGCACTTTCGAGCGAAGGGGATCAGGATCATGAAAGCACAGGCGTGCCGTTGGCGGCCGATTGCATTTTTGTCGCTGCTCGTCGCGCTTGCGGCCGGCGCACAATCGCCGCTCGCGCCCGACATACCGGAACCCGGGTCGATCGAAGCGATCGAACTCGCGACTTCGGACCCGCGCTTCCAGAGCCCGTGGGTTTCTTCGCTGCCCGAATCGGCGAGCGTGCCCTCCCCGACCGATTTTCTCGGCCATCTCGCAGGCGCAGCCGACGAGCTCCCCAACAGTTCGAAGATCTACGCCTATCTGCGCGAGCTGGCTCGAACCTCCGATCGCGTGAACGTCGAAGTCATCGGGAGAACCGAAGAAGGCCGCGAAATCCTGCTCGTCGCGATCGCGGATTCGGCGGGGATCGCGGCGCTACCCGAGCTCAAGGCGGCGACTGCGAGAATCGCGGACCCGAGACTGACGACACCCGCGCAGTTCGAAGAACTGCTGCCGCGCGCCCGACCCTTCTACTACTTCAACGGCGCGATCCACGCCGACGAGTCCGGCTCCCCCGACATGCTCATGGAACTCGCCTATCGACTCGCCGTTTCCGAAGAGCCGATGATCCGGCGTATTCGCGAGCAGCTCGTCGTGCTTCTCAACCCGGTCGCGAACCCAGACGGCCGCGACAAGATGTCCGATTGGTTCTACCGCTTTCATCGCGGCAAGACGGATTTCGACGCGCTCGCCCGCCAGTCACCTCCGTATTGGGGAAAATACGTCTTCGTGGATGCGAACCGAGACGCCCACCAGCTCGATCTCGCGACCACGCAGGCCGTCGCCAGCATGTTCTTCGACTACCACCCGACGGTGATCCACGACCTGCACGAGGCGATCCCACTGCTCCAGACCTGGAACGGCACCGGGCCCTACAATCCGAATCTCGATCCCATCGTCTACGGCGAATTTCTCGAGATGAGTTTTCACGAGATGTCCGCGCTCAGCTCTCACGGCATGCCGGGCGTCTGGACCTGGGATTTCGGCGAGGCTTTCGGCCACCACTACACGGATTCGGTCGCGATGAATCATAACGCGATTGGCCGCGGTTACGAGACCTTCGGCAACGCGGTTCCGCTCCGCGTCACGCGAAAACTCAGCAGCTCGGATCTCACGCGCAAGTGGTTTCGGCCCTTCCCGCCGCCGGACCGCGAGTTCATCTGGTCGCACCGGGACAACGTCAACTATTCCCAGAGCGCAAGTCTCGCGGCGCTCGATTACAGCGCCGGTCAAGCCGAACAACTGCTCCGCAACTTCTACCAGAAGGGCTACAACTCGTGGACCCGCGGAAAGTCAGGTGACCCCTTCGCGTTCGTGGTCCCCGCCGAGCAGGGCGACCGGCTGCGCGTCGCGAGCATGATCAACCGCCTGCTCGACCAACACATCGAAGTGAGTCGCGCGCGCAGGGATTTTTCAATCGCTGGCGAGGACTTTGCGGCGGGGGACTTCGTCGTACTGCTCGATCAGCCGTATCGAAACTATGCGGTGGATCTGCTTCTGCCGCAGGAATTCCCGGCCGACGCGGAGCACGAGCCCTACGACGACATCTCATGGGCGCTGCCCGTCCACTACGGCTTGCACGCCGTGCGCGTGGACGATCCGTCGATTCTCGAGGTTCCGGTCGAGGCGCTCGACGCGCGTGTGAAACCGAAGGGAAGCGTCGCCGGTTCTGCGCAGCTATTCCTGCTGAGAGATAACGGCCAGGAGGCGCTGCTCGCCGCGCGCTATCGACTCGCGAAATTCGAGGTGCAGATCGCGGAACGCGCATTTCGCGTCGGGCACCGAGACTACCCGGCCGGCAGCTGGGTGCTGGCCGATCAGCCCGGTTTGCAAGACGCGCTGCGCGAGGTTGCCGCGGAACTCGCGCTCGACTTCGAATCGGCGCGCAGCATCCCTGACGTCCCGCGCCACGCCGCCGCACTGCCGCGGCTCGGAGTCTGGGTGCCGTGGGCCGATACCGACATGATCGGCTGGATCCGATTCAGCCTCGACCAACAGCGCATCCCCTACACGTACTTGCGAGACGAGGAGATTCGCGCGGGCAATCTCAAACAGGCGGTCGACGTCATCGTCTACGGCACCGTGCTGCTCGACCTGCAGGGGCAGATCCACGGCATCGAGGCCAAGCACGGCCCGATGCCCTTCAACCGCACCGACGACTATCCGAGCCTCGGCACGCCGGCCGCGTCCGAGGACATCACCGGCGGCATCGGCTGGCGGGGGCTCGCCAACCTCGAAGCGTTTGCGCGCGACGGCGGCGTATTGATCACGCTCGGCAATGGGTCCACGCTGGTGGTCGAGAGCGGCCTCGTGCGCAACGTGAAGCGAGCGGAATTGCCAGGCGTCACGACGCCCGGCGCGCATCTGCGAACCTCCTGGCTGCAGGCCGAGCATCCGATCGCCTATGGCTACGGCGCCAACATCTACGCATTTCGCTCGCCGGATCCGTTCTACGATCCGCCGCGGCGCTGGCTCACGATGTCGTACTGCACGTCCTGCTTGGACGGGCCGATCGATCTGCGGCACGTCGTGATGCAGTGGGGCACGCAGGCGTTCGACGCGGGAGACGATCCCAACGCGGGCCCGGTGGCGCCGATCCTGATCAGCGGCGGCGGCAAGAACCAGAGCGCGCTCGAGGGGCGGCCCGCAATTCTCGACGTGCCGCTCGGCCGCGGCAACGTGCTCGTCTTCAACTTCAACCCGATGCACCGCGACCTGAATCACGCGGACAGCCGCTATCTCTACAACGGCATCCTCAACTGGAGCCACATCACGTCGCGAAATACCGACCGCTGACGCGGACGCGCCCCGCTCGGGCGCAATCACCTGCGTGCGCGGGCGCTACGGTGCGTTCTTGTAGACGACACCCGCTTTCATCACGAATCGGACATCCTCGAGGCGGGAGACGTCTTCGACGGGGTTGCCCGCTACCGCGATCAGATCCGCGAGCAGGCCCGGCGCGATTCTGCCGCGGTCCGCTGTTCCGAGCGCCGCGGCCGCGTACGAGGTCGCGCCCCGGATGGCTTCGATCGCAGACTGACCGTGTTTCACGTTGAGTGCAAATTGCCTCGCGTTTTCACCGTGCGGAAACACGCCCGCATCGGTGCCGAAGACGATCCGTAGATCGGCTTCCAATGCGATGCGAAAACTTTCGACGAACTTTGGTGAGATGCTCTCTGCCTTCGCGCGGATCGCCGGAGGCAGCTGGTCGAGATCCAACGCCTGGGCGAGGTAGAGATTCGGCACGATCGCGGTCCCGTTCTGCTTGAGGATCCTCGCAGCCTCTTTCGTGAGGATGCTCGCGTGCTCGATCGTATCGACACCGGCTTCCGAGGCCGCGATGATTCCCTCGGTGCCATGCGCGTGCGCGGCGATCTTCAGCCCGTGGCGATGGCTCTCGTCCGCGGCCGCCTTCAGTTCTTCGAGCGTGTACTGCTGAGCGCCGACCTCGTTACCGAAACTCAGCACGCCCGCGGTCGCACAGATCTTGATCACGCTCGCGCCGTGTTTGATCTGATAGCGCACCGCTCGCACGACAGCATCCACGCCGTCCGCAACGCCGGCGCGATAGTCGAGTTCCATGACGCCCGGCGCAAAACCCGTGACGTCGCAGTGCCCGCCCGTGATCGAGAGCGCGTGTCCGGATACGAACATGCGCGGCCCGTCCACCCAGCCGCGATCGATCGCCCGCTTCAGCGCGACGTCCGAGAATTCGTAGGCGAAGATGTCACGCACCGTCGTGAAACCCGCCAGCAGCGTCTTGCGCGCGTTGACGACGCCACGCAGCGCGAAATCCGCCTGCGTCCAGCGCACCGGCTCGACGTCCCAACCGGGGACGATCTCGTAGGTCAGGTGGGTGTGCATGTCGATCAGGCCGGGCAACAGCGTCAGTCCACCGAGATCAATGCGCTCGCCCGCGGGTAGCGTCCCCGGATTCACGTCCGCGATGGCGCCATTTTCGACCACGATCAGCGCGGGTTCCACGAGTTGGCCCCGCTCCACGTCGAGATAGGCTTTTGCGCTCACGAGGGTCGGCTCGGCGGGCGCAGGCTCCGCGCTGAATGCCGCGAACCCGAGCAAAGCCGCAATCCATCGGGCAGTTCGCATCTTCGCTCCTTCTTTCGCAGTTTGGCGCCCCGGATCGGCGGACCCGGCGAAACTGCAAGACGCGGGAATTCGCAGCTACCGCTCCGTCGCGGTCCCGCTTTCGAGCATTGCGCGGTCACCGCGAATGAACAACCAGAGCAGCGCGCCGATCAGAGCGAAAACGGAGCCCATCGACACAGCGGCCACCCAACCGAAATACTTCGCCGCAACTGGCACGAGCGTGCCACCCAAGAGGCCGACGGCGTTTGCTCCCGTGTTCAACACGCCACCCGCCGCTGAGGCGTGTCGACCCGCCACAGAAATCGTCGTCGACCAGTAGGCGGCTTCGGTGATTTGCGCAAAGCCAAAACAGATGCAAAGCAGACTCACCGTCAGATACGAGTTCGTAGCAGTCGCTCCAAGCACGAGAAAGACAGCGCACAGGACCAGGCTCGTAAACGAAAGGATTCGCGGCCCCAGGCGAAGACCCATGCGTGCGATCATGGCGTCGCACAGAAAACCGCCGAGTGTCGCGCCTACCGAGCCGATCACCCATAGGGCACCTGTCAACCAGCTGGCTTCCTGTTCGCTGAAACCTTTGACTTCGACCAGATAATAGAAGAACCAATTGAAGAACAGATAAAACACGTAATTCATGCAGAAGTAACTCAGCGTGAGCAACAGGATGTCGCGATTCTTGAGCACGTCTTTCCACGCGCTCTTGCGCTGGGCGTCCGGCCGCGGAGGCGGCCGCTTCGCATCGATCAATGCAAGCTCCCGCGGGCTTACCATTGGATGGTCCTTCGGATAGTCGCGGACATACCACCACCACGCGCCCGCGAGCAAGAACGCCGCTGGCGCGGTCAAAAAGAAAGACCCGCGCCAACCGTACAACTCCATCAACCAGACGATGAGTGGCGCGGATGCCGCAGCGCCCAGCGTCAGCGCCGTACTCGAAAGCCCAAGCGGTACACCCCACTTGCCGACTGGAAACCAATCCGCTGTGGTACCACCGGTGACGGGAAAAATCGGCGCATGTGATACTCCGACCAGAAAGCGCACGACGACGAGGCTCGCGACCACCCAACCGACCGACGCCAGGTTCGATCCAGGAATCAGTCCGGTGATGATCGTGAGGAGACCCCACACAACCGCGATCGCCGCGATCACCGATCGAGAGCCGAATCGGCTGCCCAATAGTCCGCCCGGAAGCTGAAAAATCGCATAGCCGGCCGCGAATGCCGAAAACGCCATTCCGAGATGCACTTCGGTCAGGCCGAGATCGGTCATCATCGTCGTGCTCACGTACGACATGTTGGTCCGCAAGACGTACGAGACGAAGCTCGCCAGTAGGATCAGCGCGAGAACGACCCAGCGGATTCGGCTGGTCGGACCGGTGGCCGGTGCGGTCGGTGCAGTCATATCGATGGTCGCTCCCTTCAGCATGCTCCGACTCAACGGTCGAGGCCTGCCTTCGAACTCGGTTGCGCGATCAGCCCCACCTAGGCCATCCGCGGCGCACCGCGACGATTCATTCGCGCAGGCTCCCCTGTATCAGCTTTCCGGCCAACATGACTGCGGTCGGCGCTACGCTGTGGATCTCGTAGCGATCGACTTCGAATAGATTCTTGTTCAGCACGACCAGATCGGCGAGCTTTCCGAGCTCGATCGATCCCAGATCGTTTTCGGCGCGCAGCTGGTAGGCGCCGCCCTTCGTGTAGCCCTCGACGATGTCCGCGAGTTCGAGTCTCTCCCCGATCGGCTCGAGAATCTCGGAATCCGGAGCGGCTCCCACCTCCTGTCGATTGTGACCGATCTGCATGCTGAAGAACGGGCTCGTCCGAGACAGGCCCGCGATCGTGGTCTCGTCGCTCGAGTAACTCACGATCGCGCGGTCGTCGATCAGCGGCCGGATACGGAAGCGCCGGGCGGTCCGCTCCGGTCCGATCGACGGACCCCAACTCGTCAGGTATCCGATGCCATTCCAGTGCAGTGTGAAATTCGCGACGACACCCAACGCGCGAAATCGCGAAACGTCGTCGTCGTGAAGCAGCTCGAGATGACACAGTGTGACGCGCGTGTTCAGTTCGCGCCCCGCGCGCTTTCGCGCGCCCTCGACCGCGTCGAGCGCGATGCGCGCGGCGCGGTCGCTGTTGCTGTGGAGGTGAAGGTCGATCGACTCCCGGTCTAGATCCAGCATGAACCGCTCGAGCACTTCGCCGCTGAGCGTCGTACCCCCAAGGTTGCCGGGGTCGTCCGCGTAGGGTTCGAGCACGGCTGCGGTGCGCAATTCGTTGATGCCATCGAAGTGAATCTTGATCGTATTGAAGCGCAGGCGATCGCCGCCGTAGCGCGCGCGCAAGCGCTTCAGCTCGTCGATCGCAATCGGAACCTGATCGGGCAGGCGAATGTGGTAGGTGGCTTCGTAGCGCAGCGGTAAGCGCTCGCTGCGATCCAATTCGGCGACCGCCGCGTAGACGCGCTCCTCGAATCCCATGTTGCCCGCATCGAACAGACTGGTCACTCCCGAGCGAGAGAGATGGTTGACGACGCGCTCGATGCGCTCGACCAATGCGTGGTGCTCCGGCATGAGCGCCGCGCGGGCGCTGAAATAGCGCAGCATGCCCGCTTCCTTGACCCAACCCGTCGGCTCGCCATTGGGATCGCGCACCAGAAACGATACCCCCGGCACTTCGTCCGGGGTGTCTGCGTCCACGCCAAGGCGCTTCAAGAACGCCGAATTGACCCACTGGCTGTGTCCGGAATCGTCTAGCAGAACGACGGGGCGATCGGGCACGACCGCGTCGAGATCTTCTTTGCGCGGCCCTTCGACACCGAAAACGTCGACCTGCCAATTCCCGGTCACGATCAGCTCCGGCTCGGGGTTCGCGGCCGCGTACTCCTTCAGCCACGCGAGAATCTCCGCCTGGTTCGCCGGATACGGCAGATTCTTTGCGGGATCCTCGTTGCCCTCGATTGCGATGCTCCCCGGATGGGTGTGCGCGTCGATCAGCCCCGGAAGCACGAGCTTTCCGCCGAGATCGTATTCCGCGCTCGTCGGGCCGCGAAACGCCTCGAGGCCCGCCTCGTTTCCGACGTAGACGAAACGCCCGTCGCGGATTGCGGCGGCCTGCGCCCACGGCTGGAGTTCGTTCACGGTGTAGATGGCGGCGTTTCGGATCAGGGTTTCCGCGGCCTGTGCGTCCGCATGCGGGTCGGCTTCGCAACCCGCAAGCAGCCAGCCCAGCGCCAGGCACGCAGCGCGCACGCTCTTGCGTTGGCTCGACATCGATTCCCCCAGCGGCCAGGCATCGATTCGCTGCGTCGGGCAAGCCCGACGCCTCGCTATGCGTCGGCGTATTCGTGCGCTGCGCGGATCGCCTTTCCCGCTGCAAATCGACTTGGGTCGAAGATCGAGATGTCGACCGTCGTTCCCCGCCCATCCAGGATCAGCTCGGACAGCGTGAGCCCGACCAGCGGCGAGATCTTGTACCCCATGCCCGAAAAGCCGCAGGCCATGTAGAGACCCTCGATGCCAGGAGTCGGGCCGAGCAGCGGCCTGAAATCGGGGCTCACGTCGTACATGCCGGTGACGCCGCGAACCACGCCGCTGTTTTCGAGCGCCGGAATGCGACGCGCCGCGAGCAGCGCGATCTCCGCCAGATCGTCGTGCGAAATCAGCTGCGGGAAATCATCGGGGTCGACACCCCGTGCGCCGGTGAATTCACCGACGAGCGTCATGTCGTCTCCTTCGGAGCGCAGGTACACCAGGCACGCCGAATCGATCAGCGCGCAGCCGCGCCCCTTCATGCCGGGAGCGTTCTTCAGAATCGCGACGCGGTGAAATTCCGGTTCGATCGGCAGTTCGAATCCGATTTGCCGAAACAGCGGAACCGACCACGGGCCCGCTGCGGAGATCACGATCGGCGCTTCGAACGCACCCTTGTCGGTCGCGACGCCGCAGACGCGCTTGCCCTTTAGATTGAACGCGGTGACATGGGTGCGCGGGAGAAACTCGGCCCCCATTTCACGAGCTCGCTCGAGAAAGTCGTTGGCGGTCACGGAACCGTCGCCATAACCCGAATCCGCCTCGTAGGCGGCCAGCGAGACATCGTCGAGCCGCCAATCCGGCTCGATCTGCTTCAGCTCGTCGGATGAGATCAAGCGCGCGTTTGCGCCGAACTTGCGCTGCATCTCGACGTTCTTCGCGAGCGCCTCGATCTCGTTTTCCGGAACGATCTGAACGAAACCGATCTGCTTGAGGTGGCCCGGGCGTCCGACGTAATCCGCCCAGTTGGCGAAGATCTCGTAGCTTCGCACCGCGAGCTGAACTTCCTCGGGCAGCGTGTAGTGCATGCGAACGAGCGCGGAGGAGCGGCTGCTTCCGCCTTGTGCGGCGAGATTTCTGTCGAGAACCAGCACGCGTCCCGCTTTGCGCTTCATCAAATGGAACGCGATCGACGAACCGATCACGCCGGTTCCGATCACGATGAAATCTGCAGTTTTCGAATTCGGCATGCCATCCACCCGGGCGCTTAGCGCCGTTTGCGGTCCTTGAGAATCCGGTGCGCGGCGTTGTAGCCCGGCGCTCCGGTCACACCGCCGCCTGGATGGGTGCCCGCGCCGCATAGATAGAGCTCCGGAATGGGTGTACGGTACTGGGCCCAGCCCGGCACCGGGCGCATGAAGAACAGCTGCTCCAGCACCAGATCGCCGTGGAAGATGTTGCCCTCTGTCAGGCCATAGGTGCGCTCGAGATCGAGCGGGGTAACGACCTGGCGCGCTTCGATCGCGTTGGGGACATTCGGCGCGTGCCGCGCGATCATCTTCACCACGCGGTCGCCGAGAAGCTCGCGATTCTCGTCCCAGGTTCCGTGTTTCAGCTGATAGGGAACGTACTGCACGAAGCAGGTCATGATGTGCTTGCCCGGCGGCGCGAGGCTGCTATCGACGTTGGACGCGACCACGCAGTCGACCCAGAGTTCTTCGGGAAATTCGCCGAACTTGGCGCGGTCGTAGCAGCGCTCCGCGAATTCGAGCGACGGCACCAACGTGAACAGCGCTCGCCTGCGCGGGTCGGCGTCGCTCGGCATGCCCTCCACCCTCGGCTCCTCGCTCAGCACCATGTTCACCTTGGCGCTCGGCCCGGCCATCTTGATCCCTTCGATCGCGCGCCGGAAATCATCGGGCAGTTCGGATGCATCGAGCAGGCCGAGAAAGGTCCGCTTCGGGTCGGCGTTCGAGATCACCGTACGCGCACGGATCTCGCTGCCGTCCTCGAGCACGACGCCGCACGCGCGGCCCTCTCGCACGAGGATCTTCGAGACGGCGGCCGAGGTCAGGATCTCGGCGCCGAACTTGCGCCCTGCCGCAGCCATTGCGCGGGTGATCGATCCCATGCCGCCGATCACGTGGCCCATGAAACCCTGCAAGTCGTGATCCCCACCCGAGAGCAAGTGAAACAGCAAACCCAGCGCCGTGCCGTTCTGGTAGGGACCGCCATGCTTGCCGTAGACGTTGTTCGCGAGGATCAGCGCCTTGACTTGCTCACTTTCGTAGTTGCGATCGAGAAAATCACCGAGGCTTCCGGTCATGAAGGCGGTCAGCTCGGCGATCTCGCTGCCGCTGATTCGATGCAAGCGCTTCGCGATGCGCAGCAGTTCGAGCAATCCCGAAAGTCCGCGCGCGCCGACGTCCGGCGGGGGCTCGAGGAAAAACGGCTGCAGGTAGCGGGCGAGCTTTTTGAGCTGCGCGTCGACGCGCAGAAAAGCCTCGGCATCCTTTCGAGAGAAACGCTCGATCTCGGCCGCGGTCCGCTGGTTGTCGTTCCACCACGGAATCGTGAGCTTGCCCGGCAAGGCGACTTGAAGCATCGGTTCACACGGGACCATCCGGAGCCCGTGGGATCCGAGATCGAGGTCGCGGATCACCTCGGGTCGCAACATGCTGGCGATGTAGGAAGTGGTCGAGGCCCGGCAGCCGGGCGCGATCTCCTCGGTGACGCAACAACCGCCGATGATCTCGCGGCGCTCCAGGACCAGCGTGGAGAGTCCCGCGCGTGCAAGGTAGGCGGCGGTCGTCAGCCCGTTGTGCCCGCCCCCGATGACGATCGCGTCGTAGTGCGCGCGCTTCAACCCGATCATCGCGTATCCCACCCCGCGGCTCTGTGTTCCGAGACGGCCCGAGAAAAAGCGAGCCTAGACGTTCGGAATCGGCGCGGCAATCGGGCATGGCCCGCGCGCGGGCCGAGGCTGGCAGGTCGATTCCGGATCGCCGCGGCAGTCGACGCGAAGCTCATTTCCGAGCCGAAAATCCGCATTACCCGCGCTTGCGCAGCCGCCTGGCCTCGTTGCGCCAGGAGGTCACCCCGATCAGATACAAACCCGAGAGCGTCACCACGAACGCGAGGATCGAAGCCCCCACCAGCAACGGGTGATTGAAGTTCTCCCGCTCGCGATAGTCCATGATGTGCAACATCCACGCGAAGTCGTAGATCCGCCAGATCCGATTGCGGCGCGTGATCACCTCGCCGTCGTCGACCGCCACATACAAGGTGGTCGCCGCGTCATCGTCGAAGTCGACTCGCCAGACCGGCAGTCGGCCGCGATATTCGATCGGCGGTTTTTCGCTCAAGCGAATCGGGGCCTGCCCCTTTCCCTCTCCGGCGTAGTTGGCTTGGGCGATCTCGAGTGCTTGGCTCGCACCGATCTCTGCGAGCGGCTTGCCGGTTCGCGCGTCGAATCGGTGCTCGACGCCACGCGTATCCGTGACGCGGTACAGCGGGCCGAAAAAACCCGCCGTAAGCGAAAGCTCGGCGATCGGCAGCGGCAGCTGGCCGGCGATCAAGTCCGCCGGTACCAGGCCATCCCATTGCAGTGACTGCGGTTCGATCGCCGCTCTCGTCAGCTCTCCATGCACTTCATCGATGTCCAACAGGCTCATCAGCAACCCGCCAGCCACCCAGAAGAAAACCTGGATGCCGACCACGAGCGCCGCCCATTTGTGCAGCCGGATGAAGAAGATGCGCAGCCGGATGAAGAAGACCTTGAGCGACATTGCGATGCGCCTTTTTCTGCCAAAGGAGCGGATTCTAGCCCGAATCGGCTCCCCCGCGGCAAGCGGCGCGCTAGGCCCGAATCCGCTGTCGAACCCGCGAGCATGTATGCGATGATCGACGCCTTCAGACGCGGAGGTGATCCCAATGGAGACGACATTCAAGGGCTCTTGCCTGTGTGGTGCGATCCAATTCCAAATCGAGGGCGAACCGAAATGGATCGCGCACTGCCACTGCTCGGACTGCCGGCGTGCGACCGGCGCAGCTGCTTCGACCTATGTCGGCGCCGAAAAAGAGCACGCGGTGTTTCTCTCGGGGGCGCCTCGGGTGCATCGCTCGTCGAAGGGCGTGAGGCGATCTTTTTGCGGCGACTGTGGCAGCCCGATCGCCTATGAGGGAGAGCGCTGGCCGAGTGAGATCCATTTTTTCGTAGGGCTGTTCGAGCGCGCGAAGGACCTCGTCCCGCAGGGCCACGTCTACGAGTCCGAGAAATTGCCGTGGCTTCACATCGTCGACGGCGCGCCCGAGCTCAAGACCGGGTAGGCGAAACCAAAGCGCTCGCTTGCGGGATTTTCGCTGTTCGCTCGATCGCCAACCATCCCGTTCTGGCGTTCTCCGTCGGCGCGAAATCCGAGCTGGGGCGAGTCGGCGGCGGCGGAAAATCTCCGTTGAGCACTTCGCCGAGGCGCCGCCGAACATCGATGCTGAAGTCGTAGAATGCGTCTTCCACGCGCCGGACCGAAACCGCATCCGAACCCGAGTAGACGCCAAACGGCAGCCGGCGAACCACCGCAAACACCAGCCGGCGATCGCGCTCGGTCGGATCTCGAAGCTCCAACACGATCGTGATCGCCTCGGTCGAAGTACCGGACACGATCTTACCGTGATGCGAGCGGCGCCCGCGGCCGAGGTCGAGATCTTTCACGAGCAGGCGCGCGCGAATTACATCGGGGCCCGGAGCGTCGACGATCGACCAACCGTTGCGCGCGAACGCGTGCTCGAGGCGTCGGAGGAAATAGCCATTGAGTCGCTTCTCTTCGTTCGGCTTGGGAACGCGCGCTCCGGGCTTCGCGCTGATCCGGATCTCGTCGAGCACCACATCGCGATAGCGGCTGAGGTCCAGCGCAGATGGAGTCACGAAGAGCGCCCCGGAGCGGCCGGTCACGAGGTACATGCCATCCGTCGTCCAGACTGGGAGCGCCAGGGATTCGCCGTCTCGGGTCCGGATCTCGTCGGGGGTCCAAAATGACGCGCAACCCGCGATCGAGGCGGCAGCGATCGAGACGGATAGCCATTGCACAAACTGCACGGCGGCCTCCAGCCGCCCCACCATACCAAAAGGAGCAATAATCCAGCACCCGAAACCGCGAGATTTCGCGGATCCGGTCCGCGGCTGTGGGCTGCGGGAGCCCGCTCAGCGCTCCGGCTGCCAGCCAGCTTGGCCGTGCACGCCGCTCCGCCGCCGGATCACGGCGCGCTCGGGCGCCCGCTGCCCGAGCCCCCGTCGGGAGGCCGCGCGCGCAAACCCTCGATTCGCCCAACGGCTCGGCGCGCCTCGGCGTGATCGGGATCGAGTGCGAGCGCGTTTCGGTAGTGGATCTGCGCTTCTCGGCGGCGCCCCATGGCGTCGAGTGCGTGGCCCAGCAAATAGTGACCCGCGGGATTTTCGGCATCCAGCGCGATCATCGCCTCGTAGTGGGCGATCGCACGCGCTCTCTCCCCGCGCTTCCAGCCTAGGCGCGCGAGCGCCTGGTGGGCGCTGTATAGATCGGGTTTCGCTTCGAGCGCGGCCTCGAAGTGCGCCTCGGCCTCGCGCTCGCGAGCCAGATTCATCAACGCGGCGGCGCGTCCCATGTGAGCGCGGTAGGCGTCGGGCTTGATCGCAAATACGCGCGCGTACGCGTCGGCGGCTTCTTCGAAGCGTTCCTCGCGCAGCAAATAGCGCCCGTGATTCGTATGGGCCATCCATGAGCCCGGATTCTTTGCAATCGTGTCGCGCCACAGCGTCTCTTCGCTCTCGTAGATGCGACTCTGGTTCCAGACCAATGCGCCCAGCGCGAGCAATACCAGCGCCGCCGCGCAGGTCGATGCTCGCCTTCCCAGGCCTCCCAGGCTTCCCGGCCCTCCCGGTCTTCTCGGACTTTCCGGACTTCCAGCAGCCGCCCGGCGCGTGGTCGCTGCGAGCCAGCGCGCGCTGCCCGCGGCCACGAGCGCAATCGGGCCGATGCTCGCCGCATACTGGTAGTGGTCCGCGACGTAGGTGTACCAGAACGTGAACAGTGGGATGAAACCGAGCAGCGGTGAGAGCGTCGCAACGTAGAAGATCGCGGCCGCCAGTGGCGCCCGCCCGATCGTTCGGCGCGAGCACCAGAGCGTCCAGAGCAGCGCGCTACCCGCGAGCGCCCAAACATATTGCAGCGGATCGCCTGGATCGATCTCGAACTTCGGATAACTGAACGCCAACTGCGTCGGCCACAACAACTTGCCGAGGTAGAACCAGGTCGCGCGCGTCGCGATCAGAAACGATTCAGCGAGCGAGATGCTGAATCGATCGCCCAGCGTTCCGATGTGGTACCGCTCCCAGTAGAGGATGACCACACCCATCGCGGCACCGAGAGCAAAGAACGGCGCGACCTGTGCGATGCGGCGCAGATCGATCGAATGCCCGCGCAGCCAGAGCAACAGCAGCTGCGCGGCGGGCAGCGTACACGCGGTGCCTTTACTCGAGAGCGCGAGCGCGTAGAGGATCAGCGACGCCGCGTAGGAACGCCGCCCGCTACCGCTGCGCGGCTCCACGAAGCGTTGCCACGCGAGCAGCGACGCGAGCGAAAAGAACAGCGACATGACATTTTTTCGCTCGCTGACCCAGGCGACGGATTCGACCTGCACCGGATGCAGCGCAAACACGGCTGCGGCAAACCAGGCCCCCGCAATCTCGAGCCGGCGCAACAGCCGCCATAGCAGCAGCGCGTTGGCGGCGTGGAGCAGCACGTTGACCAGGTGATAGCCGAAGGGATCGAGGCCCCAGAGCGCGTATTCGATGCGAAAGGCGCTGTAGACGAGCGGGAAGTACTGAGACGGCGCGTCCATCGACAACCAGATGCGCTCGAAGCCGTCGGGCGCGTGGAGCAGTGGATTCTCGGTCACGTAGTCGTCGTCGTCCCAGATGAAGCCCGCCTGCAGCGCGGGCCAGTAGGCGGCGACGACCATCCCGACCATCAAGGCAGCGAGAAGCAGCGTCGTCGATCTGGTGCGGTCGCCTCGCGCGTGGCGCATCCTCGAGCCGGCTCCGATTTGGTTCGATCCAGAAAATGGACGCAAAACTCCGCCGTTTGGTGCTGATCGTCAAGGGGCACCCGCGTCGAGCAGGTCGACGAGGCGCTGATTCGATCGCGCAGCGCGATGGCCAGCGTGGTCGCCGGCTCTGCGACTTCGCCCAGGCGGTTCTCCGCAACTCTTGTTGCCCGTGATACGATCCCGCCCAGTCGTCGCCTTTCGCGCTTGATTTAGGCCTAAAACCTGGAGGTGCTCAACATGCGATTCACTGGTCAACGCTACGCGGTTGCAGCGTCTTGCGCGCTCGCCGTATTGCTCGCGCCCGCGCCCGCAACCGCCGAGCGAGCCGTCGAGCCCATCCAGATTCACGTCGACTTGTCGGACGTGCCTCGGAGAATCATGCACGCACGGCTCGAGATCCCCGTCGAAAGCGGACCGCTGACGCTGCTCTATCCCAAATACATGCCCGGCGAGCACGGGCCCACCGGCCCGATTGCCGAACTCGCCGGCTTGGTGATGACGGCGAACGGGAAGCCAGTCGCCTGGAATCGCGACGCGCGCGATGTCTTTACCTTCCACGTCGACGTGCCGGCGGGAGCGAGCAAACTCGAGATCGCACTCGACTACCTGCCGCCGCGCCACACCGGGATGTTCGGCAATGGGCCCTCGACCTCGGACAAACTCGCGGTGATGAGTTGGAACACGCTGCTCCTGTACCCCGCCGGAGTCTCGATCCACGACCTGATCTACCAAGCATCGCTCGAAACCCCCGCCGGATGGAACTACGGAACCGCGCTCCGCGAACAAAGACGCCGCCGCGATCGAATCGAATTCGAAGCCGTCTCGCTCGCCGAGCTCGTCGACTCGCCAGTCGCCATCGGCGCCCACTACCGGCAGATTGATCTCACGGGCGATGGCGCACCCAGCCACCGCCTCCATCTCTCCGCCGACAGCGCGGCGGCGCTCGAAATCCGACCCGAAACGGCAGCGGCGTTCCGCAAGCTCGTCGCGGAAGCACGCGTTCTGTTCGATTCGCACCACTTCCGGAGCTACGACTTCCTGCTCAGCTTGAGCGACCACATCGAGTCCTTCGGCCTCGAGCACCACGAGTCGAGCGACAACCGACTCCCCGAGCGCTCGCTCGTCGACGACGCCCCGCTGAACTCGAACGCGGGACTGCTACCCCATGAGTACGTTCACTCGTGGAACGCCAAGTACCGGCGGCCCGTGGGCTTGACGCGAGACGACTACCAGGAGCCCTTCGAAGCCGATCTGCTCTGGGTCTACGAGGGACTCACCAGTTATCTGGGAGAGATCCTCACTTCGAGAAGCGGCCTGTGGCAGCCCGACTACGCGCGCGATGCGCTCGCGCTGATCGCGGCGGGCCTCGACAACCGCCCGGGCCGCAGCTGGCGCCCGCTCTCCGACACCGCGCGCGCCGCCTATACCCTGTATGGCGTTCCGTCGGAGTGGAAAGGCTGGAGGCGGGGGGTCGACTTCTACGACGAGGGCGTGTTGATCTGGCTCGAGGTCGACACGCTGATTCGTGCGTTGACCGATGATGCGCGGAGCCTCGACGATTTCTGTCGCGCCTTCTTCGGTGGAGCCAGCGGCCAGCCAGAGCTGAAACCATTCACCTACGAACAGCTCACGCAGGCGCTGAACGAAATCGCCGCACACGACTGGAAGCAGTTCTTCGACGACCGCGTCTATGCGGTCGCGGCCAAGGCTCCGCTTGGAGGCCTGGAAAACGCGGGCTGGAAGCTGGTCTACACCGCGGAGCCCAACCTGGTCCAAAGCGACTCCGAGGAGACCGGCGAGACGCTCGACTTGACTTTCTCCCTCGGTCTCTCGATCGCCAGCAAGAACGGCCGGCTCCTCGACGTTCTGCCGGGATCTGCGGCCGCAGCGTCCGAAATCCCGCCGGGGGCGAAACTGGTCGCCGTCAACGGTCGACGCTGGTCGAGCGAAGTGCTTCAGAGTGCGATTACCGAAGCCGCCAGCGCCGGCGAACCGATTCGTTTGCTAGTCGAGAATGCGGATTTCTTTCAAGAGTTCGAAGTGAAATATCGCGCTGGTGAACGACACCCCCACCTCGAGCGCATCGAAACGCGCAGCGATCGGCTCAGCGCGATTCTCGCGCCCCGAACACCGTGAATCGCAGGCGCGCTGCGGCACGCATTGGCGCAAGCAGCAGCGCCGCGAATGAGATACGTGCGACCCGACGCTGCAAGTACGCCTGCCGGATCCTCTCGATTCTCTTGCTGTCTGCGTCGCTCGCGTGCAGCGAGAGCGAATCGGATGCGCCGGCTGCGCCCGATGAGACGCTCGCCACGCAGGCGCCTTCGGCAGAGCCGGCGGCTGCGGTAGAGCCGACGGCTGATGAAGAAATTCCGCCGCCGCTGTTTCCGCGCGGCCTCATCAGCCACCAGCCCGGCGTCACACCGGGCTACGTCCTCTTCAATCCGCTGCTCTCGGACACCAGCTACCTCGTGAACAACGAGGGCGAGGTCGTGCACCGCTGGAAGAGCGCCTATTCGCCTGGATGCGGGCTCTACTTGTTGCCGAGTGGCAATCTGCTGCGAGCGGGCCGCGACCCCGAGCGGCTCGGCTTTCGCTCGGGAGGAACCGGCGGGATCCTCGAAGAAATCGACTGGGAGGGAAACATCGTCTGGGAGTGGCGGCTCTCGGACGAGACGCGCGTGCAGCATCACGACATCGAACCGCTTCCGAACGGCAACGTGCTCGTACTTGCTTGGGAGGTGAAGAGCAAAGAGGAGGCGCTGCGCGCGGGGCGGCGCGCGGACCAGATCCCCGAGCAGGGGCTCTGGCCGGACTGGCTGCTCGAAATCGAACCGATTCGGCCAAGCGGTGCGAACGTCGTCTGGGAGTGGCACATCTGGGACCACCTGGTGCAGAACCGCGACCCAAACGCGGCCCACTACGGCGAACCCGCCGAGCAGCCCGGGCGCCTCGACATCAACGCGGGCGCGGATGCCCCCCAGATCAGCGCGGATGAACTCGCACAACTCCAGGCGCTCGGTTATGTGCCCGAAGATGCGACGCCCGAAGATCTGAAAAGCGACTTCCTGCACACCAACTCGGTCACCTATCACCCTCGACTCGATCAGATCGCGCTTTCGGTGCCCGCGCTAGGCGAGGCCTGGATCATCGACCACGCCACCACCAGCGAGCAGGCGCGCGGCCCGCGCGGCGACATCCTCTACCGCTGGGGAAATCCGTCCAGCTACGGCCGCGGCGACGCGGCCGCCAAGCGATTCTTCTACCAACACGACGTTCGCTGGATCCCCGACGGCTGGGAGGGCGCTGGCAACCTCATGCTGTTCAACAACGGCGAGGGGCGGCCGACGGGCTCCTTCTCGTCGATCGACGAGTGGACGCCGCCGATCGACGCAATGGGCCGCTACGCGATCAGCGAAGACGCGCCGTTCGGGCCCACCGAACTCAGCTGGCAATACGTCTCCGCGAACCCGAGCGACTTCTTCTCGCCATTCATCTCCGGCGCGCAGCGTCTCGCCAATCGCAACACCATGATCTGTTCTGGTGTAGGGGGCCAGTTCTTCGAGGTGACGCGATCTGGCGAGATCGTCTGGGAGTACCGAAACCCTTTCAGCGGCGACGTTCGCAACCAGGATGGATCGCTGCCGCAGCCCGGACTCGAAGAGCGCCCCTACGCGACCTTCCGCGCCACGCGAATCCCCGAGGATCATCCCGCCTTGGCGCACCGGCGCCTCAGCGCGTTGGACCCGCAACCCGCCTGGTTCGATTACGCGGCCGCGCAAGCAACAAAGACCGAACCACCTTGACGGATTCGCCCACTCCAATGGAAGCGTCTAACGACCGGAGGCTATTGCGGGCTGGGCGCCGAGCACAGCTCCGCACTCGGCGAAGCCATCCGGTGCCGCGCGGTCGAATCAACGCCCCGCGAAGAGTGACGGCCACTCCCAGTCCCGCGCGGGGCCGCGCAGATTGGCAATTTCCGTGAACTCGCTGTCGGTACCGCGATACGCGCGGATCGCGAGCGACGGGTGAAGGACGTAGAGCGACCGATGCAGCGGGTCGATTACGCTCACGGACCGCCAATCCTTGATCGAAAGTCGCTCGCTCATGAGATTGACGTCGCGATCCGCGTGCTGCGGATAGAAGTGGAAGCGGGCGACGTCCTCTGGAGCAAGGCGATATTCGATCCGGCGCAATGTCAGTGGGCTCGCAACCTCGATTTTGCTGTAGCTATATCCTGAGCCGGAACGCTGGATCGTACCCGCGCGCATGCGCTGCATGTCGCCGGCGTCTCGCGCCTGCAGATACGAATACGTCAATGCGTCGATGGCAGCGGCTTCGGCGCTGTCGAATACGCTACCCGGGCCGCGCGCCTCGAGATCGAGCGGCGGCGTCTTGAACGACGCCACCAAATCCGAAGGCAGCTGCGGCAGCTGGGCGCATCCGAGCCCCAGCAGGGTCGTCAGGATCAGGATTGAGATCGGGGGTCTTCGCATCGGGAGTCTCCGGGTTCCCGCCGCGGCGGGTTCAAAAGCGGGTGTGTCTTTTTAGACCCATCTGATCGACGATCCCCGAGGTGGCCTTGAGCGCGATCTTCGCCGCATTCGCGGATTTCAAACGGAGACGCGCAGCCCGCGCGCAGAGCTTGCCCACGAGCGCGCAATTCCCGCGCAGCCCGCGGTGTCGCGCGGTGTCGCGCGGTGCGAACCGCTAGCGGCGACGACGGCGGCGGCGCAAAAGCGCGATCAGCGTCCACGGCAAGAAGAACGCGTACAGGATGGCGATCACAATGGGAATCCCGTGCGGACGCATCGATTCCATCGCCAGTGCGCCGATCGGGGGACCGAGGACGCTGCCCGCTCCAAACATCAGTCCATACAGCGCGCTCGCCGCGGCGAGGTCCGCGCCCTTGAACCGCTCTCCGATCATCACCATCCCGATCGTGTAGATCGCGGTCGCGGCCGCTCCCAAAAACAACATCAAGCTGAGGTTCAGGCTCGGCGTTGCGATCACCGCCGGCAGTGCGAGCGCAGCGAATGCCACGCAAAGGATGCACAGACCCGCGAGCAGCAGCCGATTCATGTGGTCGGCGAGCCAACCGATCGGCCACTGACCGAGCATTCCGCCGATGCCCATGGACGTGATCAGGTAGAGGGTCTGGGTCTCCGTGAGCCCCTGATCGATCCCGTAGAGCGGAAGGAAGGTCAGGAGAATGGCTTCCGATACGGCGAACAGCATGCACATCAGCATCGGCACCGGAGCCAGCGCGAAATACCGGTGCAAACCGCCGATGACTTCGCCGCGCATGCTCGGCGCGATGGGAATGACGAGCAGCAGCGGCAGTGTCGACAAGAGCATGATCGCGCTCGAGGCGAGAAACGGAGCGGCGCTGTCGCTGCCGGTGACGCTGAGCAGCAACGGCCCGAGCGAAAACCCCCCGGCGACCGACACACCGTAAACGGCGACGACCCTCCCGCGGATCTTATCGGTGGCCACTTCGTTGACCCAGGCGTCACCGCAGACCCAGAGCACGCCGCCCGCGGTGCCGATCACGAGGCGCAGTACGAACCACGCCACGACGCTCGTGAACACAGGCAGCAACAAGAAGGCCACCAGCGATACCAGGATCGCACCGAGCATCGGGCTGGCGAGCCCCGACCGACTCACGTAGGCCGGGAGAAACGGGGCCACCAGCATGATGCCGAGGGATTGCACGGCGGTGCTCAAGCCGATCAGATTGCTGTCGATGCCGCGCTCGTGCATCACCAGCGAGAGCAGAGGCAGACTCAAGCCGTAGATCAACGCGGTAACCGCCATCGCGGCGGTGACCGCGACGAGGTTGTGGCGCCGTTGCAGAGGGGTTAACGCACCGTCGACCAAACGGGCTCCCATTCATTTCGCGAACGGCGCGGTTGCCATACCGGACCGGACTGCGCCGTTGCCATACACGCTGGGCGCGTCCGGCCCATTTTGGCGGCTCGATCGCGAAATACAAGGGCCGCGTGTTCTGGTATTGTCGGGCTCGCTGCGGCGAGGCAGTGAGGTGAATCGATGAACCCGCGCGAAAATCCCCGCTCCCAGCGTCCGCGCGGGCGCGCTGAAAGCATGCGACGAACCGAGCACCACAATCGGGCCGCCATCAAGTTCGGGCCGCTGATCGCGCTGGTCGTCGTGGCTCTCGCTGTCGCGCTCTACTTCACGAGATCGGAATCACCCGTCGAACACAGGCTGCGCGCCGACATCGTCGGATTCGAAGTGCGTCGCGAGTCGGATCCGGCGAGGACTCCGCCAATCCTCGAATCGCTCGCCACGACCGTGGCCTTTGCCAATGCGGGCAGCGAAGATGCGACGATCTCCAAAGCTCGCTTCTTCGTTTCGATCGAAGAAAACCTCTCGGTTCCGCGCAGTTGGTCGACCACCCTGCATCGCGACGCGATGCTGGTCGACGCCAAGATCGCTCCGGGCAGCTCGCTGACCCACGCTTTCGTCATCCCCTGGACGGGAAGAGAGGAAACCCGCTATTTCCCGGATGGCGCGCGCATCCATCTGGGTTTTTCGATCAGCGCCAAGTTCGGCAATGGCGAGATCCTGACGCGCACCGAGCGATTCGGACACTTCGTCCAACAGGGGGGCCTGATCGCAAGTTCGGACGACCAAGCCCTGCTCCTCGAGTTGCCAGAAGAATAGAAACCCGATCCAGTTCGCGCGGATGAGCGGACTCAACTCCCTTGCAGGACACCCGGGCGCAGCCTAGATTCGGGCGAATCGTGACGACCCGACGCATCAAGAGCTTCTTCTGCCGGCGGACGCGCGGGGCTTCTCTCTGCGGTTACATCGCGTGGCTCGCGCTCGTGCTCGGTTCGAGCCTGCTCGCGAGTTGTGCGGATTCTTCCGAGGACCCGCTGGCCGCGGGCCTCAGCCCGGAACAACAAGCGCAGCTGATCGAGCAGTCGATCGCCGAAATCGAGCGCACCGAGAACTTCGATTCCGCCAACTTCGAGCAGCTCCAACGACTGCACATCGAGTCCATGGGCGAGGAAATGCGCGACGCAGCGCTCGAGAGCCTGCCCAAGCGCACCGGAAAGATCGGGATTCTCGAGATGTCGCAGACGCTCGCGCTCGAGCGCGAAAGCGCCAAAATCGAATTGCGAACGACGGGCCCGAGGCGCGTCGTCGCGCTCGTGAGCGTCAACGGAACCCGCAGCTACCGCACGAGCAATGCCGAGAAGAGCGTCGAGACGCGCGTCACGCTGCCATGGGTGATTACTGCCGATCACGGAAAACTGGTTTACCGGCACCGCGGTATTCGAATGACGGATCTCACGAACTGATTCTGCGCTTGCGGCCGGACGCGCTGGCCAGGAATGGCAGCGGCGCCCGCGAATCCCTCGAGGGCTGCGCGATCCGCGGATTCCGGGCGCACGCCCCCCAACCGAGCAATACCAACCCCGTGCCGAGCAGCGCCGCGGTCGCGGGCTCCGGAACGACGCGATAAGCGCTGAGATGGGAGAGTTCCTTGTCGCCCAGTCGACTCGTATCCCAGAGCCCGGCAGCAACGGCTCCATCGGCGCGATTGGCGATGTAGTGGTAGACCGCGTACCGATTGCCCGCCTTGATTGCGATCAGGTCGACGGGATCGGGGCCCGCAAATAGCCAGGCGCCAGCGATGGCTTCGTCACAGTCCTTGCTGGCCGAGGCCGAGAGGCTCAATGCGCTCGAGGGAGTATCCGACGTGTCGACGCGGTCCAGTCGGAGGACCTCGTATCCGAGGTCGCGCAGGATCGATTTTTCGCTGTCGTTGCCCTTGAAGACTCCGAGGAACTCACCGAAAAGCGCGCTGGCCTCCGCCTGGCCGGCGAACGCAACTCCGGCTGCGGCGATCCACCCACCAGCGACGACCCGAATCTGTCTGTACATCGTCGATCTCCTTTCCTCCCCACACGATTCCCCCCACGCGATTCCCCCCCACACAATTCCGCCCCACGCAATTCCGCCCCTACAGAGTGGTAGTGGTTTCAGTCGCTGCTTGGTGTCAGAAAATGATCGGGATTCGGATTGTTTTTTGCAGACCCTGGAGCCCGCGCTTCGGTCTGCGCTCGCCGCCTAACCGGAAAGCACCTGCAGGCCGCGCGGCATGCGCGAGGCGATCTCCGCGCTCTCGCCCTTGAACAAGAGCGTTTCGATCAGATAGGTGAGCCCGGACATACGAGGGGCGTAGAAGACGCTTTCGAAGTTGACCGCGGTGCCCGGCTCGAACAACACGTTCGAGTCCTCGTGGCTCATCTCGTAGACGAAGTTCCCCACCCAATCGGGCGGAAATCCGATCCCGAGTTCGTAGCCGCCGACCCAGGATGCGTTTTCCCAGATCCCCTGATCGGCGTAGTAGTTCTTGAGAGTCTTCACGAGGTCGCCGACCCGCAGGTTGGGGCGAATCAAGCCTTCGAGCAGATCCATCGCACCCGCGGCCTTTTCGTAGAACTCGACCACTTCGCGCGGCGGCGCGCCGACGTAGAACGAGCGCGCGGCGTTGCAGTGATAGCGGTTGTAGACGCCACAGACGTCCACGTTTACCTGCTCGCCCGGGCCGATCACCCTGCGACTGGCGAGTGCGTGGCCACAATTGGCCTTCGGACCCGACAACACGGGCAGCGTGATCGCCGGATTTTCACCGCCGACGGCGGCCATGGCGCGGATCATTTCGCCGTAGACCTCGAGCTCGGTCACGCCCGGCCGGATCGTATCCCGCGCAGCAGCAAGCCCGACGTCCGCGATGTACCCCGCTTTCTCGATGTAGTTCATCTCCTGCGGCGACTTCACCCAGCGCACCTCGCGGAGCACGTCGCTGCCATCCGTAACCGTGCAGCCCGCTGACTCGAATGCGCTTTTGAAGCGCTGGCTGATCGCGGGATTCGGTCGGTAGGAGTGGAACTCGAGTCCGACGCTTCCCCCGAGCCAGCCCGCCGCCGCGAGCTCATCGACGATGAAGGCGATTCCGTCGCGCCGGCCGCTCATCGGGAAGATCCGGATGTCGTTCGCGATGGTGACGAAGCGCAGCATGACGCTCTCGCTCGGCGTATCGAAGAGAATGAAGTCGTCCCGGTCGCGATGCACCGCGATCCCGCTCGTCGCCGGCCAACCCTTCGGGCTCTGCGCCTGATACCACTCGCACGTGTAGCCGCTCACATAGAAGAGGCTCTCCGGTGCGGTCAGGTAGAGCACGTCGATTTCGTCGGCCAGCATCCGCGCGCGAATCTTCGCGAGTCGCCCGCGATACTCTTCCCGGCCGAAGGGAACTTCAAGTGGCGGGTGGCAGTGATCCAGCACGTTCGCGCGGTAGCTGCTCATCGTTTCGCCCTCCGAATCGGGTGCGGCGGACCGGGCCCGAGCATTCTCGGCGCTCGCACGCGAGGGCGTGAAGCATACCTCGCTCCGGCGAGGGTCAGGATTCGGACTGGGACGGCTGTCGGGATTGGTCGCGCTGCGGATCTGGGACCCAGCGGCGAAGGATCTGGGACCCAGCGGCGAAGGTTGGTCGGTGGGGACTGTCCCCACCTTCACCGCCGGGTCCCTACCCTACATCCCCTACATCCCGGTCAGGAGGCTCTGCTCCTCCCGATTCGGGAAGCTCCGAGGAGGCGAGTCGATGTAAACAGATCATCGGTTTGCCGCCGATTCCCCACGGCAGCTCGATTTCGACTCGTTTCCAGGATTGGCGAAATCACGCGCCCAAACTAGAGCGCAGCCCGGATACGCGCTTGATCGGAAGCTGATCTTTGCCTGATTTCTCGCTGATCTGAAGTCCGACCGCGCGCCCGAAAGCTCCCGAGCAGCGCCGCGGGGTGGCGTTTTCGATCGAATGCCCGACGCGCCGAATCAGCTCGGAAGCGCGAGCGCGCCCCCCTGCCCGGGAACTCGCAAGATCAGGTTCGCCACGGCCTGCGCGGGCCCCGGCTCCCCGAGGCTGCGCGCCCGGAAAACTCCGTCGATGCCAGCGAGGCCAGCGCCCTCAGAATCGGTACTGCAGACCCCAACCAATCGAGATGTAGTCGAAACCCGCGAGCTTGCCGGTCGGCATCAGATAGGAGGCGTCGAGACTCACCACCACGTTCTCGGTGGCGTAGATGTCGATCCCTCCGCCGAAGCGCGTAGCATATTTGACGATCGTATCACTCGCGTTGGGCATCGTGTTCGTCTGCTCTCGGGTCTTGGTTTCGAGGCGCATGAAGCCCGGGCCGACGAGAACGAACGGCTGAAACCGGCCCTGCAGCAGGTGTGCCTTCACGTTCGTGGTGAACACCAGCGGCTCGAACTTGACGTCGATCGGCCCCGTTACGGGCGGAAAAACCGACGGAACCAGAGTCGACGGTGCCTCCGAGGTTTGCGCGTGGAAGTCGTCCACCACCTCGAACTGGAGTTCGGCGGCCACCCAGGGATGACAGCGGTAGCCCAAGTGGCCGCTTACGCCCAAGCCGATCGAGCCGCTCTCTAGGTCGTCGAGGTTGAACACGTAGTTACCGGGGTCGTCGTCATTCGGATTGGTCGGCGTGTTGTTGTAGTCGGGGTTGCCGCGAACACTCCGCAGCTCGCTTCGCCCCAGGGATCCCACGAAGTCCTGTACGTCGCTCTCGTCGAAATTCTCGAACGCGTTCGATCCCGAGAGACCCACGTAGAAGCCCTGCCGGTCGAATGCCGCGTCATCCTCTTCCTCGGGGCGGGTGTTGATCGCGAGCAAACCACATCCAAGAGCGACCAGCCCCCCGCCACCGACCATCGTCATCGCGACCATCGTACCATCCGAGATCGAGTCGGCGGAGGCCGGTGGCACTCCGAGCGCGATCCCCGTCAGAACAATCACTGCGATCCGTCTCAACAACACAGCCTGTCTCCTGTTTTCCGTTGATTGCGGCTTGCACGCCCAAGCACTTCTACACACTCAAAGCCGCTTGACCATCCCGCATGGCAATCCCGACCCGAGCACCCAATCCGAGGGAGCGCGCCGCGCCGCGCCCCTCACGGCCCGAATCCTACACTTATGCCAGCGCTCGTGCCGCCTCGCCGCAGCGGAAGCCAGATCTACCACGAGCGCCGCGTATCCGCGCGATCGCAGCTCCGCTAGTCTGCGGTTCCAATGACCCGCCCCCGCGACAACGTCGCACTGATCGGGATGCCTGGAGCGGGCAAGAGCACGTTGGGTGTACTGCTCGCCAAGCGCACCGCGCGCAGTTTTCTGGATACGGATCTGCTGATCCAGCAAGCGGAGAGTGCCCCGCTGCAGCAGATCATCGAGCGATGCGGCGTCGCGTCCTTTCGCGCAATCGAGGAGGGGATCGTGCTCGCACTCGATTGTTCGAGCGCCGTGATCGCCACGGGCGGCAGCGTCGTCTACAGCGACGCGGCGATGGAGCACCTGGGCCGGATCGGCCGCCGCATCTATCTGGACGTTCCGCTCGACGAACTCGAGCGGCGCCTCGGAGACCTCGACCAGCGCGGCGTGATCCGCGGCCCCGGGCAGAATCTCGACAGCCTGCTCGCCGAACGCGGCCCTCTCTACCAACGCTGGGCGGACATCCGACTGGACTGCAGCGGCCGCGGCCACGATGCCCTCGTCGAGGCGATGATCGGCGCGCTCGCCTCGGCTTGAACTCCGGACTCGGTGTCGCTCAGCTGCTCGTGTACTCGGACCACTTTGCTTTTGCGAAAACGCGCCGCAGCATCGGCTCGAAGTGCGCGAGCGGTAGCGTCTCGTAGTCGGGATCGAACGAGCACTGGTCGTAGCGCGCGCAAAACTCCACGGCGTCCGCGAAGTACGCATGGTCGCGGTATTTGTCTCGCGCATTGCGATCGGCACCCGCGAAATGCCAGAAGTAATAACCCTGGAAGATCGCGTGGTGGGCGACGATCCAGAGGTTGCGCTCGGAGACGAACGGCTTGAGAATCGCCGCCGCGAGGTCCGCGTGGTTGTGGCTCGCCAGCAGATCGCCGACATCGTGCAACAGCGCGCACACCACGTACTCCTCGTCGCGCGCATCGCGCTGCGCGCGCGTCGCGGTTTGAAGGCTGTGGGTCAGGCGATCGACGAGCATGCCGCCGTAACTTCCCGCGAGGCGTTCGAGGTGCTCGAGAACGCGGTCGGCGAGCCCGTGCACGAACGGCTGCTGAGCGCGCTCGATGATCTCGTACTCCTGCTTCGTGCCGTCTTCCATGCGGGTGAAGCGCGCAACGCTTTCGGACCGATCCATGAAGACTCCTTTTCACCCGCGGACTGCGGGCCCGGCGCCCGGGAAACGCGCGCGGAATCGGAGGATAGGTGAAGTGAGCGATTTCATGCGGGTGATCCGCTCCATCCGCGCGTCCAGCCAAAGCGCATAATCGACTCGAACAACTAGCCCCAACTTTCTGTTTTCACAATGATTCGATCGATTTTTCCATTCCCGCCGAAAATCCTTTTTAGCCGCCGCCGATCCCGTATTCTCTACTGCCGACGACCGCCCGGGAGCGCGGCGCCGACCGCAGCGCAAGCCGCGCTCGCCGCCGAGATGCGATTTCTGCTGGATTTTCCGCGGAGCGAGCGGCGGCACGCGAACCGCGAGGAGCGCAGCGTGTACGGACAGCGCCGTTCGAGCCCATCAATCTTGCTGGCGGCGCTCGCGCTC
>CAZBSV010000214.1:0-7446 GCA_964494795.1 uncultured Spirochaetales bacterium | reverse complement strand
ATCGAGCCGAACATGGCGACGATGCTCGCCTTCTTGATCACCGATGCGGCAGTCGCGGCGCCGTACCTGGACCGCGTGCTGCGCGACGCCGCGAACGCGGGATTCAATCGCCTGAGCGTTGACGGAGAGACCTCGACGAGCGACATGGCGCTGCTATTCGCAAATGGGGTCGCGGGCCATCGCGAACTGCGCAGCTCCCGCAGTCCCGGAGCGGTCGCGTTCGCAACGGCGGTCGAGCGGGTAGCCGTCGCGCTGACCCGAGAGATCGCGCGGGACGGCGAGGGCGCCACCAAACTCGTGAGCGTGCGGGTCGACGGTGCCGCGAGCGCGGCCGACGCGGAGCGGGCGGCGCGCCGGATCGCGAACTCGATGCTCGTGAAGACGGCACTGTTCGGCGGCGACGCCAATTGGGGGCGGATCCTGCAGACGGTCGGTGCTGCCCAGGTCCGAGTTCGCCTAGACCGCGCGCTCGTGCGACTCGCGGGGGTGACGGTATTTCGCGCGGGCGCCTCCGCGGGGCCCGGCGCGCGCCGGCGGGCGGCTCGAAACCTCCAGGCAAGCGCCGAGGTCGAGGTGGCCATCGATCTCGGGGCCGGCCGCGCGTCCGCCCACGTCTGGACCTGCGACCTCAGCTTCGACTACGTGAAGATCAATGCCGAATACACCACTTGAGTGGCGGCCCGCGCGCCTCGCGGCGGCGCGTGGGAGGCTCGCAGACGCGTAGCCGGAGCCGTTTGACTCTGCTAACCCTTGGACAATTCTCACGTTCCAGGCTGCCCCTGCGGTGCCCTGACACTCGCGTACGGACAACCGTCGGAGTTCAGAAGGTTGGGGAATGACGGGCTGGAGCGGACGCACAACCGCGAAGGAGTAGAACCATGGCCGATTTTACCGCTGAGTCACCGGCTTCCGCCGAAGCCGGCACCACCTCCCCCGCAAATGTCGCCAGGAGCAGTGCCGCCAAGAGCGACGGCAAAGGCGCGGCCAGCGCCATGAGCGGCGACTCGCAGGTTTCGCTGCGCGATTTGATGGAGGCCGGCGTCCACTTCGGCCACCAGACTCCGCGTTGGAATCCTCGCATGAAGCGTTACCTCTTCGGGGAGCGCAATGGCGTCCACATCATCAACCTCGACATGACACTGCCGCGACTGCGCGGTGGCCTCGAATTCATTCGCGAGACCACTGCGTCCGGTGGCAAGGTGCTCTTCGTCGGAACCAAGCGACAGGCCCAGGCGCCGATCAAGTTCGAGGCCGAGCGCTCCAACCAGTACTACGTCAACAACCGCTGGCTCGGCGGAATGCTGACCAACTTCAAGACGGTCAAGAAATCGATCGATCGCTTCAAGGTGATGCTCGAGACCATCGCCGACGAGGAGAAGTCGTCGGAACTCTCGAAGAAGGATCTCGCCCGGATGAATCGGCAGGTCGACAAATACCGCAAATCCCTGGACGGGATCCGCGAGATGTCCCGCCTGCCGCAGGCGCTGTTCATCTTGGATGTGAACTGCGAAGAGATCGCGGTCAGGGAAGCGCGTCGGCTGAGCATCCCGATCATTGCCGTGGTCGACTCGAACTGCGACCCGCAGGACATCGACTTCGTCGTTCCGGGCAACGACGATTCGATCCGCGCGATCCAGCTCTACTGCTCCAAGGTGGCGAACGCCTGCCTGGAGGGTGCCGCCGTCTACAACGATCGGATCCAATCGCAGGAGGCGGAGAGGGAAAAGACAAAGGGTCCCGGGCGAGGAGACAAAGGCGCAGCCCGCTCGGGGCGTGTGGTGGTCGAAATCAAGCATCCGCCGCGCCGCGGTCGGGGCGCGTCGCAGGTCGCCGAGAAGCGGGGCGCGAAGCGAGAAGTTGCGCGCGTGGAAGAGGCCGCTGGCGAGCCCGAGTCGACGCCTAAAACCGCGCAACTCGATGCTCCCGAGGGCGCCTAGCGGGCAGGCGCGGAGCCGGAGAATCCGACGCGCAACGCCGTGGATCTCGCGCGAGTGCGAAATCGGAACGGGCAAAACGGCCTGCATGAGAACGGTCCGCATGAGAACGGCCTGCGTGAGAACGGTCTGCATGAGAAGGGGCGGCGGAGTCGGGCATCAGAAATCGGGAACCGAGGATTAGGAATCAGGAATCGGGAACCAGGAAACGGGAACCAGGAAACGGGAAACGGGAAACCGAACAGGGAGAGCTTCGGTGGGTGAGACTTCAGCGAAGTCGGTCAAGGATCTGCGAGAAAAGACCGGCGCGGGCATGATGGATTGCAAGCGAGCGCTCGGAGATGCTGGCGGCGACATCGCGAAGGCGATCGAGCTGCTGCGCGAGCGCGGGCTCGCGAAGGCGGGCAAGCGCGGCGGGCGCGCGACCAGCGAAGGTGCCGTCTCGATCGCGATCGCAGGTCCGATCGCCGCGATGGTCGAGTTGGGCTGCGAGACGGATTTCGTCGCGCGCACCGAACTGTTCGCCGACTTCAGCAACGAACTCGCCGCTGCCGTTGCGAAGGACGCCAGCATCGATGGACCGGACGCGCTGCTCAAATCGTCGATCGGCGGAGAGACGGTCGCCGACAAGGTGAAGGCTGCGATCAGTCGATTGGGCGAGAACGTCGTCGTCAAGCGCGTGACGCGACTCGATGCGGGCGCTTCCGGCGTCGCGGGCGGATACGTCCACGCGGGCCGAAACCTCGGCGTCGTCGTCGCGCTCGCGACAGACGTCTCGGGTGCAGACCTCGAGGCGCTCGCGAAGGATCTCGCGATGCACGTGGCGGCCGCCGATCCGAGTCCCGTCGCGGTGGACCGGTCGGGTGTCGATCCCGCGCTGCTCGAATCGGAGCGTTCCATCTTTCGCAATCAGGCCCTCCAGAGTGGCAAGCCGCCGGCCGTGGTCGACAAGATCGTCGAGGGTCGGATCAACAAATACCTTTCGGAGATTTGTCTCGTCGAGCAGGCGTTCGTCAAGGATCCGGATCGCACGATCGGAGACCTGATGCGCGACGTCGGTTCCAAGCTGGGTGCGGAGATCGCCGTGCGTGGATACCGGCGTTACAAGCTCGGCGAGGCAGACGCGGGGGAGGCGTGAAGGCCGCCTATCGAAGGTTGCTGATCAAACTTTCCGGCGGCCAGCTCGCCGGTGAGAAGGGCTTCGGGATCAGCCCGACCATCATCGCGCGGACCGCGTCGCAGATTCGCGAGGTCCACGAACTCGGGATCCAGATCTGCGTGGTCGTGGGCGGTGGAAACATCATTCGGGGCATCACGGCCGCCGACGAAGGGATGGATCGGGCAATTGCCGACTACATGGGCATGATGGCGAGCGTCATCAACGCCTTGGCGCTGCAGGATGCGCTCGAAAAAGAAGGCCTCGATACCCGGGTTCAATCGGCGATCGAGATCAAGACCGTCGCCGAAGCCTACATCCGACGCCGCGCGATCCGACATCTCGAGAAGGGTAGGATCGTCGTCTTCGCGGGTGGCACTGGAAATCCCTATTTCACCACCGACACCGCGGCGGTACTTCGCGCGGCCGAGGTGCATGCCGAGGTCATCCTGATGGCCAAGCAGGGCATCGACGGCGTTTACAGCGCGGATCCGAAGTCCGACCCCAGCGCGAAGCGCTACTCGCACCTGAGCTACGAAGAGGCGCTCGTGAAGAATCTGCGGGTGATGGACCAGACTGCGCTCGCGCTATGTCGCGAGAACAAGCTTCCCGTCGTGGTGTTCGACATGGAAGAGGATGGAAATCTCCGAAAGCTTGCCGCCGGCACGGCGATCGGGACGAGAGTCGAGGACTAGAGGCGCGCGGAACACCGGAGACTCGGGCGAGTCGAACCCGGAGTTCCGAGCCAAGAGCGAGAGGAATCATCCAGCATGGCAGACGATGCTGCTCGGGTCCATGAAGACGCCCGCGAGGGCATGGAAAAGTCGCTTCGAAGCCTGAAGGCCGAACTGCAGAAGATACGCACCGGACGCGCGAGCGTCGCGCTGCTCGACGGAATCCAGGTCGATTACTACGGCACGCCGACTCCACTGAACCAGCTCGCGAACCTCACCACACCGGATCCCCGCTTGATCGTGGTTTCACCCTACGACAAGGGTGCGATCGGAAGCATCGAAAAGGCGATCATGAAGGCGGACCTGGGCCTTTCGCCGTCCAACGATGGCAAGGTTGTGCGCGTGCCGGTTCCGCCGCTGACCGAAGCGCGGCGCAAGGAACTCGTCAAGCACGTGCATCGGGCGGCCGAGGACCATAAGGTGGGTATCCGCGATTCGCGTCGCGAAGCGCTTGCCAGGCTCAAGGATCTCGAGTCCGCGGGAGCGCTGCCACAAGACGACAAGCACCGCGAAGAAAAGAGAATCCAGGCGCTGACCGACGCCAAGGTGAAAGAAATCGATTCCGTCGCAGCGCAAAAGGAAGAGGACATTCTGCAGGTTTGACGATGACGGAGTCCTCGTTGATCAAAGAACGGATTCCCAAGCACATTGCCATCATCATGGATGGCAATGGGCGCTGGGCCCAGCAGCGGGGCATCTCCCGAAACGAGGGCCACAAGCGCGGGCTCGATGCGCTTCGCGCGGTCGTCCGGAGCGCGAACGATCTCGGCGTCCACTGGCTCACCCTCTACGCGTTTTCGCTCGAGAACTGGAACCGGCCCAAGCTGGAAGTCGCTTCTTTGATGGGGTTGCTCGAGCGCTACCTCGAACTCGAAATCGACGAGGTGATGGAGAAGGGGATTCGGCTGCGCTCCATCGGCCGACCGGACCGTTTGCCCGCTCGGATCCGCAAGAAGGTCGAAGAAGCGATCGAGCGAACCCGAAACAACTCGAACATGACTCTCGTGTTTGCGCTCTCGTACGGCGGGCGTTCCGAGATCGTCGACGCGGCGCGAAAACTGCTGCGCGATGCGGAGATCGGCAAGGTCGACCCCGAGAGTATCGATGAGAAGACGTTCGCCGCCTACCTCTACGACCCCGAGGTTCCCGACCCGGATCTGCTGATCCGAACGGGTTCCGAACTGCGGGTTTCCAACTTCCTGCTCTGGCAGATCGCGTACACGGAGATCTACAGCACCGATGTGATGTGGCCGGATTTTGGCGAGCGGGATCTGGTCGACGCCGTCCGCGATTACCAGCGCCGCGAGCGGCGATTCGGCCTCACGAGTGAACAGGTTCGCGGGGAGAGAGATGGCAACCGCTGAGACCCGCTCCCGCAAGCGCCTGTCTCTGCTTGGAAGCACCGGCTCGATCGGCGAGCAGACCCTGGCCGTCGTCGAAGCCGCACCCTCGCGCTTCGAGGTGGTAGCGCTTGGAGCCGGTCGCAACATCGAAAAACTCGCCGAGCAGGTTCGCCGCTTCCGACCCGCTTTGGTGTCTGTCGCCGATGCGGCTGGAGCCGTCGAGCTGCGCGAGCGCCTCGGCGTGCAGCGGGTCGAAGTGCTCATCGGAAATGAGGGGCTCGAGGCGGTCGCAGAATATCCTGCAGACCTGGTGGTCTCCGGACTCGTCGGTGCGGTGGGCCTCGCGCCGACGCTCGCCGCAATCCGGGCTGGGCGAGACGTCGCGCTCGCGAACAAGGAAGTCATGGTGATGGCCGGCGCGCTCGTGCTGCGCGAAGTCAACGCGCACGGCGTCGCACTGCTGCCGGTCGACAGCGAACACAGCGCGATCTTCCAGGCACTCTGCGGTCAGCGGCCCGAAGACGTCGCGCGCCTGATCCTGACCGCGTCGGGTGGACCGTTTCGCACATGGACCGCCGAGCAGATCGCCAGGGCCAGCGTCGAGCAGGCGCTCAAGCATCCGAACTGGGCGATGGGGCCGAAGATCACGATCGACTCCGCGACGCTGATGAACAAGGGCCTCGAGGTGATCGAGGCGCGCTGGCTGTTCGACATTCCGCCGGACCGCGTGGACGTCGTCGTCCACCCGCAGTCGATCATCCACTCTCTCGTCGAGTTTTGCGACACGTCGGTGCTCGCGCAGCTCGGTCTGCCCGACATGCGCGTGCCGATTGCGGTGGCGCTCGCGTATCCCGAGCGGCTCGAACTCGATCTGCCGCGCCTCGATCTTGCCGCGCTCGCGCGGATGGACTTCGAGACACCGGATCGCAAGCGCTTTCCGTGCCTCGACCTCGCGTTCGAAGCACTGCGCAGCGACGAGGCGGCGCCGGCCGTCGTGAACGCCGCCAATGAGATCTCGGTCGCCGCATTCCTCGCAGGCAAGATCCGCTTTCCGGAGATCGCTGTGACCAACGGAGCCGTGCTCAACTCGCACGTCGCCCGCGGCAAAGCCGGACCGCTGCGCGACCTCACCGACGTGATGGAGGCGGACGGCTGGGCGCGAACTTGCGCGCGCGAGTGGATCGCGAGCAGCTGCGGGGGCGCGGCGTGAACTTCGTCGACGGAGCCTTCCAGGCCTCGAGTTACGCATTTGCGTTTGTGGTGATGCTCGGCGTGCTGATCTTCGTCCACGAACTCGGTCACTTTCTCGCCGCGAAGGCGTGCGGGATCCGCGTGTTGAAGTTTTCGCTCGGTTTCGGTTCTCCGGTCGGAATCGGAAGGTTCCGGATGCGCTGGGTGCGCGGTCACACCGAGTACGTGGTCGGATGGATCCCGCTAGGCGGCTTCGTGAAGATGCTCGACGACAACACCGGTGGCGATGAGAACCCCGAGGCCTCCGCGAGCCCCGAGGAGACCCTCGACGCGAAACCGCTCTGGCAGAAGTTGTTCGTGATCTTCGCGGGTCCGGCGATGAATCTGCTGCTGCCCGTGGTGATCTACACCGGCATTCTCGCGGTGGGGTTTCCGCAAGCCAAAGCGGTGATCGGCGAGGTCGAGGCGGACTCGCCCGCGGCGGCAGCGGGATTGCGGCCGAACGACCGGGTGACGGCGATCGGCAGTTCCCCCGTGCAGTGGTGGACGCAGATCAGCGATGCACTCAGCGCGCAGAGCGGCGGAGAACTTTCGATTCAATACGAGCGCGACGGCGTCGAAGCGTCCGCGCGGCTTGCGCTCGAATCGCGCGCGGCCTCGGATGTGTATGGCGAGAGCCTGGCGGTGGGCTGGTCGGGCCTCTACCACCGCCGCCCGCAGGCAATGGTCGGCGTCGTCGGTCGCAATTCGCCGGCCTACCGCGCGGGCCTGCGTTCCGGAGATCGGATTACCGAGGTCGCCGGTCAGCCCGTCGATGATTGGTACGCGTTCGAGGCCGCCTACGCGGCGGTTAGCCGTGATGATGTCAGCGAGACTGGCCGTGACGTTGTCGGCGAGACTGGCCGTGGCGTTGTCGGCGAGACTGGCCGTGGCGTTGTCGGCGAGACTGGCCGTGATGTTGTCAGTGAGACTGGCCGTGGCGTTGTCGGCGAGACTCGCCGTGATGTTGTCGTCGGTCGCAATTCGCCGGCCTACCGCGCGGGCCTGCGTTCCGGAGATCGGATTACCGAGGTCGCCGGTCAGCCCGT
>CAZBSV010000213.1:0-19797 GCA_964494795.1 uncultured Spirochaetales bacterium | reverse complement strand
CATCCGATCGGCGAGCGAACTCTGAAGCGCAGCCAAAACCTCGCTCGGCGCTTGAGCGGCGCTCAGCTCGAGCACCGCGCGGCCGGCTGTGAACTCGCGCGGGATCGCGGACCGCAGCTTCAACTCCTCGAGCAGGACCCTGCGGATTTCCGCGTAGACCCAGTGCTCGTCGACGCCCTCGAGGATCAGGCGGCTTTTGAGCTGAGGCGCGGGGTCGATCGGAGCCAACGCGACCCCGGCCCGCGCGAGCCGCTCGCGGATCCGGTCGCGATCGACGAACACGCTCGCGATCACCACGTACTCGGTGTCGACGTCGGGGTCAGCGCCGAACAGGGCCGGGCCGGCACCGCGGTCCTCGACGACCTGAAATCGAGTCACGTAGGCGAGCGGATCGCTTCCAAGGATGCGCTCCAGTTCGGCGCGCTCCTGCGCGTCCGCCTCGAGGTCCGCAGCTTCGCCGAGGTTGTCGCCAACGTCATGCCCAGCGCCGGCGCCGAGCAGTTCGTGCGCGACCTGCCAGACGGCATCGCGCAGCGCGCTGCGAACCGCGGCGTCTCGCGGCGAAGCGGACTGCGGCCCGACGGGTACAGCGCCAACGGACTCGACGCGAATCACGTCTCGCGCCTCTGCGACCGCCGCCTGGGCGATGGCGCCGAGCGCGAGCAGCAGCGCGAGCGCGTGGGCGTGGGCGCGTGGGCGCGTGGGCGCTCGGTGGATGTTTTCGCAGCAGAAGTGCGAACCGCAGATCGCGTTCAAATCGAGAGCTCCGTCACGCAGCGTCCGAACAATCCATCGACATCGGCCAGCAGCGCCGAATTGGCGCGGACGCCGGGTGTATCGTTTAGCGAAAGCAGTGTCTCACTTTCACCCGGGATCACGAGTCGCACGACCACCTCGCAGTCGCCGCGGTTCTTCTCGAGCAGGTCGCGCAGCGCGCGCAGCCGGTCGGGTGACGCCTCGTCCTCGCGGATCGTGACCTGCAGCTGCGTGGAGAGTTTTTCTTCCGCGCGATCGAGTTCGAGCACGTCTCGGACCAGGATCTTCGGCGGATCGCCCGCCTCGAGGGTCCCAGAGACCAGCAGCGGAATCGGGCCGCTCTGGCCGTCGCCCGCGATGGCGCCCTTGAGCAGTTTGGCGTGCTGGGCAAAGGGTTCGCTGAAGATCACGAGGTCGAAACTCCCGTGCAGATCTTCGAGCGTCCCAAAGCCCATCAGCGCGCCCCGACGGGTGCGCGTCTCCCGCAACGCCGTGAGGATCCCGCCGACCCGCACTTCCCGGCCATCGAATGCAGCCGCGCCGTTGGAAGCGAGATCGGCGAAGCGCGCGAGTCGGTCGGCCGCTTCCGCGAGCGGATGGCCCGAGACGTAAAAGCCGAGCACCTGCTTTTCGAGATCGAGCCGCTGGCGCTCGGTCCACTCGGTCGCCTCCGGCAGCGCGGGCAGCTGGATCTCGCCGCCCCCTGCGCGCCCGAACAGACTGCCCTGGCCGATCTCGCGGTCGCGCTGCGCGGCGGCACCGGCCTCGAGAGCGGTGTCGAGTGCCGCCCAGACTGCCGCGCGATTTTCGTGCAGCGAATCGAACGCGCCGCACTTGACCAGGCTCTCGACCACGCGGCGATTGACGCGGCGGCCATCGATCCGATCCGAGAAGTCGAACAGGCTCTTGAAGCGCCCCCTCTCGCCGTCCCGCGCGGCGAGGATCGAATCGATCGCGCCCTCTCCGACGTTCTTCACGCCAGCGAGCCCGAAGCGGATGCCCTCGCTCACGACGCTGAAATCGCGCGCGGAGTCGTTGACGTCCGGCGGCAACAACTCGATCCCGCGCTGGCGGGTGTGGCCGATGTAGCGCCCCAGTTTGTCGTTGTTGCCCGCCTCCGTGGTCATCACGGCCGCGAGGTATTCGCGCACGAAGTTCGCCTTGAGGTAGGCGGTCTGATAGGTGATCAGCGCGTAGGCGGTGGAGTGGGATTTTGCGAAGCCGTAACCCGCGAATTCGGCCATCAGCTTGAATACTTCTTCCGCCTTGCTGCGATCGATGTTCCGCGCGACGGCGCCCGACACGAAGCGCTCGCGCTGCTGCTCCATCTCTTTCGCCTTCTTCTTTCCCATCGCGCGGCGCAGCAGGTCGGCCTCGCCGAGGCTGTAACCCGCCAGTCGATTCGCGATCTGGAGCACCTGGTCCTGGTAGACGATCACGCCAAGCGTCTCGGCGGTGAGTTCCTCGAGTTCCGGGAGCAGGTACTCGACCTGCGTCAAACCGTTCTTGCGGTTGATGAAGTCGTCCACCATGCCGGAACCGAGCGGCCCCGGCCGGTACAGCGCGACGATCGGGATCAGCTCTTTGAAGTTCTGCGGTCGCAGCTTGGAGACGAGGTCGGTCATGCCCGCGGATTCGACCTGGAATACGCCTTCGGTGTCGCCGTTCGAGAGCAGCGCATAGGTGCTCGTATCGTCGAGCGGAATGTCCTCGATCCGAAACTCCGGATCGCGCGTCTCGCGGATCCTGCGCTCGGTGTCCGCGATGGTGGTGAGCGTCTTCAGCCCGAGAAAATCGAACTTGATCAGGCCGAGTTTCTCCACGCAGCGCATGTCGAACTGCGTCATCACGTCGCCGGACTTCGGATCGCGGTAAAGGGGCACCTGCTCGATCAGCGGCCGATCGCCGATCACGACGCCCGCCGCGTGGGTGGAAGCGTGGCGCGTCAGGCCCTCGAGGCCGCGCGCGGTCTCGAGCAAGCGGGCGACCTGGCCGTCGGCTTCGGCGCGCGTGCGCAGATCCGCGGACTGTTCGATCGCGTCGTCGAGCGTGATCCCGAGCGTCTCGGGGACCATCTTCGCGATGCGGTCGACGTCCCCGTAGGGCATGCCGAGCACCCGCCCGACGTCGCGGATCGCCGCGCGCGCCTGGAGCTTGCCAAACGTGATGATCTGCGCGACCCGCATCTCGTCGTCGCCTTCGCCGTTGTAGCGATCGGACACGTACTGGATCACCCGATCGCGACCGCGCATGCAGAAATCGACGTCGATGTCGGGCATCGAGATTCGTTCCGGATTCAGGAAGCGCTCGAAGATGATGTCGTACTCGATCGGATCGATGCCGGTGATTCCGAGGCTGTAGGCCACGAGGCTGCCCGCCGCAGAGCCGCGCCCGGGGCCGACGGGAATCCGCTCGCGGCGCGCAAAATCGATGAAGTCCGCCACGATCAGGAAGTAACCCGCAAAACCCATCGGCCCGATCACGCCGAGCTCGTGCTCGAGCCGCTGCTTGTAGACAGAGAGCTTCGGCGGGATCGGCGCGTCGGGCTCGAGCCTGAGCCGCTCGCGCAGTCCGCGCCACGCGGCCGCCTCGAGCACCTCGTTCTTGCTGGTTCCGGCCGGAACCTGAAAATCCGGCAAGTGGTATTCGCCCGTGTCGATGCCGAGATCGAGCTCGCAGCGTTCGGCGATTTCGAGTGTGTTCGCGAGCGCGGACGGGTGGTCGCGGAAGACTTCCGCCATTTCGTCACCCGACTTCAGGTAGAAGCCCTGTCCGTCGAACTTGAAGCGGTTGGGGTCTTCGAGTGTGCTCGCGGTGCCAATGCAGAGCAACGCCTCGTGGTGTTCGTGGTCGCCCTTGCGCAGATAGTGGCAATCGTTGGTGGCGACCAGCGGGAGGCCCATGTCGATCGACATCTTCACGAGCTCGGCGTTCACGAGGTCCTGGTCGCCAATCCCGTGCCGCTGGAGTTCCAGATAGAATCGATCCGGAAAGATCCGCGAGAACTCTTCGACGAGACGCCAGGCCTCGCGCAGCTCGCCGCCCACGATCGCGCGCGAGACCATCGACGACAGGCAGCCCGAGGTCGCAATCAATCCCTCCGACCGCTCGCGCAACAGATCGAGATCGATCCGGGGTTTGTAGTAGAAGCCCTCGAGGTAGGCCTTCGAAACCAGATAGACGAGGTTTCGATAGCCGGTCTGGTTGCTCGCGAGCAACAGCAGGTGATTGATCGCGTCGTAGCCGCTCGAGTCTTTTTCGCGCTTCTCCTTCGAGAAGCGCGAGCCGGTCGCGAGATAGACCTCGCAGCCGAGGATCGGCTTGATGCCGGATTCCCGCGCGCGCTCGTAGAACTCCACCGCGCCAAACAGGTTGCCATGATCGGTCAGCGCCACGGCCGGCATGTTCAGCGCCTTGGCGCGCTCGAACAGCGGGTTGATCTTGATCGCGCCGTCGAGCAGTGAGTACTGGCTGTGTAGATGAAGATGAACGAAAGGGTTGTTGCTCGACACCTGGCTATTCCCCGGACGCGGCGGCCACGCGCGGTCCAGCAGCGTGCCGATCTCGCCCCGTCACTCCCACTCGATGGTCGCCGGCGGTTTGCTGGAAATGTCGTAGACGACGCGATTGATTCCCTTCACCTCGTTGATGATCCGGCTCGAGATCGCCGCGAGCACGTCGTCCGGCAGCCGCGCCCAATCCGCGGTCATCGCATCGACGGACGTCACGCAGCGGACGGCGATCGCGTTCTCGTAGCTGCGCCCGTCGCCCATCACGCCGACGCTCTGGATCGGCAGGAAGACCGCAAACGCCTGCCAGATCTCGTGATACAGGCCCGCCCGGACGATCTCCTGGGTCACGATCGCATCGGCCGCGCGAACCGCCGCGAGCCGTTCGGCGTTCACGTCACCCAGAATGCGCACCGCGAGTCCCGGTCCCGGAAACGGATGGCGGCCGATCGCCGACTCGGGCAGTCCGAGCTTGCGGCCGACTTCGCGCACCTCGTCCTTGAAAAGCTCGCGAAGCGGTTCGACGAGCGCGAGCCGCATCCCGTCGGGAAGTCCGCCGACATTGTGGTGGGTCTTGATCGTGACGGACTGTCCCTTGACGGACACGCTCTCGATCACGTCGGGGTAGAGGGTGCCCTGCACGAGGAAATCCGCGCCGCCGAGCCGGTCGGCCTCTTGTTGGAAGACCTCGATGAAGACGCGCCCGATGATCTTTCGCTTCTGCTCGGGATCCGCAACGCCCGCGAGTTCGCGCAGGAAGCGATCCTCGGCCGGTACGGTCACGAGCTTGAGTTCGAGCGCATCGCGGAAGAGCCGCTCGACTTCTGCGCGCTCTCCCGCGCGCAGCAAACCGTTGTCGACGAAGATGCAGGTCAGCCGATCGCCGACCGCCCGGTGGACCAGAGCCGCGGCCACGCTGGAATCCACGCCACCCGACAGCCCGCAGATGACGCGGCCCGCACCGATCTGCGCGCGGATCCGCTCGATCGCATCCTCGATGAAGGAATCCATCGACCAGCCCGGCCGCGCCGCGCAAATCCCGAGCGCAAAATTCGCGAGCATCGCGCTGCCGCCGTCCGTGTGCGCGACCTCGGGGTGGAACTGCACACCCCAGAGCGGCCGATCCCGGTGACGCACGGCCGCAAACGGCGAACCATCGCTCGTGGCGAGCGTTTCGAAGCCCTCGGGAAGACGCAGCACGCGGTCGCCGTGGCTCATCCAGACCACCCGCTCGACGCCGCCTTCGAGGTTCGCGAACAGCGGATCGTCGCGCTCGATCTTCAGCAGCGCGCGTCCATACTCGCGGTCGTCCGCCTTTTCGACGAGCCCGCCGAGGTGATGCGCGAGGAGTTGCAGGCCGTAACAGATCCCGAGCACCGGGCAGCCGATCTCGAGCAGCGCCGGGTCGAAGCGCGGCGCGCCAGGGTCGAGCACGCTCGAGGGCCCGCCGGACAACACGATGCCCACGGGATGCCACGCGCGCACGGTCTTTGCATCGAGGCTTCCGGGGTGGATCTCGCAATACACGCCGTGCTCTCGGATGCGCCGCGCAATCAGCTGACTGTACTGCGCGCCAAAATCGAGCACGATGATGCGATCGCCTTGGAATTCGCGCTGCTGAGATGCCGGGGCCATTCGCGGTTCTTCCACTCCGAGACGGCGTCCGTCGCTCGACGACGGAAGCGCTTGGGTCTGCGCTGGTTTCGATCGAAACCTAGTCGATTCGATAGTTCGGAGCTTCTTTCGTGATGATCACGTCGTGCACGTGGCTCTCCTGGAGCCCCGCAGCAGAGATCCGAATGAATCGCGCGCGTCGGCGCAGTTCGTTTAGATCCGGCGCGCCGACGTAGCCCATTCCCGACCGCAGGCCCCCGATCAGCTGGTGGATGTTGCTCGTGAGGCTCCCGCGGTAGGGGATGCGCCCTTCGATTCCCTCCGGCACGAGCTTCGAGCGATCCCGCACATCGGCCTGGAAGTAGCGATCGGCGCTGCCGTCGGTCATCGCGCCGAGCGATCCCATGCCGCGATACACCTTGTAGGAGCGCCCCTGGTAGAGAACGACTTCCCCGGGCGCCTCATCGGTTCCGGCGAACAGCGCGCCGATCATCACGGTCGACGCTCCGGCCGCGAGCGCCTTGACGACATCGCCCGAAAACTTGATGCCTCCGTCGGAGATCACGGGCACGCCGGCCTTCTTCGCGACGGCCGCACACTCGAGCACCGCGGTAAATTGCGGAATACCGACTCCCGCGATCACGCGCGTGGTGCAGATCGACCCGGGGCCGACTCCGACCTTTACCGCCGATACGCCGTTCTTGATCAGCGCTTCGCAGCCCTCGGGCGTCGCAACATTGCCGCCGATGACCGGCAGATCTGGAAACGTCCGGCGCAGCGACAAAATGGCGTCCATCACCCCCTGCGAGTGTCCGTGTGCGGTGTCGACGACGATGACGTCGACGCCCGCATCCACCAGCGCCTGGGTTCGCTCGAGGCGCTGTTCGTCGACCCCGACCGCGGCGCCGCACAAGAGTCGGCCGAGTGAATCCTTCGACGCGTAGGGGAAGCGCTCGCTCTTCTCGATGTCCTTGATGGTGACCAGGCCGCAGAGCATGCCCTGGCCGTCGACCACGAGCAGCTTTTCGATCCGGTGCTCGTGCAAGAGCTCCTTGGCGCGATCAATCGTCGTGCCGGGCGGAACCGTGACCAGGTTCTCGCGCGTCATCACCTTGGAAATTTCCTGGTGGGTGTCGCGCACGAAGCGCAGATCGCGATTGGTGAGGATTCCGACGGCCTTGCCCTCGCGGGTGACCGGCACGCCCGAGATCCGGTAGTGGGCCATCACCTCTAGGGCTTCGTAGATTCGCTGCTCGGGTCGCATCGTGATCGGGTCGATGATCATGCCCGACTCGCTGCGCTTGACCTTGTCGACCTCGGCGGCCTGCGCGCGGATTGGCAGGTTCTTGTGAATCATGCCGATCCCGCCGTTCTGGGCCAGGCAGATCGCGGTCTCGTGCTCGGGGACGGTGTCCATCGCCGCCGAGACGAGCGGGATGTTCAGCTTGATTTCGCGCGTGAGCGGACAGCCGAGGTTGACGTCGGCGGGAAGCACATCGCTGGCGCCGGGCGCGAGGAGGACGTCGTCGAACGTCAAACCCTCGCGGATGGGGCTATCGCTCATGTCGATGCTGTTTCGCTCGCTCGTTAGCTGCCGGATGGAAGGAGCGCGCTGCGTTCACCCCGAATTGCCGCTCCGCGAATTGCCGCTCCGCGATTTGCCGCTCCGCGATTTGCCGCTCCGGGATGGCCGCTCCAATGCTCCATTGCTCCAATTGGGCAGACAGCCTAGTCGCTGCGCTGGGGCAGGTCAAGCCAGCGAGCGCGCTCGGTTTTCGGGGCGATCGCCCCGGCTCAGGGGAGAATTCGGAGGAACATTTCGCGGAGCAGCACTTCCGCGGTCGCGCCCTTCCCGATCGGGATCAGGAACAGCGCGCTGTCATCGAAGATCGACAGGTTCTCGCGCAGCGCATCGGCCTCCACGCCCGCATCCTTTTCGAGCAGCAGCAGGTGGAAGATCCGCGCGCGCGCGACATCGCGCAGTGTTTGAGTGACCGGCCGAACCGCCTCGAGGGCTGTGGCCACCGGGCCCGTGAGAACCAGCAGGATGCCGACGCTGCCGTGCGCGGCGAGCGGCCACAGCGCGGAGAAGCGCGGGTCCGCGGGCACCTCCACGAATTCGATCCCGACCGCGTCATCCACGGCGAGGCGACCCATCACGCCGAGGCGGTCCTTCGCCTTCGGATCCGTGCGATCGCGCAGCGTCGCACCCGGCAGTTTCTTCACGAGCCGGCAGAATTCGCGCGATCCGGCGGGGTCCGACGCAACCACCAACAGCCTCGCGTCGCGATTCCCAGATTCCGGGATCTCGCCGACGCCCATCCACTCCCGCAGGCGAATACCGGGCGCATCCGAGAAGAGGCGCTCCGCGCCGCGCGGCTCGACCGCCTCGGCTTCATCGCGCAGCTCGAGCATCCCGCGCTCGATCAGCGTGTGAAGCGTGCGCAAGACGTGATAGTCGGGAAACGAGCAGTGGTCGACGACGTCTGCGACGCAGGAGTAGGCCTCGAGAACCAGCAGCACCTCCTGGGTCAACGGCTGAATGACGACCGGCAGAGAGGATCGGCGAATCTTCAGGTGAACGAACGAGTCGAGCGGCGGCAGGCTGTCGGCGAAGCGCGCCCACTCCTGATTCTGCCGCAGACCCTCCTGTAGCAGCGCGCGCGTCGGTTTTTCGAGTGTCGGTTCCGCGGTCACTGCGCCCGGCGCGAAGCAAAATTCGCCGCGATCCCAGCCGAGCATGCGAAACAGCGCCTTCTCGCCCGTCATCGCTCCGAGCTCCGCATGCACGAGCTCGCCCGCGCGCATCAGCACGCGCCCGGACTGCACAGCTGCGGGATCGCTGCCGCGCCGCAGTGCGACGCTTCCGCTCTTCTGGCTGACGTGAAACAGCTGAAGCAGATCCGCCAGCGGAAGCTGCGAGAGCTGCCCTTCGACGCCGCCGATTTCCTCGCTTGCGGCTGCGCCCGCCGCCGCACCCCGGCTGCGCGCTTCGACCAGGGTCTTTGCGCAGCGCGCGATCGCATCGGTGTCGAGCACGGGTCCAAAGATCTCGCCGCCGACGGCCTTGCGCGACGCTTCGATCACGTTGTCGGCTAGATAAACCAGACCCAGCGTGCGCGTGCGCGGATTGGCGCGCAGGATTCCGCCGAGCTGGGCGCCATCGATCAGCGGCAAGCCAAACTGCGCGATCAACACGAGCGGAGGTTCCAGCAGCGCGCTCTCGAGTGCCGCGGCTCCGTGCGGGACGAATTTTGCGCGCAGCCCGAGTTGCTCGCAGGCCGCCGCGACGCGCTTGCCGCGCTGAAAATCACCGTCCGCGATGAGAACCGACACGCTCAATCGCCCCCGGATTCGCAAAATTCTCGCTCGGCCTGCAATGCCAGATGCTCGACGAGATTGCGGTCGCTCGTCTGGAAAAAGCGCGCCCGATCACGGTTAGGCGCGTCTTCACAAACCATCGCGTAGCTGGAGCCTTCACCAAAGTAGATCAGGAACGCCGGCAGTTCGCCGAACGCGCGCGGCGTCAGCCACTGAATCTTCGAATCCGCGGGCTCGCTCGAATCCGCTTTCGGCGGTTCGCCGAGGATCCGGATCGAAGTCTGCCCGCAGCGGCCGCGCAATACATCGACTGCGCCGAGCACCGACTCGCGGAGCAATTCGCCGGGCGCCGCAAACAACAGCGAGCGGGTCTTCGATCTTCGGCACGGCTCAGCGAGGAGAAACTCTGCGATCTGGACGAGCGTCTCCTTGCGCTCTTCGCTTCCCCCTTCGAGCAGCGATGCGAGACACGCAGCCATCGATGTGTCTTCGAGCACCATTTCGCGCACCCAGCTCGATCCCTCGCTCTCGATGCGATCGTCGAGCAATCGGAGCAGCGACTCGAGCTGGGTTCCGTCCGAGGGGTAGCTCGCGGCAGCCACGTGGATCTTGGCCCGACTTCGCGGCCCGAGAATCGCGAGCACGTCGCTGGCCTGAAGCTCGTCGAATGCGCGCCGCTTGAAGATTGCGGCCCCCAGTGCGTCCGTCTCCGGAAGCAGGACGAGAAAGGCCCCCTCTCCATCGATCGAGAGCAGGTCGGACGAACGTTGGAGCCGCGTCAACTGCGCGACCGCCTTGCCGATCCACTGGCGAAACGCCTCGTCGCCAAATCGAGCGCGCAAGCCGCCGAGCGGCCCGATCTCGACCTTGATGATCGAAAAACAGCGCCCGTGGCGATTCGCCTTCTCGATTTCGTTGCGCACCGTGTTGTGGAAGTACTCGAAATCGGACGCGCCCGTCGCCGAGCCTTCGACCAACCGGCGCTCCAGCGCCCGATAGCGAAGCGCGTTGCAGACTGCCGTCTGGGCGAACTGCGCGAATTTCTCCGCACAAGATCGGTCGATGGGATCGAATTCCTCTCCGCCCACTTTGTCCGTCAGTCGAATCAAGGCGAGCATGCGCGATTCGTCGCGCAACGCGAGATACAGCGCTTCGCGCCCGCTCCCCTCGCGATCGCCCCAGTGGAGGACGGCCGACCTCACACTCAGATCGGCGAACTCCGCCGGGAGGTCGGACAACGCCACCCGCTCCTGCTCGTCGTCCATGCGCACCAAGCCGCGCGCGGAAACCAATTCCAGGCCGTCGCACGCCGGATCGATCGCGGCCCAGAGCACCCCGCCCTGCGCGCCGGTCTCGACGCAAAGTCCGTCGACGATCCGCTCCGCGAGCGGTTCGATGCTGAGCAGCGAGAACAGCGCGGTCGCCCGACCGAGCAGGCTGCGCTCGTCCATGTATTCGATATTTTCGCTCAGCAGCTTCTCATGTTCGTTGCGCAGACGGCGGCTGTGCAATACGCCTTCCAAGGTGTTGACCAGCGCTTCGCGATCGAAGGGTTTGAGCAGGTACTCGCAGGCGCCGAGCTTGATCGCATCGACCGCAGCCTTGACGTCGACCACACCCGTCACGACGACGATGTCCTGATCGGGGTTGCGCTGCTTGACGCGATGGACGAGTTCGTTCCCGTCCATTTGGGGCATCACGAGATCCGTCAACAGGATGTCGAAGCTGGAGTGCTCGAGGACGCGGAGCGCCGCTTCCGCTCCTTCGGCGGTCTGCACCTGGAAGCCGGCATCGGTGAGCATTCCTTCCAGCAACTCGCGGAAGTAACGCTGATCGTCCACGACCAGAATGCGGCCTTTGGGCATCCGATTCCCCTCAAACGCGCGGACCGCACCGGCGTTTCCAGTGCGCCCGCGTGCCACCCCCGTCCCGCGCCAGCAGGCGCGGAGCCCCTAACTGCCGATCACGGCAGTTCGCTCATCGGCAATGGGCGCGCCCATCTTCACGATCCGCGCGCCTCGATCGCTTGTGCGGCCGGGTTCCCAGCAACCGATCAACGAGTGCGGGGTCGCATCCACGATCTCGACTCGGACCAAGCTGCCGGGCGCCGGCGCGGAGTCCGCCTCCGCTGCAAAATTGACGACCCGGTGGAATGGGTCGCGCCCGGAGAGTTGCGCACCGGCGCGGCGGCTCGGCCCCTCCACCAGAATTTCGGTGGTCTCTCCGACTCGCGCCCGATGGGCGTCCAGCGTCAGCGCGCGCTGAAGATCCTGGAGTTCCTCCAACCGCGCCTGCGCGACGGACTCGGTAACTGCGTCCTCGTACGCAGCGGCCGCGGTTCCGGGTCTCGGTGAATACTTGAACGAAAACGAATCCGTGAACGCGACATCGCGAACCAGCGCGAGCGTTTGGGCGAAGTCAGCATCGGTTTCACCCGGGAATCCGACGATCAAATCCGTGGTGATCGCGAGGTCCGGACGGCTGGCGCGCAATTGGTCGACCAGGCGGCGGTACTCGCTCGCCGTATACCGTCGCCTCATCCGCGCGAGGATCGGGTCGGATCCGCTCTGCACGGGAAGGTGAACGTGGGGGCATAGCGGTTCGAGTTCGCGGTGCGCGCGTATCAGATCAGCATCGAAAAAGATCGGATGCGGGCTGATGTAACGAAGCCGCGCGAGGCCAGGGATCTCCGCGAGGCACCCGAGCAGGGCCGCGAACGACTCCGGCTCGTCAGCGGGCGACGCATCGCGCGCGTCGCGCTGCGCGCGCGCCGCGGCCCGGCGCCGATCGTGTCGAGCGTAGGCGTTCACGGTCTGGCCGAGCAGCGTCAGTTCTCGAATCCCCGATGCCACGAGATCGCGGGACTCGGCAACGATCGCCGCAGCGGCCCGGCTGATTTCGCGCCCGCGCGTGGCTGGAACGATGCAGAAGCTGCAGAACATGTCGCAGCCCTCCATCACGGTCACGAATGCGCGCCCGGCTCGATTGCCCACCAGAGATGGGTGTCGCGCCGGTAGATCGAAGCGCTCCTGCGCGCGACTCTCGTGCGTGTTCGAATCGCGCACCCCGCGCAGCGCCGCGGCCGCCATCGCGGGAACCCGGCGCAGATTGTGGGTGCCGTAGACGAAATCCAATTGCGGGAAGCGGCGCAGCAATGCATCGCCCTGCTGCTGGGCGACGCAGCCCGCGACACCGATGCTTCGGCCCGGCGCGAAAGCCTTCCACTCGCGCAGCGTCCCCAACTCGCTGTAGAGGCGATGCTCCGCTTTGTCCCGGATCGAGCAGGTGTTGAGGATCAGGAGATCCGCCTCGTCGACGCTCGACGCCGACTCCCAGCCGTCGTGGAGCAGCAGGTTCGCGACTTTTTCCGAGTCGTGAACGTTCATCTGGCAGCCGTGGGTGCGGATCCAAAAGCGCTGGGTTTTGATCAAGAGCCCTCCGAGAGCCTGATTGCGCGTGCGGGCGATCGACTGCGGGGTCTGTCTCCCCGCACCCGGGGATCTCCAGCGGGGGGAGGCTGCGTGAGGCTACCGGAACGAGCCGCAACGGCCAGTTCGGGCGGATTCGAGGCCAAAGCGACGGGAATTCGGGGCGAAAGCGAGGCGAATTCGAGGCCAAAGCGACGACTATAGGGCACTCACGATCTAGATTCCGCCTTCACATGTCGTTTGAACTATTTGTAATTAAATGTGTTTTTCGATTTCTAAAGTCCGAGTAGAATGATTCACAAATACGGTTTGACTAATCGCTCTGGCCGCCCCATACTGAGCCCATTCGTCGAGCAGGAGGTCCCCGACAGCCCGACCAAAGCTTCCTCAAGATTCGAGGATCCAAAAATCCAAGAATCTGAGAATCTAAGGATCTAAGAATTTAAGGATCCAAGATCCCAAGATCCAAGATCCCAAGATTCAAGATTCAAGATTCAAGATTCAAGTTTGGGAGCGGCGGTGGATATGGCATTTCTGACCGAAATGTCCAACCTCTCACCCCCCATCATCCATCCACCGCCCTCCTTCTTTGCAACTGCCCCGTCGGAAACGACGGGGCAGTTCTCGTTTGACGCTCGGGCTCCACTCTTTGGCGCTCGGGCTCCCTCTTTGGCGCTCGGGCTCCACTCTTTGACGCTCGGGCTCCACTCTTTGGCGTTCGGCTCCACTCGATTGGAGCGCGACTGCGCTCGTTCCGCATTCGCAGCCCGCTTGCCGATCAGTGCAAAAGCAGGCGGTCGACCAGCTCGGATAGCTGTCGGAGATTTCGGCATTCTTCCGCGACATCGGTGAACGGCATGTAGCGCCCCATCACGCTATCGCCGAACCCCCAGGCGTTCGGGTTCTCCGGGTTCAACCAGATCACGTCCTTGGCCTTGTCGTGGATCTCGCGCAGGCACCAGGCCTTGGCGTCGTTGTAGTTGTTGCGCGCGTCGCCGAGGACGAGGACCGTGGTTTTCTTGTCGACGGCACCCAAGTAGTTTTGCGCGAACACGTGGAACGCGTTTCCGAAGTTGGACCGCGTATACACGTTGACGACCCCACCCCCCTGCAGGGCCCGCTCGATGGCTTCGCTGATCTCGGCGCCCTTGAAGAGGTGGGTCACCTCGCCGATTTCCGCGACGAAGATGAACGCGCGAATCCGCGTGAACGCCTCTTGAAGCGAATAACAAAACTGCAGCATGAAGCGGGATACATTCGCGACGGACGAAGATACGTCGCATAGGATCACGAGTTTCGGGCGATCCTTCTTGCGCTGCTTCCAGACCAATTCGAATGGAATTCCGCCATGGCACATGTTGCGCCGGAGCGTCTGGTGCAGATCCAGCTTGCCGCGCTTCATTCGCTTGCGCCGAATCGTGAGGATGTTCTTGATTCTCTGCGCCAGCCGCTCGACGACTTCACGCATTTTCCTCACCTCGTCTTCCGTGAGGTGATAGAAACTCTTCTCCAAGAGCGTCGCTTGCCTGAATTTCTCCATGTAGTCGTGATTGCGCTGCTGGATCTCGCGCTCGGTGAAGTTGCGCACACTCCTGCGAATCGCGTCCATCAGACCTTCGATCAGGCGGCCCAGGGCGGCCGCTTCCTCCTCCGGCATTCCCGCGGCGCGCAGTCGCCCCAGCAGCGAGCGAAGCTCGTCGCCCGCCCCCTCGGCGCCCATGACGTCCAGCGTTCGACGGCTGAAGAACCCGATCTGAAGCGCGTTTTCGATCCGCTCGATTCCAGCCGCTTCCGCTGCGTTTCGAATCAGCGACTCGAGCCGAGCGAGGTCACCGGTGAGCATCGCCCGCGCGAGATCCGAGATTTGCGGCGACTCGCCCCGCATGGCCTGAATCCGCTCGGCGATCTGTCGGAGCAGCGCCTCGAAATCCATGCGCTCGGGCAGGCCCGCAGACGCCTGCTCGAAGGCCTCGCGCAGGCTGCTGTGAAAGCCCGTCCAGAAGAGTTCGAAGAGTTCATGGAATGTCGAGACATCCGCCGCCCGCTTGACCATCGTGGCGCACAGGGCGTCCCGAAAACCTGTTCGATCCGCGATCGAGAGCAGCTCCAGCGCCGCGAACGCGTCGAGCGTCTCAGCGGTCGAAACCCGGATCCCGGCTCTTCGGAGAATGTTGGTGAACTCGAGGACGCGTCTCTGCACGGTCCGCTGCCCCGCCTAGTGGAGGGCGTCTTTGTCGGAGTGGAGGGCGTCTTTGTCGGCTTCGGCGACCGCCGGCGCCACTTCCGGCTCCACAGCCTCGCGCGGTTTCGCAACCGCCTTGGCGAGCAGCTTGTCGAGTTGGCCCTCGGTCTTCCGAACGTCGCCCTCGTATTTGAGAATGACGTTGAGGGTCTGCTCGACGATTTCGCGGTCCAGATCCCTGGCGTTGAGCACCAACAGCGCACGCGCCCAATCGAGCGTTTCGCTGATCGAGGGCGTCTTCTTCAGATCGAGCTCGCGCAGCGCCTGCATCATTCGCACCAGCTCCACGCGGAGTCTCTCTCCCATTTCCGGGATCTTGGTCGCGAGAATCCGGGCCTCGAGCGCCTCGCTCGGATAGTCGATGAAGAGGTGGAGACAGCGGCGCTTGAGGGCGTCGCTCATCTCGCGGCTGTTGTTCGAAGTCAGAAAGACCAACGGTCGCTGCTTGGCGCAGATCGTCCCGATCTCCGGCACGCTGACCTGAAAGTCCGACAACACCTCGAGCAAGAACGCCTCGAATTCCGGGTCCCCCTTGTCGACCTCGTCGATCAGCAACAGCGTCGGCTCGTCCGCCGTGATCGCTTTCAGCAGCGGGCGCGCGACGAGAAAATTCCTGGAAAAGAAGACGCTGTCCTCTTCCCCCACGCGCTCGGCCGCCTCGCGCAGCGTCTTCGCGCCCTGCATGACGTCCGAGAAGCGCTCTTTCAAGATCTGCGTGTAGAGCAGTTGCTTGGAATATTCCCACTCGTAGAGGGCTTTCGCTTCATCCAGGCCCTCGTAGCACTGCAGTCGGATCAACTGGCTCCGGGTTGCTGCGGCGACCGCCTTCGCGAGTTCGGTCTTGCCGACACCGGCGGGGCCTTCGATCAAGACGGGTTTTTCCAGTCGCTTGGCGAGGAAGACGACCGTCGCGATCTTGGCGTCGCAGATGTAGTTCAGGTCCGCGAGCTCTTTCTCGACGGATTCCACGGAATCGAACAAATGTCGCCCCAGTCTTCGATCAGCTCATCAGGTGCAGCACGTGCCCGAGCTTCTCCTTCTTGGTTCGAAGGTATTCGAGATTCTTCTCGTTGGGGACGATTTCGAGAGGAACGCGTTCGACGATCGAGAGTCCATAGCCCTCGATTCCGGCGCGCTTGCCCGGGTTGTTGGTGATCATGCGCATCCTGTGCACGCCGAGGTCGGCCAGGATCTGCGCCCCGACTCCGTAATCGCGAAGATCGGGCGGAAAACCGAGGCGCTCGTTGGCCTCCACGGTGTCCAGGCCTTCGCTGTCCTGGAGTCCGTAGGCCTTGATCTTGTTCTTGAGTCCGATCCCTCGGCCTTCTTGCCGCATGTAGAGCAACACGCCGCCACCTTCGGATTCGATCATCTTGAGCGCGGCCTCGAGCTGCTCGCCGCAGTCGCAGCGCAACGAACGAAACGCATCGCCGGTCAGGCATTCGCTGTGGACGCGGACGAGAATCGCTTCGTTGGAATCGATCTCGCCCTTCACGAGAGCGATGTGGTCGACGTGGTCGATCGCGTTTTCGTACACGATCGCGCGAAACTCGCCGGCGCTCGCGGTCGGCATCACTGCTTCCGCGGCGCGCCAGACTAGCTTTTCGGTGCGCAGCCGATACTGGATCAGGTCGGCGATCGAGACGATCTTGATCTCGTGCTCGCGGCTGAATTCGAGCAGGTCGCTCATGCGCGCCATCGAGCCGTCGTCGTTCATCACCTCACAGATCACGCCCGCGGCCTTGCAACCCGCGAGTCGCGCGAGATCCACCGAACCCTCGGTCTGGCCCGCCCGTCGCAAGACGCCGCCTTCGCGCGCGCGCAGCGGAAAAACGTGACCCGGCCGCGCGAGATCATTGGGCTTCGCTTCGTCGGCGATCGCGACGCGGATCGTGGTTGCTCGATCGGCCGCGGAAATTCCGGTCGTGACGCCGTGGCGCGCTTCGATCGAGACCGTGAAGGCCGTCCCAAAGCCGGAAGTGTTCTCGTGGTCGGGAACCATCATCGAGAGGTTCAAACGCTCGAGCGCTGCTTCGGTCAGCGAGAGGCAGATCAGGCCACGACCGAACTTCGCCATGAAATTGATCGCTTCCGGAGTCACCTTGTCGGCCGCGATGCAGAGGTCGCCCTCGTTCTCCCGATCGGCGTCGTCGACCAGGATGACCATCTTGCCGATGCGGATATCCGCGACGGCGGCCTCCACCGAGGCGATCGCCTTCCGGATGTCCTCCTGGGCGTGTTCGAGTCGGAGATTGGGGCGGGATTTCGGCATCGGCGGGGGAGCCTCCCGGACGGAACTGAGCGGAACTGAGCGGAACTGAGCGGCTCCGAGACGCGTGCGGGGTGCGGGCCTGGAGAGGTCGAGGAACGCTATCAGCGGCCTGTTGCGCTGTCAAATTCGCAGCGTGCGCGGTTCGAGCCCGATCTTTGCAAAACGCAGAACGCCCGCTCAGGGATGCTTGATGTTGGCGAAGACGCCCTTGAGAAAATCCTGTTCGGAGATGCCAAACTTTGCGCCGAAGCCGTGCTTGGCATCGATCGCACGATACAGCAGCGACAGGAGTTCGCGGAAGGTCTCCAGCACGCCCTCTCCACGCGGCGCCACCGCCGGGAAGGTCGGCAGCTCGCCCCATGCGTCCTTGATCTCCTGGAGCGGCTTGACGTCGGGCATGTCGCGCTTGTTGAACTGGAGAACCTTCGGGATCTGCTCGAAATCGATGCCGTTCGATTTGAGGTTGGCTTCCATGTCACGCCACGAATAAGCGTTGGCACCGGCCGCCGAGCGCTGTGAATCCGCGATGAACGCGACGGCGTCCGCGCCCGCGAGCACGACTTTTCGAGTCGATTTGTGCATCACCTGACCGGGTACGGTGAAGAGCTTGATCTTGATCGAAAAACCGTTGGCGGTGCCGAACTGGATCGGAAGGAAGTCGAAATACATCGTGCGATCGTCGGCCGTGTCGAGTGTGACCATCTTGCCGCGCGCATCGCTGCTGATCATCTCGTGAAGCATTTTCAGATTGGTCGTCTTGCCGGACAGCGCGGGCCCGTAGTAGACCACCTTCACGGCGATCTCCCGCTCTGTCATGTTGATCTGGACCATCGGCGCGATCCCCTCGAGCCGCCCGGGGGAGCCCGGACTTTTCTTCCATCGGCAGGTAGCTTTTCTTCCATCGGCAGGTAGTGGGCTCGAATGAAGCGCCAACTCCCAGCCGATCGCGGATTGTTCTGCGTTCCGAAGCGAGCAGTTGGGGCGGAGAGCTGCCGGACTCCTAGGGACGAAACGCCTGCAGGAGCGCCCTGGCGGCCGACGCCGGCGTGATTTCGCGATTCTGGACCGCCTGCTCGAGCGACGCGACCTGGCGCGAAACTTCCGGGTGGGCGCGAAACGCGCTCCGGAGGCCCTCTTCGACCAGGCTCCACATCCAGTCCTGGGCCTGCTTGCGGCGGCGCGCTTCCCGCTCGCCGCTCGCCTCGAGCGCCGCCGTGTGATCGAGGATCGCCTGCCAGACGGCGTCGATTCCGCTGGACTGGAGCGAACTCACCGTGAGCACCCGCGGCGTCCAGTTTGGCGATTGCGCGTGAAGCAGCGCCAGCGCGCGCGAGTGCTCCGCGGCGCAACGATCCGCGGCTTCGAGCAGCGCACCGTCCGCCTTGTTGACCACCAGGCTGTCCGCGAGTTCGAGCACGCCCTTCTTGATGCCCTGGAGTTCGTCACCCGCACCGGGCTGCAGCAACACCAAAAAGAAATCGACCATCGAGCGCACGCTGATTTCGCTCTGGCCGACCCCGACGGTCTCGACGATGACGACGTCGTAGCCCGCGGCTTCACAGATCAACATCGCCTCGCGGGTGCGCTCTGCGACACCGCCAAGCGAGCCGCCCGACGGCGACGGGCGGATGAACGCATTTCGCTCCTGAGCGAGTCTTTCCATCCGGGTCTTGTCGCCAAGAATGCTCCCGCCCGTGACGGGACTGCTCGGGTCGATGGCGAGCACGGCGACCTGATGGCCGCGTTCGAGCAGGTAGATGCCAAAGCTCTCGATGAAGCTGCTCTTGCCCACACCGGGCGGGCCGGTCACGCCCACCCGCATCGAGTGCCCGGTGTGCGTTACGAGCTGCTCGAGGATCGCGCGCCCGCGCTCGGCCTTTTCGGGGTGTTTGCTCTCGAGCAGGGTGATGGTCTGCGCCATGGCCTTCCGGTCGCCGCTCCGGATGGCCTCGGCCTGTTCTTTCGCGGAGCGAATGCTCCGGCTCATGAGCTCCGAGCTCGGATCACCTGGAGCACCTCGCGCGCAGCGCGCGGAACCTGAGTCCCGGGCCCGAAGATCGCCGCCACTCCGTGGCTCTTCAGGAATTCATAGTCCTTCGGCGGGATGATGCCACCGACGACCACGGCGATGTTCGTCGCGTCGATTGCTTCGAGTTGCTTGACCAACTCCGGAACCAGCGTCTTGTGACCCGCAGCCTGGCTCGAGACGCCGATCACGTGCACATCGTTGTCGACCGCCATGCGCGCGGCTTCCGCGGGCAGCTGGAACAGCGGGCCCACATCCACGTCGAAACCGAGATCGGCAAACGCGCTGGCGATGACCTTCATGCCGCGGTCGTGACCGTCCTGTCCGAGCTTGACCACCAGGATGCGCGGGCGACGGCCCTCCTCTTCCTCGAAGAGGCGCACGTCGGCGCGGATTGCCTCGAGCGCCGCGTCGCCGAACCAGGCGCCGGCGTACACGCCCGAGATGATCCGCGTCTCTGCGCGGTAGCGGCCGTAGACCTTCTCCATCGCTTCGGAGATCTCGCCGACGGTCGCGCGCGCGCGCACGGCGTCGAGTGCTACCTCGAGCAGGTTCGCGCGCTCGTCGCCCGCTGCACGCGTGAGCGCCTCGAGCGCCTGCTTCACGCGACCCGCGTCGCGGCGTGCGCG
>CAZBSV010000212.1:0-20915 GCA_964494795.1 uncultured Spirochaetales bacterium | reverse complement strand
CACGGGGTTGCCCGCGACTCCGTTCGCGAGCAGCAGCACGGTGTCGCTGGTCGACGTCTCGCCGTCCACCGTCACACGGTTGAAGCTCTCGTCGGCGGCGGCGCGCAACAGCTTTCGCAACAGCGCCGGCGCGACCGCGGCGTCCGTGATCAGGAACGACAGCATCGTCGCCAGGTCCGGCTCGATCATCCCGGAACCCTTGGCGATCCCGGCGACCGTCACCGCGCAACCGTCCACATCTGCGGTCGCGATAGCGGTCTTTGCATAGGTGTCGGTGGTCCGGATCGCCTCGGCGGCGTCCCCCAGTCCGCTGGCCGCCAAAGAACCCGTCGCCGCGCGAATCCCGCGCCGAATCCGAGGCATCGGCAGACGCGTTCCGATCACACCCGTCGACGCGACGAGCAGCTGTTCAGCCGGAGCGCCCAGCCGCTTCGCGGCGAAATCGGCCATCTCGAGCGCATCGCGACGACCCTGCTCGCCCATCGCCACATTGGACACGCCGCTGTTGACGACCACCGCGCGCGCGCGGCCGCCGCGAACGCGGGCGCGCGTGAGTTCGACCGGTGCGCCGACGACGCTCGACTGCGTGAAGACACCCGCCACGCGAGCCGGAACATCGCTCGCGATCAGCGCGAGATCGAGGCCAATCTGTTTGATCCCGCAGTGGACTCCGGCGGCTCGGAAACCGGGAACGCAAACTGCGATCGGGGGCGTCATCTGGCGTTGCGCAATCAGAGTGCCCCGCAGCACTTCTTGTACTTGCGACCGGACCCGCAGGGGCACGGATCGTTGCGCCCGACCTTGTTCGCGCCTACATCCTGAGCACGCCGCAAACCCGCGCCGGGGCGCGTTCCGGGCCTCGAACCCGAGGCCTCCGGCCGCTCCGAGCCTGGGCCTCCAGGCATCGAGCGCGCGGGCGCCTGCGGGAGCAGCTCGGGGAGGGAAAACTTGAACAGGATTTCGACGGCCTGCGTGTCGATGCGCTGGTTCATGTCTTCGAACAACGCGTAACCTTCGCGTTGATATTCGAGCTTCGGGTCGCGCGACGCGTATCCGCGCAGACTCACGCCTTCGCGCAATCCATCCATCGTGTGCAGGTGATCCTTCCACTGCGCGTCGAGAATCTGCAGCAGGATGTCGCGCTCCATCTGCTCGAAACGCGGGTAGCCGATCGCTGCGTGCTCCTCGGCGAGCGCGTTGCACTGCTTGCTCTTTTCTTCGAGGAACGCCGTCAGGCGATCGAAGATGGTGCGCCCGAGCGCATCTCGATCGGCCGCCGGGCGAGTTCCCTCCATGAATGGTTCCCGGGTCGCGTCCATCGTGACACCGAAGTGCGCCGCGAGTGATGTCGCCAACACGGCCAGTTCGTCGACCCCGGGATCACGCTTTTCCGGCAGATGGGCGTCGAGAACCGCGACCAGTACACCCTCCGCCATATCGAGCACTTCCTCGTGGATCGCGTGATCGCCGAGCAGCGTCCGACGCCGGGTGTAGAACGCCCGGCGCTGCTTGTTCATGACATCGTCGTAATCGAGCAGGTGTTTGCGGATGTCGAAGTTGCGCGCCTCGACCTTGGTCTGGGCGTTCTCGATCACGCGGGTGAGCAGCCTGTTCTCGATGGCTTCCCCGTCTTCGACGCCGACGCGATCCCACCACTGGGCGACGCGTTCCGACTCGAAGATCCGCAGCAGGTCGTCTTCGAGGGACAGAAAGAACTGACTCGAACCCGGGTCTCCCTGTCGGCCGGAGCGGCCGCGCAGCTGATTGTCGATGCGACGGCTCTCGTGGCGTTCGGTTCCCATGATGTGGAGGCCGCCGGCATCGACCACTTTCTCGCGCTCCGCCAGGCACTGCCGCTCGAAGTTGGCGAACCACTCCGCGTACTCGGGGTTTTCCTTGTCGTGCGCGCATTTGGCCAGCGCGAGAAACTCGGCGTTTCCGCCGAGCACGATGTCGGTGCCGCGACCCGCCATGTTCGTCGAGATCGTGACCGCACCGAAGCGTCCGGCCTGCGCGACGATCTCGGCTTCGCGTTCGTGTTGTTTCGCGTTGAGCACGTTGTGCTGGACGCCGCGCTTCGAGAGTTTCGTCGACAGCATTTCCGACGTTTCGATCGAGATCGTTCCGACGAGAATCGGCTGGCCGGTCTCGTTGCGCGTGATGATGTCCTCGATCACCGCGTCGAACTTCTCGCGCCGGGACTTGAAGACGACGTCCTGCTGATCGATTCGCACCATCGGCTTGTTGGTCGGGACGACTGTGACATCGAGGTTGTAGATGTTGGCGAACTCGGGCGCCTCGGTGTCTGCGGTTCCGGTCATGCCGCCCACCTTTTCGTACATGCGGAAGAAGTTCTGGAACGTCACCGACGCGAGCGTCTGATTCTCGCTCTGAACAGTGATGCCCTCCTTGGCTTCCACGGCCTGGTGGAGCCCGTCCGACCAGCGGCGACCGGGCATCAAGCGTCCTGTGAACTCATCGACGATGATCACTTCCTTCTTGCCGCTCTCGCCGACCTTCACCACGTAGTCCACGTCCAATTTCTTCAGCGTGTGGGCCGAGAGTGCCTGATTGACGGCGTGCAGAACGGGAAGCATCTGCGGGTCGTAGAGGTTCTCGACGCCCAGCATCTGCTCGACCTTGCTGACCCCGACTTCGGTGAGGGTCGCGCTGTGCGACTTTTCGTCGACCCAGTAATCGCCGGTTTCTTCGACCGCCTTGCTGACCTCGCCCTTGGTCCCCACTCTGAGCCGCGGGATGATCTTGTTCACCACTCCGTAGAGGTTGACGTTCTGTTCCGAGCGTCCTGAGATGATCAGCGGGGTGCGCGCTTCGTCAATCAAGATCGAGTCGACTTCGTCGACGATCGCGTAGGCGAGTTCTCGCTGGACGCACTGCGCGAGCGAGAGTTTCATGTTGTCGCGCAGGTAGTCGAAGCCGAGCTCGTTGTTGGTCACGTAGGTAATGTCTCGCGCGTAGGCGTCACGCCGTTCGGTGTCAGTCAAGTTGTGGACGATCACACCGACCGAGAGCCCGAGAAAGCGGTGCACCTCGCCCATCCAGGCGGAGTCGCGCTGTGCGAGATAGTCGTTGACGGTGACGATGTGCACACCGCGCCCACTGAGGGCATTGAGGTACGCGGGAAGCGTCGATACCAGCGTCTTGCCTTCGCCGGTCTTCATTTCGGCGATCGAGCCGTTGTGGAGCACGATGCCGCCGATCAGCTGCACGTCGTAGTGGCGCTGCCCGAGAGTTCGCTTGGCGGCTTCGCGCACGGTCGCGAACGCTTCGGGCAGCAGGTCATCGAGGGTTTCGCCCTTTTCGAGGCGCTCCCGAAACGCCAGCGTGCGCGCGCGGAGATTCGCATCCGACACAGCGGCCAGTTCGGACTCGAGCCCGTTGATCCGCTCGACGACGGGTTCGAGTCGTTTGACCAGGCGGTCGTTCGCGCTGCCGAAGATCTTCTTGGCGAGTCCGAGCATTTGAGGCGCGCAATCTCCCAGGGGCTGAATCGCGGTGAATCAGTGTACGAAAGCACTGGCCGCGAGCCAATGAACGCCGCCGCGGAGCCCGAATCCGGAGCGCTCCGGGTCGTCGACGGCCCTTCTCGCCGCTTGCTGGGGAGGTTGCTGGTTCGCCTTGCTGCGCGCTGCAGCCCCAATTCGCTGCAGCTCCAATTTTATGGGATCGCGCGCCTAATCGAAGATGTAGTCGAGGGGATTGACCGCTTTGCCGTTCACTTCGACCGCGTAGTGGAGGTGGGGGCCCGTACTGCGGCCGGTGTTTCCCAGCGATGCGATTCGCTGGCCGCGCTCGACGACATCGCCCTTCTTGACGTAGAGAGTGTCGCCGTGGCCGTAGTCGGTCCGCAGCCCGTAGCCGTGGTCGATGGTGATGCTCTTGCCGAGCGGCCCGCGGGCGCCCGCGAAGACCACTTTGCCGTGCGCGGACGCGACGATGTCCGTCCCGCGTTCGCCCGCGACGTCGATTCCGGAGTGGAACTGCCTCTGGTTCGTAAACGGCGAAATGCGCGTACCGAACCGCGAAGTCAGCCAACCCTTGGTGGGCCAGATGGCGGGCGTCGCCGCCAGGTGCGCGCGCTTGCTTTCGAGCTGATCGGCGACTACCGCGAGCGAGGCTTCCTGGGAACTCGCGATTTCCCCGAGCTGCTCCGCACCGCGCTGCAGCGCAATGATCAGCGGCGCGCCGGGGTCAGCCTCGAAGCGCGATTGCCGCAGCGGATCCGATTCCGGCAGCGGCACTTCGGCCGGCGCGGAGCGATCGGAATCGTCGAGCGCCGATTCGGGTTCCGGTGATTCGGAGCCAACCTCGGCCACATCCTCGCCGCCGGTCGCCGCAGAGCCGGGCAGGTTCGCGATGATGCGGACCTTGCGCTCGAATTCGCTGATGCTCGCGAGCTTCGAACGAACACCGCTCAGCGTCGATTGGAAGCCTTCGATCTGATCCCGCTGTTCGGCGACTTCTACGCGCAGGCGATCGAGCTCGGAGTGAGCGATTCGCACGCGCACGTAGTCACCGAGACACAAGGTCAGCAGCAGCGCTGCCACGCCCGCACACCAGATCAGCCGTCGCACGAGAACCTTGCGGATCTCGAACCGGCGAACGGGCGCAGTCTCCTCCGCCACCACGATTACGGAATACCTATCCATTGGCCCCCTCGAATCTCCTTCGATTCCGCCTCATTCAGCGCCCGCCGGGCAACGTCACCCGCAGCCGCAATTTCCCGAGCTGGATCTCATCTCCGTGGTTGAGCACCGCCAAGGGCTCGCGTTTGCCGTTGACGGCGGTTCCATTGGTGCTTCCGAGGTCCTCCACGAAGAACGCCTCGCCGTCGAAGCCGATCGCCGCATGTGCGCGCGAAATCGTCGGCTCCGTGATCAGGAGGTCCGCGCCGCGGCCCCGCCCAACCACCATCCAGTCGCGATCGACCGGCAGCTCGAGTCCCTCGAAAAATCCCTGTACGACCCGGACCGACGCTCCCGAAGGAACCGGGCCCGCGAGTTCTCGTTGCTCCACCACTGCGGTTTCTCCGCCCCCTTACTCATCGACCCGTTCCCGGGCCAAGTAGGTGACCGCGGGCACAGAGGAATCCGTAGGTCGGGAACCCCAGGACCCTAATCGGAGGTTTTGGACCCCGGCTTGAACCCCCGGGGGGACAAAATTTCGGAGTCGGAGGCCCGAGTAGGGGCCTAGTGGATGGTTGCTCTGAAGGCTTCTGGGTAGGAAACACCAAGGCCGCGAGAACCCGATGGTTGGCCCGGAAACCTCAAGGCTGGTTGGCCCCGAAACCCCAAGGCTGGTCGGCCCCGAAACCTCAAGGCTAGGTGGCGCCGCTTGGGGGCTAGAGCGGGGAGCGCGAGCGAATCAGCTCGCGGGCGTGGCGCCGGGTCGACTCCGCGACCTCTGCGCCGCCCGCCATGCGCGCGATTTCCTCGACGCGTTCGTCCCCTTCCACGCGCAGCAAGCGCGCCGAGGGCCGCCCGTGGAGGTCGTGTTTTTCCACGCGGAAATGCACGCTCGCATAGGCGGCGATCTGCGGCAGGTGGGTGATGCAGAGGACCTGATGCCGCCCGGCGAGTTCCGCGAGGCAGCGCCCTACCCGGTCGGCGGTGCGGCCGCTGATGCCTGCGTCGACTTCGTCGAAGACCAACACCATACCGGCGTCGGCCTCGCGGACCGCGGATTTGATCGCGAGGAAGGTGCGCGAGAGTTCGCCCCCCGAAGCCACCTTGCGCAGCGGAAGCAGCTCGCCGCTCGCGCTGGCCGAGAAGCGAAACTCCGGAGTCTCGAAACCAGCCGGCCCGCACGGGAGCCCGGCGGGCGCGGAAGCCGGCTCGAGCGCGACTTCGAAGCGCGCTTGGGGCATCGCGAGTTCGCGCAGCGCGCCCTGAACCGCCTCACCCAGGCGGCGCCCGGCCTTTCGCCGCGCCTTCGACAGCCGCCCGGCGTCGGCCTCGAGCTGCGCGACCTGTTCGGCGCGCAGCTCACCGATCGACTGTGCGCGCTCGCTCGCGCCCTCGAGCTGCTCGAGTTCTGCGGCCGCGGAGTTTCGAAAGCGCAGGATCTCCGCGATCGAGCCGCCGTATTTGCGCTGCAGGGCTTCGATCTGCGCGAGGCGCTCGTCGAGCGCCGCGAGCCGCGCGGGATCCACCTCGATCCCCGCCCCGTAGCGTTCGAGTTGCATCGAGGCATCCCGCAATTCTTCCTGGGTCGAGCGCAGCCCGTCGAGCAGCGGCGCGAGTTCGGGATCGAGAGCCGCGATGCGCTCGAGTCGACGAGCGGCTTCGGCGACGAGGTCCGCGGCATTCGAATCGTCGGGGCCTCCCAATTCGCCGTTCAGCAGCGTCAGTGCAGCGGAACTCTCCTCGCGCAAGCGCTCCGCGTGGACGAGCCGCGAACGCTCCGCGCGCAGCGAATCGGCCTCGTTCGCGTCGAGCTTCGCGCCATCGATCTCGCCGACCTGGAAGGCGAGGAAATCTCGCCGCCGCTCGCGCTCCATTGCAACCGCGCGCAATGCGCCGAGTTCTTCGTCGAGCGCGCGCAGCTTCGCGTAGCCCTCTGCGACCGCGCCGCGCTGCGACAGCAGTCCCGCGGAGGCATCGAGCAGTCGACCGTGAAACTCCGTGCGCAGAAGCGACTGCGAGTCGTGTTGGCTCGAAATTTCGATGCGACCCGAAAACAATTCGGCGAGAACCGCAGTCGGCATCAGCTGCCCGGCGATCCGGCTGCGGCTGCGGGTGGCGCGATGGACGATTCGCTGCACGACGAGTTCGTGTTCATCGGCGACGAGGCCGAGTGCCTCGAGTTCCGATTCGAGGTCCGGCAGCTGACCGGTGCGGAAGACCGCTTCGACGATGGCCTCGTCGCAGCCCTCGCGCACGACCTGGGGGGACGCGCGCGAACCCGCCAGCAGCGCGAGCGCGCCCAGCACGATCGACTTTCCCGCTCCAGTCTCGCCCGTAAGTACGTTGAGACCCGGACCGAACTCGATTTCTTCGTTCTCGACGATCGCGAGATTCGCGATCCGCAGCGTTTCGATCAACGCGTCCCCCAGCGCAACTTGTTTCGCATCACTTCGAACGGGTTTCGATTCGCGGGAACGAGCATGCGCAACGGCCGATCCGAAGCCTGCATGCTGACTCGATCTCCTTCTTGAAGCTGGCAACCCACCTGGCCGTCGACGGTCAGGTGCACCTCGCCGCCGCGCATGTCGAGCACCTGGATCGCGAGGTGGCACGACTCCGGCAGCACGATCGGGCGCTGGGTCAGTGCGTGCGGGCAGATCGGGGTCAGCACGATCGCACCGATGCCGGGCAACAAGAGCGGCCCGCCCGCCGAGAGCGAATACGCCGATGAACCTGTCGGCGTCGCGGCGATCACGCCATCTCCGTGATAGGTGGTGACTTCGACGTCGTCCGCCCAGGCCTTCACGTCGATCATCCGCGACAGCGCGGTCCTCGCGATGACCGCGTCGTTGAGCGCGAGGTAGCAGCCAAGTTCGCGACCGTCGCGCTCCGCGACGACGTCGAGTCGCATCCGCGTCTCGATCCGCAGGCGGCCTTCGAGCACGCGTTCGAGGGTCGGGAACAGTTCGTCGAGCCCGATCTCGGCCAGGTAACCGAGCGTCCCGAGATTGACCCCGAGGATCGGAACCGAGCGCTCACCGATCGCGCGCGCGACGGCAAGCAGCGTGCCGTCTCCGCCGAGAACGACCATCAGATCGACTTTGTCGGCGAGCGCGCTGCGCGGCATTCCGGGCAGACCCGACGCCTCTGCGGCTTCCGGAGCCAGCAGGACTTCGATGCCGCGATCCCGCAGCCATTTCTCGATCTCCCGGACCACCGCTCCGAGCTGGCTCTGGCCAGGCTTGAGCGATATGCCGATCGTGCGAATGGTCATGGGCACTCTCTGGGGACGCCCGGGAACTATCCCACGTTGCTAGCATCCTCGCATGCCCCCCGACGATTCCCCGAATCTATTTCCGCCGGGAGCGCTCGATTCCGCCGATCCGCCGCGCAAGCCAGGCGCCCACGCGCCGCTCGCGGAGCGCATGCGGCCGCAGGCCCTCGACGAAGTGATCGGGCAGGATCGGCTGCTCGGTGACGGCGCCGCGCTGCGATCACTCGCAGAGTCGGCGGCGCTGCCCTCGATGATTCTCTGGGGCCCACCGGGTTGTGGCAAGACGACGCTCGCGCGATTGCTCGCGCGGCACGCGCGCGCCCACTTCGAACCGCTTTCGGCGGTGATGGCCGGCGTAAAGGAGATCCGTGAGGTCGTGCAGCGCGCGCGCCAGATCGAACGGCCCACGGTGCTCTTCCTCGACGAACTGCACCGCCTCAACCGCGCGCAGCAAGACTCCCTGCTCCCGCACGTCGAAGCCGGTACGGTGACGCTGATCGGCGCCACCACCGAGAACCCGTCATTCGAAGTCAACGCCCCGCTGCTCTCGCGCTGCCGGGTCTTCACGCTGGTGCGCCTCGACGAGGTCGCTCTGGGTGCACTTATCCGCCGCGCGGCGCTCGACGAAATCCGCGGGCTCGGAAAACTCGGCGTCGCGGTGGGACCCGAAGCGGTCGCGGCGATCGCGCACGCCGCGGATGGCGATGCGCGCCGCGCGCTCGGCTTGCTCGAAGCCGCGACGGCCGTTCACCTGCGCACCGCAGCGCGCGGCGCGGCGCTCTCGCTCGCGACCATCGAAGAAGCAGCCGGCCGGCGCCTGTTGCTCCACGACCGGGATCGCGAGGAGCACTACAACGTCGTATCGGCGCTGATCAAGAGCCTGCGCGCGAGCGACCCAGACGCGGCCCTCTACTACGCGGCGCGCATGCTCGACGCGGGTGAGGATCCTCTCTTCGTGGCGCGGCGCCTGGTCATTTTCGCGTCGGAGGACGTCGGCAACGCGGACCCACAAGCATTGGGGATCGCAACATCGGCCTATCTGGCCGTCGAGAGGATCGGGATGCCCGAAGGCCGCATCCCGCTCGGGCAAGCGGTGACGTTTCTCGCGTGTGCGCCCAAGAGCAACGCGTCCTATCTCGGAATCAACCGCGCGATCGAAGCCGTGCGCGCGCACGGCCAACTACCCGTGCCGCTCCATCTGCGCAATGCGCCGACTCCCCTGATGAAGGGGATGGGTTATGGCCGGGATTACGTATATCCCCACGCTACACCGGGGCAGCTCGTGACCGCGCGGAATCTACCGGAAGAACTCGGGCAGCCGGCCTTCTACGAACCGAGCGGAGTGGGCGCGGAGTCCGATATCGCCCGCCGCCTGGCCGATTGGCGCGAAAAGCGCGGCGCGGAGAATCGAGGCGGAGGCGAGGCGACCCGTGAACCAGGCCCGCTCGCAGCGCGCTCGCGTCCAGTATAATCAGCGGCGCGGGGTGGGCGAGCTCGATTGATCGAACTGCTCAGGGATGGAATGCAGAAAATCAAGATTGCGATCGCGGGAGTCGGAAACTGTGCGAGTTCGCTCGTGCAAGGCATCGAATACTACCGCGACAAGTCCGCCGAAAACGCGATCGGCCTCATGCACTGGGAAATCGGCGGCTTTCGGCCGCACGACATCGAAGTCGTGGCGGCTTTCGACGTAGACGTGCGCAAGGTCGGCAAGGACGTCGCCGAGGCGATCTTTCAGCCCCCGAATTGTGCCACGGTATTCTGCAACGACGTGCGAAAGACGGGCGTGCAGGTGCGCATGGGGCGCATCCTCGATGGCATCGCGGCGCACATGCACGAATACCCGCCAGAGCGCAGTTTCCTGCTGTCAGACGAGCGCGAGGCGACCCAAGAAGAAGTGACGCTCGCGCTCCACCAGAGCGGAACGGACGTGCTGCTCAATTACCTTCCGGTGGGTTCCGAAGAAGCGTCGCGCTTCTACGCTGAGAGCGCGCTGGAAGCCGGCGCCGCCTTCGTGAACTGCATGCCCGTCTTCATCGCGAGCGACCCGGTATTCGCCGCGCGCTTCGAGGAGCGCGGCATCCCGATCATCGGCGATGACATCAAGGCGCAACTCGGCGCAACCATCACCCATCGGATGCTCACGGATCTGTTCCGCCGACGCGGCGTGAAACTCGAGCGAACCTACCAGCTCAACACCGGCGGCAACACCGACTTCCTCAACATGCTCAACCGAAGTCGGCTCGCCTCCAAGAAGATCTCGAAGACCGAGGCCGTGCAGTCGGTATCCGCGGAGCGAATCGCGGACGAAAACATCCACGTCGGACCGAGCGACTACGTGGCCTGGCAAAACGACAACAAAGTCTGCTTCCTGCGCATGGAAGGGAAGCTCTTCGGAAACGTTCCGATGAACCTCGAGTTGCGCTTGTCGGTGGACGACTCGCCGAACTCGGCCGGTTGCGCGATCGACGCGATCCGCTGCGCGGCGCTCGCGAGCCGGCGCGGACAAGGCGGTGTGATCCGCTCCGCATCCGCCTATTTGATGAAGCACCCGCCCGAGCAGTTTCCGGACACCGAAGCCTACGAAATGCTCGAAGCGTTCATCGCGGGCGAGAAAGACGCCTGAAGCCAGGACCATCGCTCGGAGCGATGCCTCGCGCTCACCTCAGCATCTAACCTCCAGCGCCGCGCATGCGTTCCATTCGCCGCCTAGCGTTCCATTCCGCCGCCATGCGTTCCATTCGGCGCCTAGCGTTCCATTCGGCGTCACGCGTTCATTTTGGCGTCACACGCTCAGCGAGTGCAGGCCAACCATGTCATCGCCTTGCCGCCGCGCAGCGCGCCAATCGCGACACGCTCGACTCCCGGCTCGCGCAGAATCAGGCGCGCTATCTCTCGTGCGACCACGCGTTCGGCAGCGGATTCTACCTTGTTGATCAAGACGGCCGTGCGCGCCGCGGATGGAGCGTCCTTCAATCCGCCCTCGGGCGAAGTGATCAGGCGCGCGAGCGCCACGGGCGTCAAGCGATCTTCCGCGGCGAGTCCGGTAATCGCGCTCACGCGCTCGGGGCGATGCGCGACCGCGGCGATCGGTTTCGAGAGCGCGTCGATGCCGACGACGGGCACGAGCAGCGTGGCTCCGATCGGAATCACGGGTTCGTGCGCTGCGGGAGCCTTGACGGGCAGCATTCGCGAACCGTCGGATTCGACGACCACCCAGTCGACGCGCGGATGAGCGAGCAGCTGCGCGGGAAGTTCGCGCGGTACACCCAGCGCACGCTCTCCCTCGACGCGCCCAATCACGAGCAGCGTCGACTCGAAGCTGTCGAGTCGATTGCGCCAGCCCGCGTCGTCGAGCGTGCAGACTTCCGCGACGCCGCGCGTTTGTTCGGCGAAGATTCGCGTCGTGGTCGTCATCACGCCGCGCCCCGGCAGCCGCTCGGCTAGCGCGAACATCAGGCTGCTCTTGCCGCCGCCACCGACGATCGCGACGAGTTCTCCGCGAGAAGCCACGCCGAGCGCCTCGACGATGTTCGCAACTTCGCTTTGCTCACGCATCCGAAACCCCGAGCGCAGACATCTCCCGGGCGCGCTCCACGGCGCGGATCGCGGATCGGGCTTCTGCTCCGGGAGTAATTAGCTCAGGCGGCGCCAGGCTGGGCGATCGCCGCTCGGTTGATCCAGCGACGGTAAGCGACGGGCGGATAGAAGACCAGCCAGACCATCGCAACCCCGGCAACATTTAGCAGCGCCAGCGTGATGCTCAGTGATGCGAGCCAGCGCTGCGTGAGTTCGAAAACGATGTACTGGGTCGCGACCACGCACTCCATGAACGTCCAGCAGATCCCGACGAGACACCATAGACCGATGCGATTGCAAAGCAGTGCATCTCCCTCGCCGAGCCAACGGCGCTGCCGCACCTTGACGTAGTAGACGAACGCCTCCATCGAGATCCAGAGCATCGGGATCACCGACCCGGCCCATTCGAGCCACCACCACGGATTGCTGAGCGGATAATCGCCCCCGTAATCGCCGACCCAGACCGAGCCCATTCCGCCGCCCACCAGCAGAGCGACGACGCCGACCACCAGCCACGTCGCGTGCGGATCGGATGCGCGAAAGGTCTGTTTCACGAACAACGCGATCATCGCGGTGCCCACCTGCCAACTGATGCGCGACGCGTTTGCAAACGGCGCCAGCACGAGCTCATCGACGCCGAGCGCATAGGGGATATCGTAGAGCGGATAGCTCAGGCCCCAGAGCAGAAAGCTCGCGCCGAGCAACCGCTCGGGAGTCGCGTGAGTCCGAGCGCTGCGTCGAAGCAGGCGCGCGGCCGCGACGAGGAAAGCGAGGGTCGTGATGACCTCGCTCACGTAGTAGACCGCGTCTTCCATTCGCCCCTCTCGCGAAAATTCTGGCCGCACCGCAGCACTGCGAGCGGAGCCGCAGAGAACCGCTCGAACGTCTATCGGGGTTGTAGATTGGCCACTTGAGCGCGCCGCAGCGTGTGTTTCGATCGACAGAAAGTACGCGCGTGCAGACTCCCGGATCGGAGCTAGAATGCCGCCCGCCATCCACCTGGGGGTTTCGATGCGTTCTTCGTCGTCAAGCTTCGTGTCTCTGGTTTCGTGCGCGCTGCTGATCGGGCTCGTGGCCTGTGCGTCGGGCGGCGGCGGCGGCGAGTCGTCGACCGCAGCGGCTTCCGAAGGCGCGGCTCCCGCGAAGCCGCCGAAGGGCGTCGCGCCGCCGGCGGACTCGAAGCTCGCCAAGGTCACGGTGGGAATGAAGCCCGACCAGGTCAAGGAGATCATGGGCGAGCCCACCAACCAGACCACCTACATGACCGGGAAGGCGTGGATTCCCTGGTACTTCGGCCCCACCCACCAGACTGACTGGAAGTACAAGGACACGGGCCGCGTCGTGTTCGTGAACAATCGCTGGTCTGGGCAGATCCAGAGCGTGGCGCGGATCGACTACGACCCGAGCGAAGACGGCCAGTAGGCCCGAGACGAGCTGCACGCGCGGGATCCGGACTCAAGGCACTCCACGACCCGCACTTTCGCGCCCGTCGCGCAGTCTTCGCGCTCGGGCGCGGGAGCCTGTGCGGCGGCCAGTTGCGAAGATCGGATCGAGCGGTAGCGTTCGGACGGCGCTCTTCCCATCTACCGCTCGAAAAGTGAGTGCGGATGTGAGTCGCGAGTCCACGAAGTCAGGCACGGTACGCCAGAAGCCGAGGCGGATGCGCGCAGCGCACGCTCGCGTAGCCGCCTGCTCCACCCCCTTCGCGGCCCTCATCTTGTTCGCCCACCTTCTCGTCGCGGCACATACCGCCGCACACTTCTACCAAGCGTCCTTCGAGGGCGCTTCCCAGAACTGCGCGATCTGCACGATCGGCAAACACCCGGCAGACATCCCCGCAGCCGTGATTCCAGCGATCCAGTCCATGCCAACACGGGTTGCTGGGTTCGCCAGTCCGCCGGCGCCCTCGACGCGCTGGCTCGACGGAGCCACTTTCGCGCGCGCCCCCCCGTCGGCCGCGCCGCTCCTCACCACCGGCTGAAGCCTACCCGCGATTGTGCCGCGCGATTGAGCGCGGCACCCCGACGGCTCGCGCCCGCGAGCCACATGCAAGTCGGCATCGGGGCGTGCGCCTTACACGCCCTGGGGTCGCATGGGCCACCAGCCGAGTCTTTCGAACGTCCGCCGTTGCGGACTACTGCTGCGGATCGCTCCACAAACCGATTCGCCGAATGAGGAAGCTCGGAAATGCAAACCTACACACGCGTGCTGGGATGCGTCATCGGCGCGAGCCTGGGCTTCGCGTCGCAAGCAATGCCCGCTGTTCCGACGGAAGATTCTGCGCGCGCGGCGCTGCAGAGCGAGATGCAGGCCATGAAAAGCGAGATCGAATCGATGAAGCGCGACTACGAGGCTCGCCTGCACGCGCTAGAGGAGCGCGTGCAGATCGCGGAGAGCCGCCAAGCCAGCGGGAACCAGGCCCCGGCCGGCGGCGACCGCGATGGCACCGCAGCGGAGGTTGCAGCACAGACTGCCGACGGAGCCGGGGGCACTGCGTCGCCCGAGGCAGGCGCGCAGCCAGGCAGCGCGACCGAGCAAGCAGCCGCCTCGTCGGCGTGGAATCGATTCGCGCAGACCTTCAACCCGGCGATCAGCGCGATCCTGCAGGGGCGAGCCGCTTACCTCCAGGACGGGGGAGGTGAACGCAGCATTCCGGGCTTCCCCCTCGGCGCGGAGACGGACCGAGGTCACCAGGGCGCCTCCCTCGGCGAGTCGGAACTCGTATTCAGCGCAAACGTCGACGACAAGTTTTACGGATTTTTCGATGTGAGCTTCGACCAGGACGAGATCGGGATCGAAGAAGCCTACCTGTCGACGCTGGCGCTCCCACTCGGCTTCGGAATCAAGGCGGGACAGTTCTTGTCGGCGATCGGCTACCAGAACGACCGGCACTCTCATACGTGGGACTTCGTCGACCAGCCCCTGGTATACGACGCGATGTTGGATGGCGGCTTGTCCGATCCCGGCGTGCAGGTCAGCTGGATCGCGCCCACCGATCTGTACCTCGAACTCGGCGGCGAGGTCTTTCGCGGCGACGCTTTCCCCGCTGCGGGCGCCGCCAACGACGGCTTCGGCAGCGCGACGGCGTTCGCGAAGGCCTCGGGCGATCTCGGAGACAGTTCGAGCTGGCTGGGCGGCCTTTCCTACCTGCGCGCAGAGTCCGACGGACGCACGAGCGACGTCGGGAAAAACACCGCCTCCTTCGACGGGTCGACTGATCTCGTGATCGCGGACTTCGTCTGGAAGTGGGCGCCTCTCGGCAACTTCCGCGAGCGCAACGTCACCCTCCAAGCCGAGTACATGCACCGCCACGACAGCGGATCGGTCAGATGGAACGGGGCCACCGGACGCTATCGCAGCGACCAGGACGGCTTCTACGTACAGGGTGTCTACCAGTTCATGCCCCGCTGGCGGGTCGGGCTGCGGTACGGGGAGTTGTGGAGCGACGACTGGGTGAGCGGGCTTCCGCTCAGCCTCTTCGAATCGGACGGCTCTTCGCCTCGCCGGATCAGTGCGATGGCCGATTTTTCGAACAGCGAGTTCAGTCGGTTCCGTCTGCAGTACAGCTTTGAATCGGGCGGACTCGGTGACGACTCGTTGATCTACCTGCAGTACATCGTGAACATCGGCTCTCACGGTGCTCACGCGTTCTGAGTGGGAGAAGACTCCTCATGCGAGAATCAAAACTGCGACTCCTGGCGTCGACCCTGATTGGAACGGCTCTGGCCTGCGCGACGTCTCCGGCGAGCGCGAATCTGCGCGTGTTCAGCTGCGAGCCGGAATGGGCGGCGCTCGCGGAAGAAATCGGCGGTGATCACGTTGAAGTGTATAGCGCGACCTCTGCCCACCAGGATGTGCACTACATCCAGGCCAGGCCGAGCTTGATCTCGAAGCTGCGCCGCGCAGACCTCCTGATCTGCAGCGGCGCCGACCTCGAGATCGGCTGGCTCCCGGTACTGCTGCGCAAGGCGAGCAACGCGCAGGTCCAGCCCGGCCAGCTGGGACACCTGGACGTGTCGAAGGTCGTGCCGATGCTCGACGTTCCTTCGAGCGTCGACCGCTCCGAGGGAGATATCCACCCCTACGGCAATCCACACACGCAGACCGACCCCCACAACATCGCGCGGGTCGCCACGGAGCTGTCTCGCCGGCTCGAACAACTCGACCCAGCCGGAGCGGACTTCTACCGCCAGCGAATTTCCGACTTCAGCGGTCGCTGGGAGCAGGCGATCGCGAAGTGGGAGGAACGAGGCGCGCCGCTGCGCGGAATGAAGATCATCACCCACCACGTCGCCTGGACGTACATGACGCACTGGCTGGGCATCGAGGTCGTCGGCGATCTCGAAGACAAGCCCGGCATTCCTCCGACCGCGGGCCACCTCGCCGATCTCCTCGCGGGGCTCTCCCAGCAGAAGGTGGAGCTGATCGTGAGAGCCACCTACCAGCCCGAGCGGCCGTCCGAGTGGTTGTCCGAGCGCTCCGGCATCCCGGCGGTCGTCATACCGCACGCCGTGGGCGCCACCGAGGGAGCCAAGGATCTGTACTCGATGTTCGACGACATGCTCGATCGCCTGCTGGAGGCGCGAAAACCGTGAACCTCGACGCACTCGACCTCTCGATCCTCGGCCCCGCGATGCTCGCTGGCCTGCTCGTGCTTTCGACCCACGTGCCGATGGGCCGCGAGGTGCTCGCGCGCGGCATCATCTTCATCGACCTCGCCGTGGCGCAGATCTCCGGCCTCGGCGTGATCGCGGCCAACCGAATGCATATCGAACTCGCGGGCTACGGAGTGGAGATTGCCGCCGCTGCCGCCGCGATCTCGGGCGCATTCCTGCTGAGCTGGCTCGAGAAACGCTTCCCCGACGTACAGGAAGCCCTGATCGGCGTGATCTTCGTGCTCGCAGCGAGCGGCGGGATCCTGCTGCTGGCGGACGATCCGCACGGAGGAGAACAGCTCAAGGACCTACTGGTAGGCCAGATCCTGTGGGTCAATCTGTCATCGCTCGGGCCAGTCGCGCTCCTCTACGCATTCGTATTGGCGCTCTGGTTCGGCGCTCGCGCGCGACTCGGCCGGCACGGGTTCTACTTGCTCTTCGCGTTGACGGTCACGGCCTCCGTCCAACTCGTCGGTGTGTACCTCGTATTCGCGAGCCTGATCGTCCCGGCCATCGCGACCCGCGCGATGCCACTGCGCTCGGGACTCGTACTCGCGTTTGGACTCGGGACCGCAGGTTACGCGCTCGGCATCCTGTTCTCGGCACTCTTCGATCTGCCGACCGGCGCCATGATCGTCTGGTCCCTCGCCGGGGTTTCGACGCTCTTCATCGCGTGCCGCGGCGATTTCAAGGCGACCCGCACGCGGCCGACCGAGAACCCGCCGTTCTCCGGAGCGTGACGCTCGTGCCCCAAGCGCGATCCAAATCAACGCAAGGAGCGAATAGTCGAGGCGCCCTGAAGAGTTCGGGGTGCCTTTTTCATTTGCCAGATAGAGTCGGAAATCCGTCCCACCCGCGCCCCACGGGCAACTCCGTGTACCGCTAGTCCGGATTCAGATGACCGTTCCTTCGCACGTAGTTCAGGATCGGCTCGCGGAATGTCGTGTCGATCGGGTGGACTCTCTCGGGCGGCAGGCCGAAGCCGCCCTGCATGCGGTCTCCGACGTAGCTGTTCGTGATGACGGAGTAGTGCTCCTTGGTCTCCTGGAACTCGGCGTCCGGCATGATGGTCCGGAGCTGCTCTGCCGAGAGATCGACGACGACGAGCGTGTTGTTGAAGGGCATCGCGCTCCAGATGTGGCGGACCAGGATGTCGCCCGCAGGGAGGTGGGCCCGTGTCCCGCCCGGGTTCTGGTACGCGAAGTCGGTGCGAAAGGCGGCGAGCCAGACCCGCTCGATGTTCCGCGTCAGCGTGGGTATGTCCTGCTCGGTGGGGTTGTAGCCGATCTTCACGTCCATCTGCTTGGTCACCTGGCCTTCCCACTCCTGAATCACGGCCAGCGTCTTGGGGTCTGGCGTGGCGTCCGTTGCGCGGACGGAGATGAGCTGGCCCTCGACTGTGAGCAGCTCTTCGGTGTCCATGTCGAGCGTCAGGTCTAGCTCGCCTAGGAACAACCCCCACGTGCCGGCCTGCACGATCCATGTGCTCCCCACCCGCACGGGCGCGTCGAGTTCCGTGCCCGAGTGGCCTCCGACGATCACATCGATTCCCTCCGAAGCAGCCGCGAGCTCCTTGTCTCGCTCGTAGCCAAGGTGGGTCAGGGCGATGATCAGATCGGCCTGTTCGTCGAGCGCGGGAGCATACTTGGCAACGACTTCCTCGGGCGATAGGAACGACAAGCCTTCCTGGTGAATCGCGTCGCTCGTCGTGATACCGATGATGCCGACGCGCACGCCGTCGACGTCGACCAGCGCGGTCGGAGCGTCTGCCACCAGCTCTCCGTTTTCGAGCACGTTGGCGGAGAGAAGTGGAAAGTTGGCGATCTCTCGGAACTCGCGGATATAGGACGTACCGTTGTCGAACTCGTGATTTCCGAGCACCGCGAAATCGTACGCACACGCGTTCATGACGTGGAAGATCGGCGTGCCGTAGAAGACACTGCTGACGGGGGTGCCCTGCGTCATGTCGCCGCCGTCCAGGACCAGGACGTCGGGCTGGCTCGCCTTCTTGGCTTTGATCAGGGCTGCGATCGACGCCCAGCCTCCGCGACCTTTCTCATCCGGCAGCAGGTGCGCGTGCACGTCATTCGTGTGGAGGATGGTCAGCGTCTCGATGTTCCGCGCAGGTTCGGGTGGCGCCGCCACTGGCGCGCACGAACTCCAGGCCAGCAGGCCGGAGGCGGCTGCCGCGACGATGGCCCCAGCAACGAGGATTCCAGCGGCCGCACTGGTCTTCATTTCACCGCCTCGCCGGTGACGCGTCACGCTACTGACCCGGCGGCTCGCACGAGCACATCTCCGCTCACCGCCAATGAGTCTACTAGCAGTCTACTAGCGGCCACGTTCTGCGGGCAACACGCGGCTTCCGAGTAGGGTCGCCGGTCACTCAGTCGGCGCGGCTGGCCCGGGACACCATACACATAAGCATGGTCAAACCTCCCACGCGCCAATTTGGCGAATAAAAGACCAGCAATTGCGGTGGGTTATGGCGGAGCGGACGGGGCTCGAACCCGTGCGTTTCGCAACTGAAATTTAATGGAATCAAGCAGTTACGGATCAGGCGAGAGGCGAAAATCCGTCCCACAGGGAACTTCGCAGCTGTAATCGCCTATCTTCTACGCCGATGGAGATTTCGACGCCCAAGTGCACGATCGAAGCCCGCAGGTCCGGTTCTGAGCGGCGCGCTCCTCGACCTGCCCCACCTGCCCCATGTGCCAGGCGGCCGAGTCACGAACACGCCGGATCGCTACCAATCAAGCAGCGGGTCGCGCGCGTGGCGCAAATCCCGACATAGGAGAACTCATGCGAATACTTCTCCCGACCCTCGCCTTCGCAGTGTTGCTGACGCCGCTCGCTGCGGGTGCCACGTTCCACCTCTGGGACATCACCGAGGTGTATTCGAACGACGATGGAAGTGTCCAGTTCATCGAGTTCGCCACAAACTCGAACTTCCAGGACGAACTCGCTGGCCACACGCTGCAGTCCATCCTCTGGACCTACACGTTCCCCACCGTTCTCGATCCCGACGCGATGGGAAATGGAAACGGCGCAACCGCGAATCAGCACATGCTCGTGGCGACGCCGGCCTTCGCAAGTCAGCCGGGTGCCGTGACGCCCGACTTCGTGCTCGACGGCCCCGAGTTCTTCGACTTCGTGCAGGACTCCCTCGACTTCGCGGGCTGGGACACCTTCGGGTGGACGTCGGGCGGGCTCCCGACCAACGGCATCGACTCGCTCCACGAGCCCTTCGACAGCAACATCCGGACCGTCGACATCAACTCGCCAACGAATTTCGCGGGCGAGATCGGCGAGCTGCCCGAGCCCTCCGGCCTCGGAGCGCTGCTCGCCGGCGGCGCCGGCGTCGTCGGCCTGGCGCGCCGGCGCGCGAAAGCACGAGCAGCATCAGCAGCACGCCGCCCGACGCTAGCCCCGCCAAGCCCCGTTGAGAGAGCAGCGACTCCGGTTTGAACGATCTTACGCGGCTTCGTTGTCGGCGCGAAGCGATTTCTCGTGGCGCCGAAGCGCGTTCACGAACGTTGGCATGTCTTTCAACCCTCTGACACTGCGGAATCCCTCCCGAGCGTCGAGGACCGCCGCTCCGCGACTGTCGCTCTGTAGACGATGTGAGGCAAGCGGTGCATGAGGAATTCGTGAAGTTGTTCGACAGATCGATAGCCGGTCCACCGGAAAAATATCGGTCCATCGCGATGCGAGTGTGGGTCGAGGCGCTCTAGCGACCCGCGGATGCGGTGATGCGTCGCACGTACCACTTCGGAGAGAACACTGCCATGCCCAGCGCCAGCTGAGCGACGACGGTCAAGCTGGCGTTCAGCGTATCGAGGTCGCTCAACATTCCATAGAACGCGAGCGTAATCACGTACACCCCCTCGCCCAGGCAGTAGAGGCCTGCGTACATGCACCACAGCAGCTGGCGATGAGCGGCCATCGCGTCGCCGAGCCCGCAGCGTGCGCGCCGCTTGCTCAGCCGATACTGACGCCCGGCCTCGAGCGACGTCCAGCCATAACCAGAGATCAGCGCGAGCTGCTCGAGCCAGACCCAGACGTGATCGTTGCGCGCGCCCTCCCAGTCGCCGAGCGCACCGCTACCGGCAAACGATACAGCGAGGGTGCCCGCGAGCAGCAGCACGAAAGCCTTCGCACCGCCGCTGCGCGGCCGGAACACCATTCGCGTGAACAAGATCAGGCACAACACCGACGCCATCAGTCCGAGACGGCAGGTGATGGAGAGCGCGTAGCCGAGCGCGGTGCCGTAGGCCGGCGAGTAGCTCGCGAGTGTCCAGGCCAGCCATTCCAGTCCGTCTAAGGTGAGTGCGGAGCCGAGCAGCACGAGCGGGGGGTCGCGCCGGTGCACCGAACGCACGAGCGTGGGAACCCCGACCGCGAAACTTACCGCGATGGCGACCAGATACGAGACGAAGACGACATCCAACGGCAGCTACCCCTTGCGCCGGAATCCGGCACAGGTCCTTTGGCTACACCGTGCTAGATCGTGTTCGACTCCACCGAGCCGGCGCTTGAGCGGTACGAATCGTGGAAGGCTGTGTGCGCGAGCGACGTGACCTCGAGCGGCGCGCGTGGCGGGCTGTGGCGGGCTGTGGCGGGCTGTGGCGGGGATTTTGGCGCGGCGGCAGGATATGGCGGGGCGGACGGGACTCGAACCCGGCCTACAGGCTTCTAACCCCTTGAATCTTCTCGCTTTCGATCTGCATCAAGCGTGTGTGCAGTGTGTGTGCGGCGACT
>CAZBSV010000211.1:0-34331 GCA_964494795.1 uncultured Spirochaetales bacterium | reverse complement strand
CAGGACGATCGTTCCCTGCGCGCGCCGCTGCTCGTCGCGAGCGTAGAGCGCACCCGCGTGTCCGATCACCACGACCTCCGCGCGGTCGAGCGCCTGTTCGAGATTTTCGCGCAGGAGTCGCGTGATGTGGGGAAGCTTTTGCTCGAGAAACGCGCGGTTGGTGCCGTGCAAGTGGGCGAGCGATACGAACGCGTCGTGAATCGACAGCTCGATTCCCTCGCCGATCAAGCGCTTGGCGAGTTCGAGCAGCGGGCTCTCCCGCAGGTCGTCCGTGCCGGCTTTGAATGCGAGACCGAGCAGCGCAACGCGCCGCTTGCCAGTTTCGAGTATCGCGTCGACCGCGCGTCGAACGACCGCATCATTCGAGGGCAGGATTGCGTCGAGCAACGGAATCGGGATCACCGCGGCGTGCGCCGCAGCGATCATCGCGCGCAGGTCCTTCGGCAGGCAGCTGCCCCCGAACGCGAATCCCGGTCGGAGATACAGCGGCGAGATGTTGAGCTTTCGGTCCTGGCTGAAGATGTTCATCACTTCGACGGGATCGGCGCCGCGAGCGCCCCACAGCCGGCCCACTTCGTTTGCAAAGGCGACCTTGAGCGCGTGGAATGCGTTGTCGGTGTACTTGATGGCCTCGGCGACCTCGAGCGAAACCGAAAAGCGCGGCGCCTGGATGTTCGAGTAGAGATCAAGCACCGGCTGGCCCGCGCCGGGCACGCGCTCGCCGACGAGGATGCGCGTGGGCTCTTCGTAGTCGGCGAGTGAAACGCCTTCGCGCAAGAATTCCGGGTTGACGCAGATGTCCCAGCCTTCGCCCGCTGCGCGACCGGAAGCGCGCTCCACTTCGGGCAGCACGACATCGCGCGTGCTGCCCGGCAGCACGGTACTGCGCACCACGACCCGATGTTCGTCGGCTGCGACGCTCAGCTTCGAACCGATCTGGAGCGCCACCTGCTTCACATAACCCAGGTCGAGGGATCCGTCGGGGCGACTTGGCGTTCCGACGCAGATCAGCGACAGGCAGGCGCCGCTGAGCGCGTCGGCGGGGTCGTCGGTGGCGCGCAGGTGGCCGTTGGCGATCACCTCGGAGACGAGTTCTTCGAGACCGGGCTCGAGCACGGGAGCGCGCCCGGCGAGCAGCGCGTCGATCTTGGGCTTCGAGACGTCGACGCCGACGACTTCGTGCCCGTCACGCGCCAGCGCGGCGGCGGTCACCGAACCAACGTAGCCGAGGCCGAATACCGCGACCTTCACGATCTGCACCTCCGCGGCGGCTGGCCGACGACCGGTTCGAGCTTGGGGTTCTCGACGATGAACGGGCCGATCGCGAGATAGTCGAGATGGCCGCGCACGAAGCTGCGCACGGCATCCTCCGGAGTGCACACGATCGGCTCCTCGTGCATGTTGAACGAAGTGTTCACCACGGCGCCCACGCCCGTGAGTTCGCGGTAGTGGTGCAGAATCTTGTGAAACGAGGGGTTGGTCCGCTCGCGCACGATCTGCGGCCGCGCGGTTCCGTCGACGTGCACGGCCGCGGGACAGTTCGCCTTGAACGAATCCGTGCAGTCGAACGTGATCGTCATGAATTCGGCGGTGTGCTCGGCACCCTGCATGCCGAGAAAACTCTTCGAAGCTTCGTCCTCGAGGGTGGCCGGCGCGAACGGCATGAACTCGGTGCGATCGAGCCGCTTGTTGAGCCAGTCGTTCACGCTCGCGTCGGCGCCGTGGTAGAGGATCGAGCGGTTGCCGAGCGAGCGCGGACCGAATTCCATGCGACCGTTGAAGCGCGCCACGACCCGCCCCGCGGCGAGCAGTTGCGCGATCTTCGGCTCGACGGGATCGCAGCGGCGCGCTTCGAGCCCCTCGGCGCGGATGGCCTGCAGGATTTCGGCGTCGCCGAATTCCGGACCGAGGTAGACGCTCTCGAGGCGATACGGGCGAAGGTCTCCGCGCTCGCCGAGCACGTAGAGCGGGCCGCCGAATGCGAGCCCGCAATCGCCCATCGCGGGTTGGATGAAGATCTGACCGAAACCCATCTCCTTGACGAGTTTGTTGAGCTTCACGTTCGCGAAGACGCCGCCCGCGAGGCAGATCGGCTGGCCCTCGATGCGCGGAACCGCGCGCTCGATCATCGCGCTGACGTCGCGCTCGAGGATGTGCTGGATCGCCCAGGCGAGGTCGGCGTTCGACCAATCGCCAAAACGCGTCTGACGCAGCGTGCGCAATTCGCGGATCGCCTGATCGAAGGCGGGATCATCCGCCGTCGAGCCGTGCTGCGAGTGGAGCATGAAGAAATACGGTCGTCCCTGGCTCGACGACCAGACCTCGCACAACCAGCGCTCGAGTTCCGCGAGCAGGCGGTCGTCACGGCTGCCGCTAGCCGACAACCCCGTGACCTTGCCCGCGTGCCGGTGCGGATGGTGGCCGAGCAGCGCGGTCATGTACTCGTAGTTGTGGCCGAGCGGAAACTCGGTGTGGAAGAGCTGGCCGCGCGCTTCGAGGCGCCCGCCCTTGGCGTGAAACACGCGCGCGCTGAAGGTGTCGCCGACCCCGTCGACGGTGATCACTTCGGCCTCGTCGAAGCCCGACGGGTAATAGGCGCTCGCCGCGTGGCAGGTGTGGTGATCCACGTGGACGCGCGGCAAGCCCGGAAACACGCCGGCTTCGGCGCTCCGGGTGCGTCCAATGGCGACATCGAAAAGTTTTCGCAAGCGCTTCGGGTGGACGTCCTGGAGTTTTCGGTTTCTCGCGTTGTAGAGCGCGAGCTTCGCCTCGCGCCCGAAGCGCCGCTCGAGCGGCAAGCCGCCGTGGACGATTTCGCAGCCCGTCAGATCGAAGCGCTCGCTCGCGTGCGCGGCGGCCCGGACCGGCCAGCCTCCTTGCATCTTGATCCGGCTGAAGCGCTCTTCGGACGCCGCAAACAGCGGTCGTCCGGCAGCGTCGACGACGACGACGCTGGCTTCGTGGCTGCGGTGATATCCGATCAACATGGTTTTCCGGAAAATTCCTCTAGCTAGCAGAGCGGGCGCCGTCGCGACGCGCTCCAAATTCCACCACACCGCTCTGCAAGTTCCAATTCAAGTCGCCGGCGAGCGCTCCCCCCCACTCGAGCGCGCAGCCGGTCGGGGTTTCGCGCAGCTCGAATGGCGTCGGGCCCTCGCCGAGCGGCCAGGCGATCCTCCAACCGCCGAACCAGGGAAGTTCCGCTTCGGTCTCCACGAACCATTCGGTCATCGGGCGGCTCTCGTTGAATCGCTCGTGGAGCGACACCTGTATTTTCTGGATGACTCCTCGGAGTGCCGCGATTTCGACAGCCTGCGGGGCGAGGTCCGGGTGGGGGTGCAGGGTGCTGCGGATCCGATGTCGGCCCGCTCCCGTCACGGCATCCAGCGCAATCAACCCGTGCTGCGATACCGCGAGCAGGCGCTGGTGGAGCGGTCGGCCGGCAAGCCACTGATAGCCGCTGTGGGTGGCCCACACCCAGTTCCAGCTGTTGTCGGAACCCCACGCCAGGATCTGGCCGCGCCCGCGGCGCCCCGCGCGGAAGCTCCCCCAGGCTTCGAGCTGTTCTTCGCCGTCGAGCTGAAGCGTGTTGTGGGCAGCGGTCGAGCGCAGACGCTGCCGGATCGGCCCCGCGTCGTAGGTCTGCGTGCCGGTATCGGTAATCACCGGTATGCGGCCCCGGTAGAGCTCGAAGGACAGCCCGTCGGCGTGCGCGTGGCCGAGCTGATAGTCGGGTCCGTGCGGACCCGCGCGAAATACCGCGTGGGTCGCGTCGCGGCGAAGCGCGAGCAGGCCGCTGCCCTGGGTGGGATCGACCGCGCTCGGCGGGCGGGTCGGCGCTCCGGCCTGTTCGAGGGTTCGCATTGGGTCTATATCGCCACGCCATGAATCGCCAAACAGCGGGAGGTCACCGCTCGCGGGCAGCAGCGCTGCGAGAAAGGCGGCCATCCGCGCGACTGCATCGCGGAGCCAGTTCGGGCATTGCGCGCCGAGCAGTTCCCGAGCTTCGACCAGGTCCTGCAGCACCATCACGTGATACAGCGGCGATCGCTCGATGTGGCAGCCGTCCGCGAGCACTTGTTCGTCGACTTCGGCGCGCAGACCCTCGAGGGCGTCGGGCGCCGCGCCCAGCAGTGCATCGGCGAACAGCAGGCCCAGGTAATCTCGCAGCAGATGATTGCAGCGCAGATCGAATTCGAGATTGTCGCGCAAGAAGAGCGCGTGGACGGCGAGTTGTTCGCGAAGCCGCGCGTGCAGCGCATCGCCGGGCTGAAGTTGCAGGATCGAACCTGCGATCGCCCAGTGGACGATCCGGTTCGCGACGGCTCGGGCATTCCACACGTCACGCGCATACCCCGGCCGACCGATCGGCGAGGCCGCCGACCAGCTCACGAGAAGAGACTCGAATCGCTCGCGGTACGCGCTGTCGCCGCTGTCGCGCGCGGCCCGCGCGAGATCGATCGACCAGTCGAATTCGTGGAGCAGCGTCTTCCACAGTCGCGTTCCCACGTCGAGATCCGCCCGGTACCAGCTGACGTCGGCGCCCAGATCGCGGGTCTCGCCGAGAAAGGAAAAGCGCCCCTGCAGGGCGTCGCGGGCCCGCGCGAGCGACGCCTTCGAATCCGCGCGCGCGCCGCGCAGCGCCGCAACGCGCGCGAGGCCGGGCTCGTCGAACCGGGCTTGTGCGAATTGCGCCGCGCGCGATCGGTAGTGGTCGCCGAGTCGCGCGCCGAGCCCGCTCCAGAGCGCCCGCCGCGCGGTACTGCGCGCGCGGTGCCAGAGCTGCGACGGCGTGAGATGGGACACGGTGCGGAGTAGTCGTCCGACGCGCAGCGTGCCCTCCGGATCTTCGCGGCGCGCGCGCCGCCGAGCGTTCGCGGTGGCTCGCGCCACCGAGCGTTCGCGGTGGCTCACGTTACCGAACGTCCGTGGTGGTTCGCGCCACCGAGCGCTTGCGGCGGCTGGCGCCGCCGAAAATTCCCGGTCAGCATAATCCGGGCGCGTCCGTTTTGCTCAGCAAAGCATGCCCGGCAGCGGGTTTCTGCGGCGATTGGAGACAGTCGATGCCCAAAAGCGATCCGGCTGGTTCGGATCGAGACGTCGCTTCCCGGCTTGCCGATTCGAGCGAGTCCGTGCGCGCGCGCTGGCGCTTTCGCTTGGGCTGCCTGGCGCTGGTGTTTCCGCTGACCGCGATCCTCCACCAGACGGTCTTCTTTCCGAAGATGTGCATGCTCAACAAGCTTGGCGCCGACTACACGCCCGAAGTGATCGCGAAGTGGCTCTCGCGCGACCCCTCGCTCGCGCTCGCTGCACTGCTCGCATGGAGCTTCTATCGGCTCGCTGACCGGTATCGCTCGCTGCGGGTCTTTCTGATCCCGTTCCTGGTCGGGTTTGCGCCGCTGTGTGTCTGGGTCTGGGACATTCCGTTTACGGGGCGCGCAATCTGCGCGTCGATGCACGACAAGCAGATTGTGTTTCCGGGCGGCGGCTACCTGCGCAATCGGCACCTGTACGTCCTGGGTGCGATCGTCTTCGGAGCGCTTTCGAGCTGGTTCTGGCTCAGGCGTCGACGCGCCATCAACCCAGGCTGATCTCGAGGCCGCTTCGCGCGGATTCGAGAATCGCAAAGGTGGTGGTCGATACACCGGCGACCTGGTCGAGGTCGAACGGTGACGGTTCTCCGTTTCGCACCGCCGCGATGATTTCCGAGACCGCGCTGGCCTGGCCCTTGTCCTGGTTGACGGTCTTGAGCCCTTTGCGCCCATTGATGGTGGTGACGCGGAAATTATCGCATTGCGCGGTGCAACCCCCGCCCGAGACTTCGAAGCGCTCCTTCGGGAGTTCGCTGCTCGCGATTGCGAGGTACTCGATGGTCGCCGCCGATCCATCCGCAAAGCCGAGCAGCGTCACGATGGAGTCGTCGGTTTCGGGGTCGCGTCCGAGCGCGCGCGCAAAGACGCGCGTCGGCGCCGCACCGACGAGATAGCTGCACAGATCCACGAAGTGACAGACCTCACCGATCACGCGCCCGCCTCCGACGGCGGGATCCGTGTGCCAGCTTCCGCCCGGTGTCGGCCCAGGCGCAACCGTGTAGCGGATCGCGAGCGGGCCGCGGCGATTCGCGAACGCCGCGCGGATGCTGCGCGCGTGGGGCGAAAAGCGCCGGTTGTAGCCGAGCGCGAGAAAGCCGTTGGTTTCGCGCGCCGCCTGGATCACGCTGTCGACCTGCTCCCGCGTCAACCCCGCGGGTTTTTCGAGCCACACCGCCTTGCCTGCGCGCAGCGCTCGCTCGGCGAGTGGCGCGTGCGAGTCGTGCTGGGTGGCGATGAAGATCATCCCGACCTCAGCATCTGCGAACGCGGCCTCGGGGTCCGTGCCGCAACGCGCGTAGCCGAATTTTTCTGCCGTTCGCCGCGCTGAAGGTCCCGTCGCGGTCACGACCTGCACGGCGCGGACACCGTGCGCTTTGGCGACGGCCGGCAGCAGGATGCCCTTGGCGTAGTTTCCGGCTCCGACGAACGCGACACCCAGGCTGTCAACGGACGCGCGCGGTTTCGCCGGCGCCACGGGCAGGCTGCGCGCTTCGTTCGCGTTGCCCGCGTAGCGGAAGAGGATCGCAAGAGAGCGCCGTTCGCCGCGCGCGAGTTCCTCATAGGCGGGCTCGGCCTCGTCGAAGTCGACGGTCTGCGTATCCAGCCGCCCCGGGTCGATCGCGTTCGAAGCAATCAGTGCGAGAAACGCCTGCAGGTTGCGATTTTCCGTCCAGCGCACGTAGGCGATCGGGTAGTCGAGGCCAAGTTCTTCGTAGCGCCGGTCGTAGCGCCCGGGTCCGTAGGACATGCTCATCCGCAATTCGAGTTCCTTGTCGTAGAAGCTCCGCCGGTCGAGATTCATCGCCGTCGAGCCGACGACCGTCACGCGTCCTTTCATGCGACACAATTCTGCCGCGAGTTCGATCGGCGCGGAGCTGCTGGAGGCGGCGGTGACGATCGCAAAGTCCGCCCCCTGACCCGAGGTCGCGCAGCCTCGCCAGCTGTCGTGGTCGTCACCCGGCGACGCGCCCCACTCGGCGCCCTGGTCGACAGCCTGCTTGACGCGCGTCGCGTCGAGATCGATGCCGTAGACCCGGCAGCCGTTCGCGAGCAGCAGTTGAAGCGACAGCTGGCCCACCAATCCGAGTCCGATCAGCGCGGCGATTTCACCCAGGCTGGGCTCGGCGACGCGCAGTCCCTGCAGCGCGATCGCACCGAGGGTGGAGAACGCGGCCTTGTCGAGAGGGACGCCAGCGGGAACGCGCGCAACCAGGTTTTCGGGCACACAGACGATCTCCGCGTGATTCGCATAACCCGCTCCCGCGCACGCGACGCGGTCGCCGACCGCGAAGTTCGCGACGCCGTCTCCGACCGCCGCGACGACGCCCGCGCACGAATAACCGAGTGGCTGAGGTGCATCCAGCCGGGTCGCCACGGCCCGATAGGTGGGAAGCGGCCCCTCTTGGACGAGCTTGCGGGCCACCTGCTTGACCAGATCCGGGCGGCTGCGCGCCTTGCCGAGCATCGACTTGCGCGCGAAGTCCATCGCCTGTTTCTCGGTGCCCGGCGAAACGACGGAAAAATGGTTGTGGACGAGCACGCAGCCCGGGGCCAGCGCGGGGGCGGGAACCTCGATCAGCTCGAGCGTGCCGCTGCGCGGGCTCTGGACGATCTGCTTCATGCCGACTCCCTCTCGATGTGGCCGATCCAACCCGGGTGGGCGAGCAGCACGCGCTCGCAGCCGATCTCGCTCAGCGCGCGGCGCTTGATTTCGCTGTTCCGGATGTCGGTCTCGAAGACGATCACGTCGTCGGGGCTCCGAACCTCGGTCACTCGTAGTTTGCGATCGGCCATCGGCTCGCAGATCTTGGGGATTTTTCGCTCGTCGAAGCCCATCAGGCGCAGCGCGACGAGGTCGAGCGCGACGGGATCCGTGGCCGCGAGAATCGCTCCCACCGGTGCGTCGCGGGGCGAGAGCGGGCCCTCGCCCTCGCCGGCGACGACGGCGTCCATCACGCTGAGTACCCTGCGCAGGGGTCTCGATGCCCCGAAGTCCTCGCCGTTCGCATCGCTGTAATAGATGCAGCGATTCAAGTCGACGCACATCCGCCAGGTGGTGCGGTTGCCGTACCAGTTTCCGCTGCGGATGAATTGGTCGCCGCGTGCGGCTCGCTCGAGGCGCCGACCCCAGCCGATCCAGCGGGTTCCGACGCCCCGCTTGAGCAGTGACCGCGCGACTTCCGCAGCGCGGCTTCGGCTCGCATCGATCCAACTCGATCCCGGGTACTCGTCGCCGCCCTGATCGCTGGGGCCCACGCAGTGGTGGGGCAGCAGGTTCTTGTCGCCATTGACCCCGACGAGATTCTTGAGCGCGAGCGTCACACCGGTCTTCTTGTGGGTCTTGAGTTTTGGAAGATTGATCAGCAGGTCGGCCGAGAGCACGCTCTGCGAGAGCAGATATTCGTTGCGTCCGCCGCGGTGGTGCTCGGTGGTCGGAGTGGAATCGTAGTCGGCTCCGCGAAAGCGCTCGGGGTCGAGGCCCGAACCCTCGAACGCGCTGTGCGGGCCGAGATCGATCGTCCGATAGCCGAGCGGATCACCCGGGAGCGGGTGGCGCTCGACGATCACCGCGTCGCGATACGTCACGGCCTCGCGCCGCAGGTCGATCACATCGAGTTCGCGTCCGAGCTGTTCGTCGTAGAAGCGCACGAGCACGTCGAGGCCCGCGATCTCTCGGATTCGGTCGAAGTCGCAGTCGTGTTGCGGCGCTTCTGCGATCGTCACCGATCCCTCCGCGCCGGTAGCCAGAAACGCGTAGTCGGCGGTCGCGCGCAGCACGGCGCCGTGGGTGATGACGGACTCGATGCTCGCGCACTCGGGCTCGTCATCGGCTGCGGGGTTCCAGTGTCGGATGAAGTTTGGCTTCAGCACGATGCGGCTTCCCCGGCGCGCAAGATCTCCCAGCGGATTCCAATTCGCGCTTCCAAAGCGGTTTGCGTCGAGGCCAAGACCCCATAGCGCGGAACGCACCGCTGCGTATACGTGGTTGTACGGTCCATCGGCAGCGCTGTCGCCGAGCAGATCGGCCAGTTCCGGCAAGGCTTTGCCGGGGCCGTAGGGCGGCTCGAGGCCCGCATACGTCGGATCGGTTCGCGCCAGGGCTACGGGAATCGCGCTATTCCGGGACATAGGCCGGTATCAAGGCGACGACTCGCGGCGCGAAGTCGCGGAAGTTCGCCTCGGCGGTGACTTCGTCGTCGCGCCGGATCGGCAGCGTGAATCGAATCAGGGAACCGTCGGTGCGACCTCGAAGCGCGCGATCGTATCCGACCAGGAGAATCTTCTTCCAGTCCTGCGAGATGACGCGCCCTTGGCTCTGATACCAGTAGTAGGTGATCTGCCGGTCATTGCCGCGCGCGATCACCAGTCGCTTCACGATCGCAGGAGTCTGCGGCAGGCCTGGCATGTCGAGTGCCACCAATTGATTGTCGATGATGTCCCAGCCGGACCCCGGTAGGCAGTGCGCGGGAGGGTGGATCGCGTTGTCGCCGGAACCGCCGCCTTCTTCGCGGACCTGGGTGGCGTGGTAGCCGACGTACACGTTCACGATGTTGTTCGACTTCTGATTCCGGAATGTACAGAGCAGGAAATCCGTCGCTCCGAGATTGCTGAGCGTCGCGTCATCCATCGTTTCGCGCTTGTCGCAGATCCAGTCACCGAGCTGATCGGGAAATTCTCGGAAGAGCTGGCGATCCGGAATCACCGGCTTGGTCGCGAGATAGTGATAGGTGTAGAAGTTGAGCCCGAGAAAGGCCAGCGCGACGAGCAGCTTGGTCATGCCTTTAGCCTCCCGCGCGACGCCTTCCAACTGCGCGGCCAGAAGATCGAAAGCAGCCACGCCTCGACGAGCAGCAACCCAAACGCCAAGCCGAAGGTGAAGAAACCCTCCGTATCGTGGATCAGGCCTTGCGCGGCGCTGGGCCCGAAGCGGTGGGCGAGATAGCCGGTGAGTGCGACGCGAAATGCGTTCACGAAAATCGCGATCGGGACGGCCGAGACGACGATGACGGCCCTCTCGATTGAATTCTTTCGAAAGAAGTAGGCGAAGACCACCGCCAACGCCCCGAGCGCCATCAGTGATCGCAATCCGGCGCACGCTTCTGCGACAAACAGCTGGGTATCCACCAGGTGGATGATGTTTCCCTCTCGCAGCGCCGGAATCTGCAGCAGGTGAAGCGTCTGGACGGCGAAATCCGCGGCAATCAGTTGGAGGGGGAACGCGACCACGTTCACGAACGACTGGGGGAGCGGCACCATGAAGAACAGAAAGAGCATCGGGAACGCGAGAATCCGGAAGACGTCGCGACCCAGCAGCAGGATCTGGAGTCCGATCAGCGTCAGCACGAACGAGACGCGCATCGCAGTCAGCTCGACTCCGAGCCGACCGATCATCAGCGCGAATGAGCCGAGCGCGAGCGGGAGCAAGCCCCACCACGAGGGCCGGATCTTCGCGGCGCGGAGATCTTCGCGCCGCTCCCATGCAAAATAGAGCGAGAGTGGAGCCACGAGGTAACCGTGGGAGTAGTCGTCGACCATTCCCCAGTGCAGGAACATGTAGTAGAGGATCGGCCCGAAGATGCCGAGCGCGAGCGCACTCGTCGCCAACGCGTAGAGGACCGACGTTCGGCGCTCACGTGCATCTCGCGCGGGCAGCGCAGCCGCGTCCGTCATCGCTTTGGCCATCTTGGGCTCGAACCCCTCGTCGAGTATTCCCGTTCGCCTAGAAGAGCGCGTAAATGAACGGCGCGACCGCTGAGCCTTGCGTGAGCACGATCAATACCGAGAGCAGCAACATCGTGAGCACGATCGGCCCGAGCCACCACTTCTTTCGGACCTTCATGAACGACCAGAGTTCGCCAAAGATCGAGAACCGATCGCGAAAGCCTCCACTCGAACGCGCCATCAAAATCTCCTTGTGGACGACAGTCCGGTTGCCCGCACCGTCAACCGCTGCATCAGTCCAGTTTGTAACGCTCCCGCCAGTCGAAGTTTTCGACCAGTTCGGGTTGGTCCTCTTTGAGCAGGATCTGGTTTCCGAGAACGAGAACGTCCATCTGTGTTCTCATGAAGCAAAGGTAGGCGTCGTCGGGTGTGCAGACGATCGGCTCCCCGCGCACGTTGAATGAGGTATTGATCAGCACCGGACAGCCAGTCCGCTCGTCGAATGCCGACAGCAGGTCGTAGAACTCCGAATGGCTTTCGCGCGTGACCGTCTGCAACCTGGCCGAGCCGTCGACGTGTGTCACCGCGGGGATGCTCTTGTCCGCCCGGGTCTGGCAGACGAGCAGCATGTAGGGACTCTCGCGATCGATCTCGAACCATTCGGAGGCCTTCTCCGCCAGAACCGCGGGTGCGAACGGGCGGAAACTTTCACGGAACTTGATCTTGAGGTTTACCCGCTTCCAATTCTCTTCGTTGCGCGCGTCGGCGAGGATGCTGCGGCTTCCCAGCGAGCGCGGACCCCACTCGAGGCGGCCCTGGAACCAGCCCACCACGGCCTGGTCGTCGACCAGTCGGCGCGCGGTCTCGTCGATCATTTCTGCGCGCGACAGGCTCCGATAGCGGGCTCCGCGCGCATCGAGATGGCTGCGGATGTCCTCGTCCGAGAAACTAGGCCCCCAGTAGGCGTGTTCCATCCGCGTCTTGCGCGGATTGCCGAGCACACAGTTGTCGACGAAGAGCGCCGCACCGAGCGCGCCGCCCGCATCACCCGCGGCCGGCTGAACCCAGAGGTTCTCGAACGGGCCCTCGCGGATGATGCGTCCGTTGGCGACGCAATTGAGTGAGACGCCGCCCGCCATGCAGAGGTTCTTGAGGCCCGTTCTGCGCTGCAGGTCGCGTACGATGCGCAGCACGATCTCTTCCGTCACGTGCTGAACGCTCGCGGCCATGTCCCAGTGGAATTGCTGCATCTCCGACTCGGGCTTGCGGCGGGGTTCGCCGAACAGCGCGTCGAACTTGTGATTGGTCATCGTCAAGCCGTAGTCGTACGCGAAGTACTTCATGTTCAGTTTGAACGACCCGTCTTCGCGCACGTAGACGAGTTCCTGGAGGATCTGGTCGGCGTACTTCGGGTCGCCGTAGGGCGCCGCACCCATGACCTTGTACTCGGCGCTGTTGACCTTGAAGCCGAGGTAGTAGGTGAACGCGCTGTAGAGCAGACCCAGGGAGTGGGGAAAGCGTATCTCTTTGGTCAATTCGAACTGATTGCCGCGGCCCACGCCCTGCGTGGTGGTCGCCCATTCGCCGACCCCGTCGCAGGTGAGGATCGCGGCTTCTTCGAACGGGGAGGGCAGGAAGGCCGACGCGGCGTGGCTCTGGTGGTGCTCGGCGAAGAGCACTTCCCCGTCGAAGTCGAGCTTCTCGTGGATCAGGCGCGGGACCCAGAGCTTTTCCTTGAGCCAGACCGGCATCGACTTGCTGAACGACGGAAGCGAGCGCGGAAACGTCGCGAGATAGGTCATCAGGATCCGCTCGAACTTCACGAACGGTTTGTCGTAGAAGGCCACGTAGTCGATGTCGCCGATCGAAAGCCCCGCCTCCTGCAGGCAGTAATTCACGGCCTGGACGGGGAGCTCGGGGTCGTGGCGTATTCGGGTGAATCGCTCTTCGTGTGCGGCGCCGACCAGTGCGCCGTCGCAAAGCAGCGCCGCCGCCGAGTCGTGGTAGAAGCAGGAAATTCCGAGAACGTTCACGGGTGACTCCGGGATTGGACGTTCAGGAGAGGAGTTTGGCCCGCTCGAGATCCGGCTTGGCAGTATCCGCGTCCTGCCAGGCAGACTCGAGACTCTTGAAACCGCGTTTCGCCAGCAGGTCGCCGCGTCCGATCGCGATCGCAATCGAAATCGGCCCGATCAACAGCATGTAGGTGAAGGCCAGGATCATCAAGGTCTGGATCGAACCGAAGCGACCCGCGATTGCCATCCAGCCGTTGAGGAGTCGTCGACCCACGGAGGGCGCGGTCTCGTTCGTCATCTGATCTCCCTCCGTTTCTCGAATACTACATCGGCGAGTTGCGGGTCAGAGTAAAGCCCAGCTCAGCGGCGAGTCGCTCGAATTGGATTGGAGGTTTTTCGACCCGAACCCGTTCTATGGCCGGCGATTATCGCCCACTTTTCCCATTTTTGGAATACGAGACGCAATGAGATGACCGATATGAGAAAAAGCGTTCTCTCGGGATAAAGTTCTTCCATTCGGCGGAAATTTATTTCACACTATGGGCCCCGGTCGATTCGACGCTTGGCGAATCGCCTTTCGAACGGCCGCGGATCCTTGATCGCCGATTCGATCTGGCGTTCCAGACGGGCGCCGAATCGCGTGGGAGCGAAAGGCGACAACGCTGGACCTTAGCAAGCAGAGGGAGCGCTCAAATGGCTGACCGATTCCGAGTACTCGTGATCGACGACGATCCCGGCGTGCGGGATTACATGGAAGCGCTGGTATCCCGCCAGGGTTACGAGGTGTCCGCCGCCGCGGATGGCGAGGAGGCGCTGCGCAACCTGGATTCGACGCGGCCCGATCTGATCACGCTCGACGTGGTCCTGCCCGGAATGGACGGACTCCAGACGCTCGACAAGCTCAAGCAGCGTCTGCCCGATGTGCCGGTCGTGATGCTGTCGGGCCACGGACAGGCGAGGAACATCGTGGAAGCGATGCGCCGCGGAGCGTCCGACTTCCTCCGCAAGCCGTTCGAAGTCGAGGAGCTCGAGCTCGCATTCCAGAAGGCGCTCGAAAAACGCGCTCTGCGGCAGGAGGTCGAGCGGCTGCGCGGCCGCGCGCGCTCCGAAAACGAACTCATGTTGCTGACGGGCGACAACCCGAAGATGCGCGAGATTCGCGACATCATCGAGCAGGTCGCGGATACGGACATCACCGTGCTGATTCGGGGCGAAAGCGGCACCGGCAAGGAAGTCGTGGCGCGGACCCTGTTCCAGCTCTCCGGCCGGCGCAATCAGCCCTTCGTCAAGGTGAACTGCGCGGCGCTGCCCTCAGAGCTGCTCGAGAGCGAGCTGTTCGGCTTCGAGAAAGGGGCCTTCACGGGTGCGCAGAAGCGCAAGCTCGGAAAATTCGAATACGCGAATCACGGCACGATCTTCCTGGACGAAATCAGCGAGATGCACCCGTCGCTGCAGGCGAAGCTGCTGCAGGTGCTACAGGACGGCGAGTTTTCGCGGCTCGGCAGCGAATCGGACGTCCACGTCGATACGCGAATCATCGCCGCCACCAATCGCAATCTCGAAGAAGCGGTGGCGGACGGTAGTTTCCGAGAGGACCTCTACTACCGGCTCAACGTGGTGACGGTCCATCTTCCCCCGCTCCGCGACCGCAGGGACGCCATTCCGCTGCTGGTCGACCAGTTCCTGAAGAAGAACAACGAGCAATACCACAAGAATCTGACCCAGCTGTCAGCCGAGACCAACGAAATCTTCGGCAAGTACCACTGGCCTGGAAACGTGCGGGAACTCGAGAATCTGGTTCGGCGAATGGTGGTGCTGGGCAACGAGGAGGCCGTCGTGGAGGAAATCAAGCTCAGCGGGTCGCGCCACCAGGCGAGCGCAGAAGCCAGTAATTCCCTGGACCTAAGCGCGCTGGGTGCGGATTTCTCGAATGAGCAGGGAGTCGACCTAAAGGCAATCAGCCGACGTGCCGCTCAGATAGCCGAGAAGGGGGTCATCGAGAAAGTCCTGCAGGCGACGCGCTGGAACCGCAAGGAAGCCGCCGAGCGCCTGCAGATCAGCTACAAGGCCCTGCTTTACAAAATGAAGGAAAACGGGCTCAGCCAGAGTCGCTGAATCAAGAATGCGGAGTCACTGAATCAAGAATGGAAAGGACGATGAAACACACCGCGCTGGGGGGATGGGTCTCGTGGGCGCTCGCCCTCGCGCTGTTCACATCGCTTTGGGGCTGCCAGTCGCGAACCCCAAGTCCGCCGCCGATCGACCCCGATCCGATGGACCGGTCGAGTTACGTGGTCGGCATCGAGGATGTTCTCCAGATCACGGTCTGGAAGAACGAAGAGTTGAGCGTTCGGGTTCCCGTTCGCTCGGATGGAAAGATCTCGGTTCCGCTCGTCGACGACGTGCAGGCCGCGGGCCTCCAGCCGATGGAAATCAAGGAGGTTCTCACCAGGGAGCTCTCGGAATTCATCACGGCTCCCGAAGTCAGCGTGGTCGTGCTCGAGATGAACAGTCAACACGTGAACGTGATCGGGGCGGTGCAACGCAGCGGCCAGATCCCGCTCGTGAAGGACCTCCGCGTTCTCGAGGCCGTCGCGATGATGGGTGGTTTCGCGCTCTTCGCGAACACTAGCAACGTTCGAATCGTGCGGCGTCAATCGGACGGCAGCGAGATCGAATACCGATTCAATTACGACGCCTACATCAAGGGGCGGGCAGCGGGCACGAACATCGTACTTCAAAGTGGGGACACGATCATTGTTCCAGAATAGGTGAGTCGTTTCAGGTCAGAGTCATAGAATCATTTCAGGGATCCGGGGGGGCCCGATGTCGTATCTGCGTGTGTCATGCATTTTAATCCTGGTCGGTCTTGCGGCGGCCGCGGAGGCCGCCGATGTCGACCTGTCGATGACGACGACTGTCGGTTACGACGACAACGTCTTTCGCACGGATGGCCATGAGGACGACGACGTAACGTTCCGATTCGGGCCGACCGTGCGGTTTCGCGACATCACCGACAAGCTCTCGTACAACGTTTCCTACAACCCGGTCTACGAAAAATTCGTCACCTACGATGAGGCTGACTATCTGTCGCACTTCGCGCACGGTGCGCTCGATTATCAACTCAGCGACCGAACGCTCTTCAACTTCTCGGATGACTTCCGCGTCGTCCAGTCCCTCAACCAGGGGCCGCTCGTTGCGAACGAGGACGCGACCGGCAACGACATCAATTTCGTTCCCCAAACAGAGATCCAGCGCGACGACGTCTACCTGAACACCGCGCGGGCGTCGATGCTCCACAACTTCACCGCGCACACCCAGGGCGAGTTCGTGATCAGCCACGAATTCTTCGACTCGGACCGCAATAACACCTCCACGAACAATGCGCTCTCCGGGTTTGCGAACATGATGCACGCGCTCAGCGCGAGCGATCGCGTGGGGCTGGGCGGTGGCACCACATGGCAGCGCTTCGACGCCGTCCAGGGTCAGCCGCAGAGCGACACGTACATCTTCCAGATCGCGGCCTCGTGGATCCACAATTTTGGCCAGGACACGGAACTCTCGCTTCGGGCCGGCCCCGCGGTGATCTACACCGACCAGCAGGGTGGTCGGACGGGCTTCGGGGAGCAATATCCCCACCAGGTCGTCTCGGCCATGAAGACCATCGGGCAGGCGTATGCGGCGATCGGTCAGACGGTGCCCACCAACGTGCAGGATCTCGATGGAAATCCGCTCTTGTCGACGGACGTCATCGGCGCGGGCAGTGTGTTGATTCCGGAGGATACGTCCTGCCTATCCGTGATGGTCAATGGCCAAAGCGTCTTCGATCGATCGCCCTGCCGTTCTTACAGCGTGGTCGTCGATTCGGCGGGCCCCTACAGCGGAGTTGCGGCCACGATCCGCAGCGCGCCGAAGATCACACTCAACTATGTCTCCGAAGATGGGAGCGGGACCGACACGCAGATCACCGCATTTGGCGAGGTCAGCATCTCACACTATTGGATCCCGGAATTTTCCTCGACGGCGAGCTACACGCGCAGCGACTCGGGGGCGACCAGCCTCGGATCGACCACGATTTCGGACACCATTTCGGTCGATCACACCTGGACGCCGACGCGTCGCTGGGATCTGGGCGTGCGCGGCGACTGGCTGCGGCGGAAATCCGCCACAGACACCGCGAACACCTACGTGGTGATCGCTCCCGACATGCCCGCGGTTGGCGGCTCGCCGTCGCCGATCATCTCGAGCACGGGCCTGGTCGCAGATACGTTCAATGACTCGGTGGACACGGAATACTGGCAAGTGGCCGGGCGAATCGCCTATCGGACTTCGCGCCGGAGCACGGTCTCACTGCGCGCTACGTATCAGCATCAGGAGACTGACCGTGCCTCCACGCGGGCCAATTCGACGTTCGAGAACTTTCTCGTGATCCTCGGCTTCCGCTACGATCTGGACCCCTTTCACTTCTAGACCGTCGGGCGAGGGATCGATGAACATCGAAGGGGGAATACAGCTCGCTGATCTGTGGAGCATCGCCCGCCGTCGCGCCAAGGTGATGGCGGCGACTGCGCTCGGCGTGTTTCTGGCCAGCTACTGGTTCGCGATGGCGCTGCCCAATGAGTACGAAAGCTACGCGACCGTACTCGTCACGCCGCAGACCGTCGACCCGGCGCTGGTCGCCGCGGGAGTCCCCGAGAGCGATCTCAACAACCGGCTCTACGTGATGTCTGCGCAGATCCTGAGCCGCTCGCGTCTGTCGGCGATCATCGAGAAGTTCGGCCTGTATGCCGATGAATCACAACACATGATGCGCGAAGAGATCATCGATCTCATGCGCAAGAGAGTCGTGGTTGCGCCGGTGATTCCCGAGCTCGGTCAGGGAGCTGGACGTCGCAGTGCCGACGAGGAGATCAACCAGTTCAAGATCGCGTTTTCGCATCGAGACGCCAAGATCGCGATGCAGGTCGCTCAGCAGCTTTCGAACGACTTCATCGAGCAGCACATCGACAGTCGAATCACGCTTTCGCAGAAGAGCCTCGAGTTCATCGACGATGAACTCGCTCGGCTCGCCGAGCGGATTCGCGAAATCGAAGCCCGGATCGCCGAGGTCAAGAAGTCCCACCCAGGCCGCCTGCCCGAAGACATGGCGACCACGCAGCGCCAGCTCGAGCGGATGGTGACCGACGTGGCGTTCGCTCAACGGGCACTTTCCGAAGCGACCAGCGATGAGGCGTTCTTCCGCAGCCAGCTCAACAACGCGCCGGCCGTGCTCGGAGAGATGACGCCCGAAAACCGGCTCAAGAGCCTGGAGCTCATGCTCACCGAGTACCGGGCGAAGGGATTCACCGACAAGCATCCCGATATCGCGAAGACCAAATTGGAGATCGAAACCCTCAAGCATTCGATTGCGCGAGCGAGCGACGGCGTCGAAGGTGAAAAACGAGTACTGAGCTACGCACAGCAGAACACTGAAGCCGAGCTCCGACGCGCGACGCTGCGCAAGGTGTCCGCCGAGCAGGAAATCGCGAGACTCCAGGCGGGCGTGGACGAACTCCAGAGCATGCTTGGGATGACGCCCGCGGTCGCCGAGATTTTGGACGGCCTCGAGCGCGAATACCGGCATCTGTTCGACAGTTATCAAGATTTCAGCAATCGACAGCTCGAGGCGATGGTTCAGGCCCAGCTCGAGAGGCGCCAACTCGGCGAGCAGTTCCGCGTGCTCGAAAAGGCATTCATCGCGCCCCAGCCGACTTCGCCCAATCGTGTCTTGATCATGATTCTCGGTTTGGCGTTCGCGGTTGCCGTGGGCGTCGGATTCGGGATCTTGAGGGAGAGCGTGGACTCGTCGGTGCACAGCGCGCGCGAATTGCAGGCGGCCTTCGCGATTCCGGTTCTCGCGGCGATCCCGAAGATCCTGCTCGAATCCGATCTCGCCGCACTCCGCCGCAGTCGGATCAAGCTGGCTCTGGGCGCATTCGGCGTGATCGGATTTGTACTCGTTGGGGGAGCGGCAAACTATCTGTGGGTCAATGGTTCGCCGGGTTTCTTTGGCGCTGACTCGACACTAGAAGCACCGATCGCAGTCGAGGTTGCTCCGACGGAAGCCGGCATCGATGTGGGCGCTGGCGGATAAACGTCGATGTATCGCGAATTCTACGGACTGATCCGACCGCCTTTCGAGATGACGCCCGATCCGGCCTTCATCTATCTCGGCGAGACGCATCGAGAGGGGCTTGCGACGCTCGTCTACGGCGTTCGCTCTCGCAAGGGCTTCGTGATGCTCACGGGAGAAGTGGGAACCGGCAAGACGACTCTGCTGCACGCGTTGCTCGCGCAGCTCGATTCGAACACGGATTCCGCCTATATCTTCAATCCCCGACTCGAGGTTCTCGATTTCTTCCATCTACTCTTCGAGGATTTCGGGATCGAAAAGGTGTGCGTCAGCAAAGCTGAATACCTGCTGGCGCTCAATTACTTTCTGATCGATCGATTGAAGCAGAATCGGACCGTGCTCTTGATCATCGACGAGGCGCAGAACCTCTCGCCCGAGATGCTCGAGGAAATCCGCCTGCTGTCGAATCTGGAAACGCCAAACTCGAAACTGATCCAGATCCTGCTCGTCGGGCAGCCCGAACTCGGCGAGATGTTGGACCGCGACGACCTTCGCCAGCTGCGGCAGCGAATCGTCCTGCGCCACGAGCTCAAGCCCTTCGATGCGGCCGAGTTGGAGGCCTATCTCGAAGAGAGGCTGCGACTCGCCGGATACACGGGGAAGGGGATCTTCAAGCGCTCCGCGATTCGCGAACTCTTCACGGTTACCGGCGGCGTGCCGCGCCTCGTGAATGTGGTTTGCGACGGCGCGCTATTGACCGGTTATGGGCGCGATCAGGCGATGCTGGATGCCGAAATCATTCGCGAGGTCGCGACCGATCTGCACTTGTACGAGCATTCCGCGCGCGCCGCTGCAGACGGGCAGAGATCGGATTCGAGTCCGCGGCGGCGCGGTTTTCTCGATTTGTTCCGATGAGCTGGGGGGCGAGGGACTAGATGGCCAAGGTGTACGACGCGCTCCGGCGGGCCGAAGAGGACCGCAAGAATCTGATCGGCGACAAGTCGAACCGGCCCGCACCGCTGGACGTCGAGCCGGCCGGTCCGGCGGCGACGCGAAGCGATCGAAAGCCGGTCTGGAAGCGCGGCAATGAAGTCCTTGCGCCGCGCCGCGGTCACGACGGATCTGCGGAACTCAACAAGCGCCGAATCGCGCTGCTCCAACCCGAGTCTTACATCGCGGAGCAGTTTCGCGCGCTGCGCGGGCGTATCGATGCCATCGCGAGCCAGCGCCCCATCAAGACCCTCGCGATCACGAGCGCGTTTCCGGGCGAGGGAAAGACGACGTGTGCGATCAATCTCGCGATCGTGACGAGCATGAGCCTCGGTCGGCGTGTTCTCTTGATCGACTGCGACCTGCGCAGACCCAAGATCCATCCGGCGCTGGGGCTGACACCCAAGGCGGGCCTCGCGGAAGTCCTCACCGGCGCGTGTTCGATCGATGAAGCGATCGTGTCCGCGGAAGGGGTGGCGTTGGATGTCCTGCCGGTGTGCGATCGCCCCGCCAATCCCTCGGAGCTGCTCGGTTCACCCGAGATGAGTCACATGATCCAAGAGGTTTCCGGCCGCTACGATCGCGTCATTTTCGACACGCCGGCTGCGCTCGGTCTGCCGGACGCGAAGGCGGTGAGCGAACTCTGCGACGGCATGGTGGTGGTGGTTCGCGCGGACATGACGGCCTACTCGGATATCGAGGCCGTGCTCGAAACCTTCGCACGCGAGCGAATCCTCGGATTGATGATCAACGGTGTTGACGTGAATCAGGGGCGTTACGGCTACGCGAGTTGAGCGTGCTGCCCGCGTGGAAAATCAGCTGCGCCGACGTGAAGGTGGGGAGCAGGACGTCCCGGAGCGCTAGGCCTGGTGGTTTTCGGTCGGCGTCCCGAAAGACGTCCGCTCCGGATCGGCCCGCGTCGCACGGCGCTTTCACTGACTCGGTGGATCGATGGACACGTACCACTATCTGATCTCGCTCGCGGTTGCTTTCGGGGTCGCTGCCCTGATGACGCCCCTCGTGATGCGACTGGCGATCTACGTGGGAATCACCGATCGCCCGAACGAGCGGTCCGTCAACCGCCGCCCCAACATGCCGCTCCTCGGGGGCATGGCGGTCGGATTGGGATTCGCGGCGGGTCTGGCCGTCGCCGTCCGACAGATCGAGCCGGAGATTCCTGCGGGTCATCTGGTGGCCCTGACGTTCGGGGGAATACTCGTGCTTGCGGCGGGCGTCTACGACGATCGCTGCGGGATGAGCGCCTGGGTCAAATTTTCCATTCAGATCATCGCGGCGGTGCTCGCGATTACTTCCGGATACCAGATCGATCACCTCACGGAGCCGTTCTCTCGCACCTCGGTCGCTCTCCCGACGTGGCTGAGTTGGATCGTCACGATCCTCTGGATCACGACCATCACGAATGCGATCAACCTCGTCGACGGGCTCGATGGACTCGCCGCTGGGGTCGCAGCGATCATCGCCGCTACCCTGGCCTTCCTCGCCGCGCAGGCGGGTGAATTCTTCGGCGTCTGCATCGGCGTCGCACTGGTTGGCGCGTTGCTCGGTTTCCTTCCTTTCAATTTTGCGCCGGCCCGGATCTTCCTCGGAGACACCGGGGCGCTCTTCATCGGATACGTGCTCGCGCTGCTGGCGCTCGAGGGGTACCGGCAGGTGACGCTGCTGACCTTCGTGGTCCCCGTTCTCGCGCTCGCGGTGCCGATCCTCGACACGGCGTTGTCGATCGTTAGGCGCCTGCGAAATCGCGCGCCGATCTTCAACGCCGACCGCCATCACATGCATCATCGCATGCTAGAGTTCGAGGGGTCGGCGCGCAGCGCGGTGCTGCAGGTCTACATTCTCACGGCAGCCTTCTGTTTGATCTCCATGGCGTTTTCGAAGCTCGAGGGTTATATGGCGCTGCTCTTTCTCGCCGCTGTCGCTTATCTCACCTATCGGCTGATCACGAACCTTGGCGCGCTCGCGCCCCAATCAGATCTGGCCGCGCGCGCGCGGTCAATTCCGAGCTCCAGCGAAGACCCGCGATGACGCCTGGGCGAGCGCTGATCACCGGGGTGACCGGGCAGGACGGCTCGTATCTCGCCGAGCTCCTCGTCGCCAGGGGTTACGAGGTTCACGGTGTGGTGCGCCGATCGAGCACCGAGACCTTCGAGCGGATCGCCCATCTCCGTGGGAAGATACAGCTGCACCAGGCAGATCTGCTGGATCAGAGTTCACTCGTGAATGCGCTTCGCGACGTTCGGCCTGCGGAGGTGTATAACCTCGCCGCCCAGTCCTTCGTTCCGACGAGTTGGCTACAGCCTTCGCTCACGGGCGAGTTCACCGCGATTGGTGTCACCCGCATGCTCGACGCGGTTCGGCTCGTCGACCCCGAAATACGCTTCTACCAGGCGTCGAGTTCGGAGATGTTCGGGAACGCGCGTGAGGCGCCGCAGAGCGAGGCGACATCATTTTATCCGAGGAGTCCGTACGCGGTCGCGAAGGTGTACGGACATTGGATCACCGTCAATTACCGCGAGAGTTACGGGCTATTCGCGGTATCCGGGATTCTCTTCAACCACGAGTCGCCCCGGCGCGGACGCGAATTCGTAACCCGCAAGATCTCGGAAGGCGTCGCCCGCATCAAGCTCGGGCTCGACGACGAATTGCGTCTGGGGAGCCTCGAATCGAGACGCGATTGGGGTTACGCGCCCGAATACGTCGACGCGATGTGGCGCATGCTGCAGGCGAGCGACCCGGTCGACTACGTGATCGGCACGGGCATCCAGCACAGCGTCCAGCAATGTGTCGACATCGCGTTCCGCCACGTCGGCCTCGACCCCAGCGATTTCGTCCGGGTCGATCCAGGACTGATCCGGCCGGCCGAAGTGGATCTGCTGCTCGCGGACTCCACCAAGGCGCGCGAGGCGCTCGGGTGGCGGGCGGAGACGAATTTCGAGCAGCTCGTCGGCATCATGGTCGAGGCGGATCTCGAGCGACAAGAGCGCGCGAGCGGGCGACGGCGCAACGCGGGAGCGTCACGGTGAGTCGACCCTCGCGGATTCTCGTGACGGGCGCTGCGGGGTTCATCGGCTCCACGCTCGTCGATCGACTCCTCGCCGAGGGTCGCGAGGTGGTGGGCGTCGACTCCTTCGATCCGTTCTACCCGGAAGAGCAAAAGCGCAGAAATCTCGCGTCTGCGCTCGGATGCAATGCTTTCCAACTCGTGCGCGGTGATATACGGGACGCGCATACCATCGTGCCCCTGTTCCGCGAAAATCGCTTCGATGCGGTCGTGCATCTCGCCGCACTCGCGGGTGTACGTCCGAGCCTGGAGCGCCCGGCCCTCTATGCCGACGTCAACGTGAACGGGACCAGCGTCGTGCTCGAGGCCGCGGCGAACCACGGAAACCCTCGCGTGGTGTTCGCTTCTTCGTCATCGGTCTACGGTGAGAGAGAGGACGGCCCCTTTCGCGAGACGGATCCCGTCGAGCGGCCGATTTCACCCTACGCGGCCACCAAGCGGGCGGGTGAGCTCATCGCCCACACCTTCCACCACGCCCACGGCCTCTCGATCACCTGCGCGAGAATCTTCACCGCCTACGGCCCCCGTCAGCGACCGGATCTGGCGATCCGGAAATTTGCCGCGCGCATGCTCGAAGGCAAGGCTATTCCCGTATTTGGGGATGGGCAGAGCCTCCGCGACTTTACCTACGTCGACGACTTGGTCGATGGCCTCGTGGCAGCGGTGGATCGGGATCTGGGTTTTGCAATCTTGAATTTCGGCGCGGGGAGAAAAGTCACGGTGCGCGAAGTGATCGATCTGCTCGAAAAAACGCTGAAGGTGTCCGCCGAGATCGATTGGCTTCCGGCGCAGACCGGAGACGTCCGGCGCACGTGGTCGGACACGCGCGCCGCTCGCGAAGCCCTCGGATTCGAGCCGAAGGTTTCTCTCGAGGAGGGAATCGCACGCTTCGCCGATTGGCTCGGAGATCCCACGTGAGCGCGAAGCGCGAGCGACGCCTCGCTCTCGTGACGGGCGGCGCCGGATTCATCGGCGGCCATCTCGTGGAGGGGTTACTCGGAGCCGGTTGGGAGGTGCGCGTCCTCGACGATCTGTCGACGGGCTCCGAGCGCAATCTTGCGCAGGCGAAGGGTCGCATCGAATTCACCCGCGGTGACATTCGGGATGCGGGCGCGCTGGAACGCGTCATGCACGGAGTCGAGGTGGTCTTCCACCAGGCCGCCATGGCGTCGGTTCCGCGCAGCGTCGCAATGCCCGTCTTGACCAACAGCATCAACATCGACGGAACGCTGTTGGTGTTGGAGACCGCGCGTCAGGCCGGTGTGCGCCGCGTCGTGTACGCGGCCTCGTCATCGGCGTATGGGGATACCGAAGTACTGCCGAAGGTCGAAAGCATGCCGGCGACTCCGCGGTCTCCGTACGCGCTGCAGAAGTACACCGGCGAGGTGTACTGCCGCCTCTACTGCGAGCTCTACGGTCTCGAGACCGTGGCGTTGCGCTACTTCAACATTTTCGGTCCGCGGCAGGACCCCAAGAGCGACTACGCGGCGGTCATCCCGTGCTTCGTGACGGCAGCGCTAGCGAATCATCCACCCGTGATCTACGGAGACGGCGGCCAGACCCGAGACTTCACCTACGTCGAGAACGCCGTCCAGGCCAACCTGCTCGCGGCGGATGCCGAGCACGCGTCGGGTTCGGTGATCAACATCGCCGCGGGGGTGCGCACGTCGCTCAATGATCTGTGGCAGGGAATTCGAAGGAACGTCGATACCGACGTCGAGGCGCGCTACGAAGCTTCTCGGGAGGGCGATGTGCGCGACAGTCTCGCAGACCTGACTCTCGCTTCGAAGCTGCTGGGATACGATCCGACGGTCAATCTCGAAGACGGTTTGCGCCGAACGATCGCGAGCTTCCGCGCGTAGCGCATCACGAGTGGAGTTGAAAAGATGAATATCTGCATGATCGGGACGGGTTACGTCGGATTGGTGACCGGATCGTGTTTCGCGGAATTTGGCGTTCAGGTGGTGTGCACCGACAACGACGAATCGAAGATTGCGGCGCTTCAAACCGGTAAGGTTCCGATCTATGAGCCGGGATTGGAAGGGATGGTCGAGCGCAATGTCCGCGAGGGACGCCTTTCGTTTTCGACCAATACCGCCGAGGCCGTACGCTCGTCCCTGGTCGTCTTCATCGCCGTGTCGACGCCATCGCGCCCGGATGGCTCGACGGACCTCACCACCATCGAAGCCGTCGCGCGCGAGATCGGGCGGTCGATGGACGGCTACAAGGTGATCGTCACGAAGAGCACGGTTCCCGTCGGAACATCCGCCAAGGTCCGGGGATGGATCGAAGAAGAACTCGCAGCCAGCGGCCGGGAGGTGAGATTCAGCATCGCGTCGAATCCCGAGTTTCTTCGCGAGGGCGCGGCGATCGGAGACTTCATGCGACCGGACCGCGTCGTGATCGGTACGGAGGACGTGGAGGCGAAGGCGATCCTCAACGATCTCTATCGGCCGCTCTACCTGATCGAGACGCCCGTCATGGTCACCAACATCGCGACGGCCGAGCTGACGAAGTACGCCGCAAATGCTTTTCTCGCGACGAAGATCTCCTTCATCAACGAGATGGCGAACCTCTGCGAGAAGGTCGGGGCCGACGTCCACTCGATCGCGCGCGGGATCGGGCTCGATCGGCGGATCGGCCCGAAGTTTCTCCATCCCGGACCGGGCTTCGGCGGGTCGTGTTTTCCGAAGGACACCCGATCGATCGCGCATTATGCGCGAGAGATGGGCCAGGAACTCGAAATCGTCGAAAGCGTGATCCGTGTCAACGACCGGCAGCGGGAGCGAATGACGGAAAAGATCGTGGCGGCGGTCGGAGGCGACGTCGATGGCCGCACGATCGGAGTATTGGGTCTTTCATTCAAACCCGAAACCGATGACATGCGCGACGCGCCGTCGGTGGACATCATTCGCGCACTGGAAAAGCGCGGTGCGCAGATTCGAGCCTACGACCCCCAGGCCATGCGGGAAGCGTCGAGGCTGCTGCCCGCTCTCGTCACCTGCGAAAACGCCTACGAGGCGTGCAGGGGCGCAGACGCACTCGTTCTTGTCACCGAGTGGAATCAATTCCGGATGCTCGATCTCGCGCGCGTGAAGTCGCTCTTGCGCGAGCCGGTGATCGTCGACCTGCGCAACATCTACGAGCCCGGACCGATGCGCGAGGCGGGTTTCCGCTACTTCTGCGTGGGGCGCTGATGCCGAGGCTCGAGGATTCGCTGCACGCGGTGATCCTCGCGGGCGGCGCGGGCGAGCGATTCTGGCCGGCGTCGCGCCAGGCGCGCCCGAAACCGCTGCTGAAAGTCATCGGCGGCAAGAGTCTGCTCGCGTCGACCCTCGCTCGGACGCGTCGCTTCGCGGATTCCGGGCGGATCTGGGTGGTGGCGGGGCGCGAGCACGCGCGAGCCGTGCGGGCCGAGACGGGACTTCCTGCGAGCCGGGTGCTCGTGGAGCCGATGCGTCGCAATACCGCAATGGCCATCGCCTACGCGGCCTGCCGAATCCGCTGCGAAAACCCCGACGCGGTCATGCTGGCGCTGCCCGCGGATCACGTGATTCCGGATGCGCGTTCATTTGCAGCGGCGATGCGCAAGGCCGCTCGCGCCGCGCTCCGCGCCGACGTGCTCGTCACCCTCGGCGTCGAGGCGAAACGGCCGGATACCGGCTTGGGGTACATCCAACGCGGCCCCGCGGTCGGCCCGCAAGCGCCCGGTCTTCACCGCGTGAAGCGTTTTGTCGAAAAGCCCAATGCGGCAGCGGCACGGCGCTATTTGCGCAGCGGAGACTATTTCTGGAATGCCGGCATATTTGCATGGTCGGTTCGCACGATTCTCGATGAGATCGAGACCCTTGCACCCGATCTCCATCGCGCGATGCGGCCTTTGCTCGAGACCCGGCGCCGGCCGAGCGCCGAGCAGCTGCGCGGGGTCTACCGCCGCGCGCCGTCGCTTTCGATCGATGTGGCCGTGCTCGAGCGCAGCCGCCGGGTGTGGACGCTGCCGGTACGATTCCACTGGAGCGACGTCGGCACCTGGGCGTCTCTTGCCGAGGAACTAGGTGTGAGGTCGGGGCGCTCGAAGTCCATCGGGACGCAGCTCGTCGAGTGCGATTCGGGAGCGAATCTCGTCTGGGGCGGGGGTCGGATCGTTGCTCTGCTGGGTGTCGAGGGGCTCGCGGTGATCGACACCCCGGACGCACTTCTCGTTGCACGCCTCGACCGGAGTTCGGGCATGCGGAACGTGGTGGCCGAGTTGAAGGCAAGAGGGCGATCCGATATCACGTGAGTGTGTCGGGTCGGGAGGTCGACAGAAGCGCCATGACTCAAACGCATAAACCCGAAGCCATCGCTTCTTTGCGCGCGATTCCGATGTTCTTGAGCGTATCCGTGGAGGCGCTCGAGTCGATCGCATCGCTGCTGATCGAGCGAAGCTTCCCGAAGCACAAGACCATCGTCGAAGAAGGAGCGCCCGGCGACTACATGTACATCATCGTCGAAGGGAGAGTGAAGGTCACCAAACTCTCCGGTGACGGCCGGGAGAAGATCCTCGAGCTGCTCGAAAAGGGCGATTTCTTCGGCGAGATGTCGCTGTTCGACGAGGCGCCCCGCTCGGCCAGCGTGAAGGCGATGTCCGCCGTGCGAATCCTCGCGCTCGCGCGCAACGACTTCATGCGCCTGCTCGCCCGCAGCCCCGATCTCGCGCTCTCCGTGATCCAGGAGCTCACGCGTCGACTTCGGCAGGTCGACGAGCAGGCGAGTTCGCTGTCGTTTCAGCGCGTGAAGGAACGCACGATGGGGCTTTTGGTTCGATTGGCGCGCGACGACTCCGGCCGCGTGGGTCGCCGCAAAACCCCCGTGCTGACCCATCAGCAGATCGCCGACATGATCGGAACCTCGCGAGAGACCGTCACCCGCGCCTTGAAGGGCCTGAAGGCGGACGGCTGGCTCGAGCAGGACGGCAAGCACTACCTGGTGCCGGCCGAGGATTGAGGTCAGGCGACACCGGAAGCCCGCCGATAACAGGGCGTGGCGCAGCAAAGCGATACAGCACAGTGGATTCTCAACTCGATGAGTTCGGGAGTCGTCGCGATCGACACCCGCGGCGAGGTTGTGATGCTCAACCCCGGCGCCCAGCGCATCCTCGGATGCCCTGACGGAGAGCCGAGCGACGCTGTCGGCAGCCACTGTCTCGAAGCGCTGCGCTCCCAACCGACGCTCGCGCGACTGTTGCTGGAGACGCTGGACGGGCGAGCCGCGCTCTCCCGCGCCGAACTCGTTCTGGAAGGCGTGCGCGATCGACTCGAGAGCACCATCGGCTTCACGCTGACACCGGTGCGGGACTCCGAAGGCGAGGTCCGCGCGGCGGCGATCATCTTTCGCGATCTCACGCCCTTCGAGCGGATGGATGAGCGGGAGCGGCTCCACGAGCGGCTCGCGGTGCTCGGCCAGATGGCCGCGGGCCTCGCCCACGAGATCCGGAATCCACTCGCGGGCATGCAGATCGTGGCCGGTTTGTTGATGCGGCGTCTGGCCGACCGCGACGAGGAGTGCTCGCTGATCGCGCAGCTGCAGGGCGAAATCCGATCGCTGGCGCGCAGCGTCGAAAGCTGTCTCGAGTTCGTGCGTCCGATCTCGCCGGAGCGTGGCCCGGTCGACCTCGAAGCTCTGCTGAACGAATCGCTCGAGATCGCGCTCGCCCGGTCGACTTTCTCCGGTGCAATCGAGCGCGCGTACGACGAAGAGATTCCGCAGCTCAGTGCCGACGTGGATCAGATGCGAGCCGTGTTCACCAATCTGATCTTGAATGCGTTGGAGGCGATGGAAGCGCAGGCTGAAGGCGGCGAGAAGCGACTCGTGCTCGGCCTGAGCCACGTCGTCGCCGCACCCGCCGATCGATCTGTGCGCGTCGGCATCGATGGGCGCGCGGAATCGGAACCCGTCGCGCGCCGAGAAGCCGTCATCCGCGTATCGGACACGGGCCCCGGCGTGCCGAGCGAACTGAGCGAGAAGATCTTCTACCCGTTCTTCACCACCAAACAGAACGGCTCCGGCGTAGGTCTTGCGACCGCGCAGAAGATCGTCGCCGCTCACGGCGGGGTGCTCGAACTCGAATCCGCGCCGGGCCGCGGTTGTTCTTTCCGGGTGCGCGTTCCGATCGAAGAGGAAAAACCATGACCGCGGACTCGGCGCGCATCCTCGTCGTCGAAGACAACGACACCCTGCGGCGTGGCATCGCGCTTGCGCTCCGAGAGCGTTGGGGCGACGTGTTGGAGCTCGCGAGTGGAGACGATGCGATCGAGCGGATCACCGACTCGAACTGCGACGCCTTCGATGTGATCGTGACCGATCTGCGACTGCCCGGTCGCGACGGCGTCTCGGTTCTCCGCGCCGCGCGCGAAAAGGATCCTGGAACGAGCGTGCTGATCATGACCGCCTACGGGTCGATCGAAACCGCGGTCGACGCCATGCGATTCGGTGCGTTCGATTTCGTCCAGAAGCCGCTCGATCTCGAGCAACTCGAACTTCGTGTGGCAAGGGGAATCGATCACCGCCGACTTCTCTGCGAGGTGACCGAACTGCGGGCCGAACAGGCTGCCCGCCACGCCAGCGATCAAATCATTGGAAACAGCCCCGCGCTCCGAAGCGCCTTGGATCTGGCGACGCGCGTGGCGCCGACGCGATCGACGGTGTTGATCACAGGAGAGACGGGCACCGGTAAAGAACTGATCGCGGGACTGATCCACAGTGCTTCCCCTCGCGCCGCTGGGCCTCTGGTCAAGGTGAATTGCGCGGCCCTGCCCGAGACGCTGCTCGAATCCGAACTCTTCGGTCACGAACGCGGTGCGTTTACCGGAGCCGACCGCCAGCGCGTCGGGCGATTCGAAGAGGCGAACGGAGGTACGCTCTTTCTCGACGAGGTGGGCGATACCTCGCGGGCCACCCAGGCGAAGCTGCTCCGTGTCCTGCAGGAGCAGCGTTTTCATCGACTCGGCGGAAGCAAGCTGTTGCGGACCGACGCGCGAATCATTTCGGCCACGAACCACGACCTCGGCGCTCGCATCGCCGAAGGTTTGTTTCGCGAGGATCTCTTCTTCCGCCTCAACGTGATCCGAATCCACCTCCCACCGCTGCGCGACCGACCCGAAGATCTGATCGATCTCGCTCATCACTTCCTGCGCGAGCTCGGCTCGGATATGCGCCACCCAATCCGAGGGTTCACCGAGGCTGCGCTCGCGCGGATTCGGAGCCACGACTGGCCGGGCAACGTTCGGGAGCTTCACAACACGCTCGAGCGAGCAGTCTTGATGGCGGATGGTACGCGCATCGACGCCGAAGATCTTTCGATCTTGAGTGGCCGAAGCGCGGAAGATCGCCGGAACTGGCGCCGAGACATGCCCGCCGAGGGCATCTCACTACGCGCTGTCGAACGAGAGCTCGTGATCGAGGCCCTGGAGCGAACTGGCTACGTCCAGAAGGACGCCGCGAGACTGATCGGGGTGAGCCGGCGCAAACTCAACTACATGATCCAGCGCATGGGAATCACGCATCCGAGCTGGCGCCGCAATCGCGATCTGGACGCCGACGCGGGATCGCCCGCTCTCCGGCCGCCCTCCGAGCCGGATACCCCTTGATTCCTCTTCGTTTTATCCGAACCTTAGGCGCCTGAGTCGGGTCTCATAGCGGACTGCAGGACACAACAACGCCCCCAGTCAAGACGAGGTGGTCGAATGCGAAGCATCCCCAAGCGAATCCTGGTACTCGCGGCTTGTTCTCTCGCGCTGGGGGCGTGCCGCGATGACCAAGAGAAAATCGCCGATCACCTGAGCCGCGGCTCCGACTATCAGCAGCAGAAGGATTATCCGGCGGCGATCATCGAGTACAAAAATGTCCTCCAGCTCGATCCGAATAACGCCGCTGCCCACTGGGGTCTCGCAAAGGGGTATCTCGCGAATCAACAAATTCCGGAGGGTTTCTGGGAGCTTCGCGAAAGCGTCCGGCTCGATCCCGAGAACGACGAAGCGCGCGCGCAACTCGCGCAGCTGCTGCTGTTGGCCGGTGACCCCGACGAGTCGCTCGTGCAGGCCGAGGAACTGATCAGCCGCGGCGGCGAGCGCGGTCATCTCTACCGCGCGCAAGCTCTCGATCGGCTCGAGCGACTGGACGAGGCCTACGCGGAGTACGAACTCGCGATCGCGGCCACGCCGGACGACACCGCACCGGTGTTGTTCTACGCACAAGCGCTGAATCGAAGCGGAAACCGCGAAGCCGCCGAACCCTACTTTCGCAAATTGGTCGAGATGGATCCCGGCGTCTCGAGCCAGACTTCTCTCGGGGCTTTTCTCGCACAGGACCGCGCGCGTGATGCCGAGACCGAGCAGGCCTTCCTCGAAGCGACGCGCGCCGCCGGGCCCGAGGATCAGGTGAGCGCCCACCAGAACGTCGCGAGTTTCTATTTCCAACGCGAGCGCTTCGACGAAGCCACCGTTTATCTCGAGAAGGTGATCCCGACGATCGAGCGGCCGGTACCGCTGATCTACCTGCTCGCGCGCCTCCACGTCGCGCAGGGCAACACCGAAAAAGCCGACGCGCTGATCCAAGAAGCGACCCAGGTCGATTCCAACGACCCGGGTCCGTTCCTGACGCTATCGGGCCATCTGGGCCGCAAGGGTGACGTTCCGGGCGCACTCGAGGCCGCAGAGAAGGCGCTTGCGATCGATCCCGATCTGTCGGACGCGAAGCTTCGGGTCGCCGAAATTCTCGTCGACATCGGTTACCGCGACGGCGACCCGACCAAGATCCAACGCGGCGAGGAGATGGTCGAAGAGGTGCTGTCCGCCGGAAAGCCGAACGCGAGCGCGTTGATGGTGAAGGCGAAGATCGATCTCGCCCAGCAGAACGTCGACGATGCGATCGAAGGCCTGAGCGACGCGATCGAACTCGAACCGAACAGCCCCCAGGCGCATTTCGTTCTCGGCACGGCACTTTCCATGAAGGGCGACGGGCCCGCGGCGCGAGCCGAGCTCGCGCGCGCCCTCGAGATCGACCCCGGCATGCTCGAGGCGCGTCAAGTGTTGGCCCGAGTCCACTCGGCGCTTGGCGAGCACGAGTACGCGATCGAAGAAGGGCGCCGCTATCTCGCCGCCAACCCCGACTCGACACAGACGCGGATCCTCGTGGCGCAGAGCCTCGTGGTGCTCCGCCGAATGGATGCGGCCCTGCAGGAGTTGAACGCGATTCCCGAAGCAGAGCGCAACGTCGACGTTCTCTACGCGCTCGGGCGCGTCCACATCGGGATGGGCGACGACCCGACGGCCCGCAGATACCTGACCGCGGCAATCGACAAGATGCCGACCCATCACGACATCTTGCGCAATCTCATGCGACTCGATCAGCGCGAGGGGCGGTTGGCGGAATCGGTGGCGCGCGTCGCGAGCGCGCTGGAAGCGGAGCCCGAGAACGCGAAATTGAGCACGCTCTCGGGCGTCGTCGCACTGATGGACGATCGACCCAAAGACGCGGAGGCGGCGTTCCAGAAGTCGATCGAACTCGATCCCGCGGATGCGACCGGCTACGAACAACTCGCGCGGCTCTACGCCAAGACCGGCCGGCTCAGCGAGGCCGTCACCACCTACGAAACCGCGATCAAGGCGCGTCCCGAGGATCCGAACCTGCACTATTTCCTCGGAACCCTGTATTCGTTCGGCGGCGCGCAAGCCAAGGCGATCGAGCGCTACGAAGACGCGATCAAGTACGGCCCGGATCTCGCCTACCCGAAGAATGACCTCGCCTACATCTACGCGGAATCCGGCGAGAACCTCGACCGCGCGCTGGATCTCGCGCAGGAGGCGAAGGCCGCGCTGCCCGACAATGCCACGGTGGCCGACACGCTCGGCTGGGTGCTCTTCAAGCGCGGGATTCCGTCCGCGGCGATCAGCTACCTGAAGGAAGCCGTTGCCAATTCGGATGGCGACATTGCGGTCTCGGGGATCAGTCTCCACCACCTTGCCCAGGCCTACGAAGCCGACGCTGACCCTGAGAAAGCGCGGGAAACCCTGCGCCGCGCGATCGCCGAGTTGGAGCAAAGCCTCAACGATCAGCGCGAGAGCGGGGAGCCGCTTAGACCAGAGCCCAGTTGGGCGGCGGAAGTGCGCGCGATGCTCGCGCGCCTCGAAAGCGGCGGCTGATCGACCCGACCCAACGAAACCGGCTTTTGACCCGATCCAACGAAACCGGCTTTCGAGCCGATCCAACGAAACCGGCTTTCGACCCGACCCAACGAAACGGGTTTTCGACCCGACCCAAGCCGGCTTCCACCTCAAGCCTCTCGATCGAGCGGTCGATACGGGCACGTCTACGCGCGTTGCGCGGCCGCTCGCCGAGGGTGGCCCCGCGGGGAGACGATCCGCCGCGGTCCGCGACCCGACGGCATCGTTTGGAGGGATGCGATGAAAACCGGACTGCTCACGATCCTCACTGCGGCGCTTGCCGCCGCGTTCAGCGCGGGGATCTCCTACGCGAGCGAAACTTCAAACTTGAATTCGGATGCAGCGCAGATCGCTGAGGGCCCGGCGGGTGTCGAGGCCGGAGCTGTCGAAGCCGCGGGCGCGATCGAAGCCGCGGGCGCGATCGAAGCCGCCAAGGCAGCGGACGCGACAGCCGCTGCCGAAACGGCGGGTGCGGTGGAGCCCGGGCAAGCCCCGGCGGAGGGCGCGGGCGAGGAAGTAGCCGACGCCGCGACTGCAGCCATCGATCCCGTCGCCGCGGCAAACGCCGGCGATGCGACCGACTCCGCGCTCCCGGAATCGACCGACACGGCCGAGTCCGCGCTCCCGGAATCGACCGATGCGGCCGAGTCCGCGCTCCCGGAATCGACCGACGCGACCGAGTCGGCGCTCCCGGAATCGACCGACACGGCCGCCGCGCTCCCGGAATCCGAAACCGACGCGGCTGGCGAGGCTTCGGGCGAGCCGATCGAGCCGGGCCGAAAAGTCGCGCTCGGAGAAACCGGTTACGACGATCAGGGCCGCTCCGGCAGGATCCATCTCGTGGTAACCGGCGACACGCTTTGGGATATCTCCGACGCCTACCTTGGGACGCCCTGGGTGTGGCCGTCGGTCTGGACCGACAATCGCGACATCGAAGATCCGCATCTCATCGTTCCCGGCGATCGCATCTGGATCACCGCCTACGAGATGCGCCGGGTGAGCGCCGAAGAGGCGGAGCGGCTTCTCGCCGGCAAGCCTCTGCTGGCCAGCGCAGAGGGTGAAGAAGCCAGTGGCCCCGCTTCGGACAGCTTCCAGTCGCTGCTCCGGGGCGACGACGCGTCGAACAGCTACCGCGTCAGTTCCCTCGAAACGACGGGCCTGATCAGCGCGGAACAA
>CAZBSV010000210.1:0-71671 GCA_964494795.1 uncultured Spirochaetales bacterium | reverse complement strand
CGTCGAACAGCTACCGCGTCAGTTCCCTCGAAACGACGGGTCTGATCAGCGCGGAACAGCTCGAGGCCTCGGCGAGCATCGTCGACGGCGTCCCCGAGCGCGTCATGCTCAGCCAGGGCGATTACGTGTACATCGGCCTCGGCGATCAGGGGGCGTCGGCGGGCGACCAGTTCACCATCTTCCGCACACAGTCGAAGGTCTTCGATCCGGACACCAACAAGCTGCTCGGTTACTACGTCAAGCTGCTCGGTTGGGTGGAGGTCGAATCGACCGATGCTGAATCGTCCGTGGCAGTGATCCGGATGTCCGCCGAAGAGATGGAGATCGGCGATCGCGTGATGCCGCGAGAGAAGCCGATACTCGACGTCGAGCTGATCGAAAGCCCCAAGAACGTCGACGGCAAGATCAGCTTCGTTCCGTCGAATCGCGTGCTGATGGGAACAGCCGACTACGTCTACCTGAATCGAGGCGAGCTCGACGGCCTCCAGGTGGGGAGTCCGCTCGAGGTCTATCGCAAGGGCTGGCGGGCTCCGGAGCCGGCCCGGGATACTCAAGTCGACGTACCCGATCGCGTGATCGCACAGCTTCTCGTGGTACGCGCACAAAGCAAATCCGCGGTTGCGCTGATTCGGCATTCGGATACGGAGCTCGAACTCGGCGACCTGTTCCGAGGTGCGTCCGACTAGCGGGGGAAGCTTCGCTTCCCTGGCGGCGCATCTCGAACCCGGAACGGGTTCGAGATGCTAGCGCCGCATGACCGCTCCGCCGCGCTGATTTGCGCGCGGCGCGGACGGCGCGCTATGCATGGGCTCCCCGGTCCCGGGGATCCCATCTTTGTCTTCGGACGTCCTCGACCCCGCCGACCCGAGCCCGGCTTCTCGTTCCGCGCTCGGCGACTGGCTCGCGTTTCAGCGCGCGTTCGCGCTCAAGCCGCAAAAATCCGTCGAGCTGTTGAGAAGGCACCGCGGCCCAGCCGCCGCACTTGCGGCTTGCGGACTCTCGGCGCGGATCGATCGAAGCGCAGAGATCGCGGCGCTGTTGCGGGCGCGCGCCGTGGCTGTATCGGTCGATTCCGCCGCCTATCCGGCGCGCCTTGCGGGAATCTCGGACCCGGCACCGCTCTTGTTGGTGCGCGGCGACGTTAGCGCGCTGTCGGAAGTCTCGGTCGCGATCGTCGGCGCGCGCGCCGCGACGGTGTATGGCAGGCAGACGGCGCGACGCCTGGCGTCCGAGCTGGCTCGCGAGGGTGTCGTGATCGTCTCGGGCCTCGCGCGTGGAATCGATGCGGAAGCGCATCTGGGTGCGCTCGACGTGGGTGGTCGGACGGTCGCCGTCCAGGCTTGCGGCATCGATCACACCTACCCGAAGCAGCACCGCGCGCTTGCCGATCGGATCGCCGCGAACGGTGCCGTCGTGACGGAGTTGCCGCTCGGTTCGCCGCCGCTGCGACCCTATTTCCCGCTGCGGAATCGGCTGATCAGCGGGCTTTCGGTCGCGGTCGTCGTCGTCGAAGCCCGCGAGCGGAGCGGCTCGCTGATCACGGCGGATCACGCGGCCCGCCAAGGCCGGGATGTTTTCGCCGTACCGGGCCCGATCAACGCTCCGACGAGCGTCGGAACCAACCGGCTGCTGCGCGATGGCGCCTACCTGGCGCTCGGGTCCGAAGAGATCTTTGGCGAACTCGGCGTGATCCGGTGCTCGCGCTCGAGTCCGCGCGAGCGCGACGCTCTTTCTCCGCGCTCGCGCGAGATTCTCGCGGCGATCGCCGACGCTCCCGGATCCCGCGACGAGTTGGCGCGGCGGCTCGATCTCGAGCCCGAGCAGCTCGCCCTCGAGTTGATCGAACTCGAACTCTCGAACCGGATCGGAGAGGATCGAGACGGTCGCCTGCGCGTCGTCTCACGACTCGACTGAGCGCGTTTCGGCCGCGCCAAATCGCGCCCAACGGCCGCAGGCGGGCTCATGTGGCGACTCTGCTCGGACGATGCAATTACCTGGCGGGGGAAGCTTCGCTTCCCTTGCGGCGCAGCTCGAACCCGTTCCGGGTTCGAGCTGCTAGTGGTTCAGTCTCGGAGGGGCGATGCCGGCGTTTGTGGAAAAGCGTCGCGCTGAGCGGTTTGCGACCGCACTCAACGCCCACTATTCCGCAGGCCCCGAAGATGGCATCGGCGTTCTCGCGAACATCTCCTACTCGGGCGCGCTGATCGAGGGCTCCTCGGTGCAGCCCAGCGTCGGTACAGTCGTGCGGATCTACGTATTCACCGAGCCGGTCGATCCGATCGCGCCCGCGACGCCGTACGAATTGGTCGGGCGCGTCGTGCGACACAGCTCCGCGGGCTTCGCGATCGAATACGAAGAACCCGATCCCGAGGTGAATCAGTTGGTCGACGCAGCCGCGTCCTCCAAGCACTGATCGGCGCCGCGTCTCCCGGCAGCTCTCCGCGCTTGCCCGCAGATCCCCGCGCCTGACTCGCGCCTGCGGGCCTCCAAGCGCGCGAACCCACTCGTAAATTCGACCGATCGGCGGGGCGCGGATACGCCGCGCTGCGACTTCGGAGCTATGGTTGGGGTTTTTACGCCGGGGGGTGCATGGCAGGGGTAGACGCGGCGAAAGCGGATCGCGCACGAGCTGCGCACGTCACGGTCGTCGGAGGGGGGCTCGCGGGTTGTGAGGCCGCCTGGCAGGCGGCCCGGCGCGGGTTGCAGGTCGTGCTCTACGAGATGAAGCCCCAGCGTTTTTCGCCCGCCCATCAGTCCGAGGGATTCGCCGAGTTGGTTTGCAGCAACTCGCTGCGCTCCAACGCGCGGGTCAACGCCGTGGGACTGCTCAAGGAGGAGATGCGCCGGCTCGGGTCCCTCGTGATGGAAGCCGCCGACGAGACCGCGATTCCCGCAGGACGAGCCCTCGCCGTCGATCGAGATGCCTTCTCGCGCCGCATCACCGAGACCATCGAGTCGCATCCGCGGATCGAGATTCGCCGCGAAGTCGTCGAGCGCATTCCGAGCGACGGGCGCGTGATCCTCGCGACGGGACCACTCACGGCGAACGAACTCGCGTGCGAGCTGCAACAGCTGCTCGGCGAAGAGCAGCTGTATTTCTACGACGCGCAGGCGCCGATCCTGCACGCCGATTCGATCGATCTCGAGGTCGTGTTCCGAGCCTCGCGCTACGCCGAGGGCGACGGCGACTACCTCAACGTCCCGCTCTCCGAAGACGAGTACTGCGCGTTCGTGGACGCCTTGCTCGGCGCCGAGAGCGTGCCCCTTCACCCATTCGAGGCGGAGCTGTATTTCGAGGGTTGTCTTCCGATCGAGGAAATGGCGCGGAGGGGCAAGCAGACCCTCGCGTTCGGCCCGCTCAAGCCCGTTGGCCTGACCGACCCGCGAACCGGTCGCAGACCCTACGCGGTCGTTCAGCTGCGCCAGGAGGACAAGCGCGGGGTGCTCTACAACCTCGTTGGTTGTCAGACGAAGCTCCGCATCGGCGAGCAGCGGCGCATCCTCCGGAGCCTGCCCGGATTGTCCGAGGCCGTTTTTGCGCGCTACGGCTCGGTTCACCGCAACACCTATGTCAACGCTCCGAAGCAGCTGAAGCAAAACCTGGAGGTTCGCAATCGGCCGGGCCTCTACCTCGCCGGACAGATGGCGGGCGTCGAGGGCTACGTCGAGTCGGCGGCGCTCGGCTTTCTCGCCGCGCTCAATGTGGTCTTCGAGTCGAGCGGGCGCGAAGCCATGCTTCCAGATCCCGCAACCGCGCACGGTTCGCTGCTCCGCTACCTGAGCGACGCGGATCCGCGCAATTTTCAGCCGATGAACGTGAATTTCGGCCTGTTTCCGCCGCTCGAGGGCGCTTCGCGTCGCATGCGCCGAGTCGAGAAATCGGAGCATCTCGCGGCTCGCGCACTCGAAGCACTCGTCCCCTACCAGCGCGCGACCGCGGAATCGCTCGAATGAATTTCGTCGACGCCATTCGCGACTACGGGGTCCATCTCGACGTGGAGCGCAACGTCTCGCCCCACACCCGCCGCGCCTACCTCTCCGATGTGCGCCAATTCACCGCGAGTTTGAACTCGCCGAGCCGTCCCTCGACGGTGACGGCGGCGGACGTTCGCGCGTTTCTCGCTGCGCTCCACGCGGGCGCCCATCCTTCGACGCTCGGTCGCAAGCTCGCCTCGCTACGCTCATTCTTCCGCTACCTGGTGCGCGAGGGCGGCTGCCGACTGGATCCCACGCTCGGGATTCCCGCGCCCCGTCAGCCCAAACGCTTGCCCAATCCACTCGCGGTGGACGACTGCGAGACGCTGATCGAGTCGGGAGACGCCGAGCGTCGCGGCGAACGCCGGGATCGCGGTCGCTTGCGCGACCGCGCGCTGGTGGAGCTGCTCTACGGCGCGGGCCTGCGCGTCGGCGAAGCGGCCTCGCTCGACGTTCGCGATCTGGATCTGCATCGGGGTGACGTTCGGGTGATGGGCAAGGGCGGCAAGGAGCGCGTGGTTCCGCTGCCCGCTGCCGCCCGGGAATCGCTCGGCGCGTATCTCGACTCGCGGCGGGCTCCGGGCATCCTCGCGGAGCCGCTGTTCCCGTCGCTTCGGACGCGAGAGGGCCGCGCCGGCCGCCTCGATCCGCGGGACATTCGCCGGATCCTCAAGGCGCGTGCGCGCCGCGTAGGCATCGTGGATCGCGTTCACCCGCACCGGCTCCGGCACAGTTACGCGACGCACCTACTCGACATGGGTGCGGATCTTCGAGAAATTCAGGAGCTGCTCGGTCACGCCAGCCTATCGACGACGGAGAAGTACACGGCAGTTTCCGCGGAGCGCCTGGTCGCCGTCTACGACAAAGCGCATCCGAGAGCCGGTGCGAGGCCCCTCGAATCCAGCGGCCGACGGAGCAGGTGATGCTGCGAGGCAGTCGGATTCGCTCGACGACGGTGCTCGCGATCGTGCGAGACGGCAAGATTGCGATGGCGTCCGACGGGCAGGTGACAGTCGGCGACGCCGTCATCAAGCATAAGGCGCAAAAGACCCGGAAGGCCGCCAAGCACGATGTCCTGATCGGATTTGCGGGCGGCGCCGCCGATGCGCTCGCATTGACGGAGCGCCTGGAGTCCAAGCTCGAGGAGCATTCGGGCAATGTCCGGCGCGCCGCGGTCGAGCTCGCGAAGAGTTGGCGCACGGATCGCGCGCTGCGGCGCCTGGAGGCGCTGCTGCTGATCGGAAACCGCGAGTGCGTGCTCGTCGTTTCGGGAAACGGTGACGTGATCGAGCCGGACGACGGGATCGTGGCGGTCGGCTCCGGCGGGAATTACGCGCTGGCAGCGGCTCGCGCTCTCGCGGAGCATAGCCGGCTCGGTGTTGCGGAGATCGCCGAGGAGGCGCTGCGGCATGCGGCTCGGATCTGCATCTACACCAACGACAACATCAACGTGGTGACACTACCGTGAAAATAAAAGGCTTCACACCGCGAGAGGTGGTCTCCGAACTCGACCGCTACATCGTCGGGCAGAACGAAGCGAAGCGCGCGGTGGCGATCGCGCTGCGAAATCGCTGGCGAAGACAGCAGGTCCCCGAAGATCTCCGGGACGAGATCGCGCCGAAGAACATCATCATGATCGGACCGACGGGCGTCGGCAAGACCGAGATCGCGCGTCGCCTCGCGAAACTCGCGCAGGCGCCGTTCATCAAGGTGGAGGCCTCGAAGTTCACCGAGGTCGGCTATGTGGGCCGCGACGTCGAGTCGATCATTCGCGATCTCGTCGACACCGCGATGTCCCTGGTGGTCGAAGAGGAGAAGCAGGCGGTGCGGGCGAGAGCCGAGGAGAGCGCCGAGGAGCGGCTGCTCGATGCGCTGCTTCCGCCGCTGCCGGTTTCGAGCGGCCCGGCGGCCTTCGCGGTCGACGCCTCCAGTGGGCGGCCCGCTGCCGAGCCGGCGGTCTCGGAAACGCGCGAGAAGCTCCGCGCGATGTTGCGCGCGGGCGGTCTCGATGAGCGCGAGATCGAGATCGACCTGGAGGACGCGACCGGCGTGACGCCGACGATGTCCATTTTCACCCCGCAGGGCGTCGAAGAAATGGGGATGCAGTTCAAGGACATGCTTGGGGGTCTGTTTCCGCACCGCTCGCGCCGACGGCGCATGCGCGTCGGTGCCGCCCGAGACGCCTTGGTCGCCGAAGAGGCGACGCGTCTCGTCGACATGGAGCGCGTCCGCGAGATCGCGATCGAACGCGTCGAGCAGACTGCAATCGTCTTCATCGACGAGATCGACAAGGTGGCGGGTGGTGGGAGCGATCGCGGCGGCGCGGACATCTCGCGGGAGGGCGTCCAGCGCGACCTGCTCCCGATCGTCGAGGGCTCGACGGTTCAGACCAAGCACGGCCCCGTGAATACGGATCACGTGTTATTCATCGCCGCCGGAGCCTTCCACGTCGCGAAGCCTTCGGATCTGATTCCCGAACTCCAGGGTCGATTTCCGATCCGGGTCGAGCTCTCGAGTCTCGGCCGCGATGATTTCGTGCGCATCCTGAGCGAACCCCAGAATTCGCTCGTCCTCCAGTACACGGAATTGCTGAAGACCGAAAACGTCGAACTCGATTTCAAGGACGACGGCATCCAGGCCATCGCGAGCTTTGCAGCGCTCGTGAACGAGCGCACCGACAACATCGGCGCGCGCCGGCTATATACCGTGATGGAAAGGCTCCTGGACGAAGTAAGTTTCGATGCGCCGGACCTCGGCGCGATTCGGATCACGATCGATGAGAAATTTGTGCGCGACCGACTCGAAGATCTGGTCGCGGACGAAGATCTGTCGCGGTACATCTTGTGATGATCGAAATCATCTGAGCGAATCGGGAGCGGAGGGATCGAGATGGCCGAAGAGTCGAGCCGGGTACTCGTCGTCGACGATGAGCGCTTCTATCGAGAGGCGATCTGCGACGCACTGCGGGGCGCTTCGATCGAGTGCATCACCGCAGAGCGCGAAGAGGAAGCCTTCGAGTTGGCGATCCGACCGGAGATCGGGGTCGTCGTGCTCGACATCAGCTTTGGCGGAACCGTCGGGCTCGATCTCTTGCGCCGGTTGGTCGCCGAGAAACCCGCGCTGCGGGTGATCGCGCTCTCGGCCGAGATGGATCACGATCTCGTGCTCGAGTCGCTGCGCGTCGGAGCCTGTGACTATCTCGCGAAGCCGCTGCACGACGAAGAACTCGTACTCGCGGTTCGCAGGGCCGCGTTGGCATCGGCGATGCACTCGAACTGGGAGTCGCTGTGCTCTCGGCTCGCAGCGCTCGACAGCCGGTTGGCCGACCTGGTGGGCGAGTCGGTTCCGGATGACACGGGCTCTTCGCTCGCCGACCGCGCGGCGCGCGCGGTCGCCGAAGTGCTCGGCGTATCCCGCGCCTCGCTGATGCTGCTGGACGGGGACTCGCGGCTGCTGCGCGTCGCGGGAGCGACGGGCTGCGACGTCGAGCCCGCGGCCATGGACGCCGTCGAAATCGGAACCGGCGTGGCCGGCTCGGTATTCGAGGAGGGGACTGCGCTCGCGGTCTCGGACGGCGGCGCGCAGGCGCGGTTCGGCGCTCGGGCGGTGGATGGCCGCTACCGATCGAGCGCTTTCGCGGTGGCTCCGATCCGAGGCGGCGGAAAGCCAATTGGTGTGGTGTGCGCGACCGAGCGCGGGGACGGAGGCCCGTTCGGCTCCGAAGATCTCAGCCTGCTGCGGATTCTCGCGTTGCAGATCGGCCCGTTGATCGCGCAATCCAACAGTCAGGTCGCGGCGCAGGCTGCGGAAGCTCTGGAAGCCGCGGAGGATTTCGATCGCGTGGGGCGCGAACCCGCAATCGCTGAGCATCCGCATTCGGTCGATCGCCAGCTGACCGACGCCGGCAGCGCCGAAGACGCCGAACTCGCCCGCGCGATCTGCGATGCGGTTGCCTCGGAGATCGAACCCGACCGACTCATCAGTGCGTCGCTCGCCGCGGTGGCAAACGGTGTGCCGGCCGCACCGGTTTCGCTCTACCTGCTCGGCGCACAGGGTCGCGAGCTGCTGCTCGAAAGCCAGTGCGAGCGCGCCGGCCAGGCTGATCGGGCGAGGCTGCCCATTGGTTCCGGACTGACGGGTGTGGTGTTCCAGACCGGGCGGCTGGTGGCCACGGATGCGCCCGATCGGGATCCTCGCTTCGATCCCGCCGTCGACACGCCCGAAGATGGCGCGCCGCGAGCGTTTTTGTGCGTTCCGATCCGTTTCCGCAACAAGACGATGGGGGTGTTGCGGGTGTTTCCGGAAGCCGGGGTGCCCGCCTCCGCGAGAACCGGAGAAGTCCTCGCGGCCGCGATTTCGGCGGCGGTGCGCAACGCGCGCTTGTACCGCAGTCTGCTCGAGTCGGTCGACGAGGTCGCGAAGGCCCGTCGCGAGATGCGCGCCACCACGTAGCGAATTCGCGCCGCGAAACGATTCGGATTTTTCCAGCAAAGCACCTATCCTCTGCGGCTTCCGATGAAGAACCTGATCGACAAAGCCGAGGTGCTGGTCGAAGCGCTGCCCTACATGCGGCGCTACTACGATCAGACCATCGTGATCAAGTACGGCGGGAGCGCAATGACCGAGCCCGCGCTGCGGGCATCGTTTGCGGTCGACGTCGTGCTGCTCAAGTACATCGGATTGCGCCCGGTGATCGTGCACGGCGGCGGACCGCAGATCGGGAAGACCCTGGCCCGACTCGGAATCGAGTCGAAATTCGTCGATGGCCTCCGCGTTACCGACGATGCGACGATGGAAGTCGTCGAGATGGTGTTGGGCGGCAAGGTCAACCCCGAGATCGTCTCGCTGATCGGACAGGGCGGTGGCCGTGCGATCGGACTCACCGGCGGCGACGGCGGAATGATCCGCGTCACGCGACGGCTTCACGAGGATCGCGATCTCGGCCGTGTAGGGCAGGTCGTATCGGTCGACCCCGCGTCCATCGCGTCGGTCGCGGAAGCGGGTTTCGTACCCGTCATCGCTCCGATCGGTGTGGATGCAGACGGTGTCAGCCACAACGTGAACGCCGACGAGGCCGCGGGCGCGATTGCGTGCGCGCTCGGGGCCGAGAAGTTCATTTTGCTGACCGACGTCGAGGGCGTGATGGATTCGGAGGGGCGCGTCATCAGCCGCCTCGCGGCCGAAGAAGCGCGCAAGCTCATCGAAGTCGGGACGATCCGCGACGGCATGATTCCCAAGCTGCGCTGCTGCATCGAAGCGCTGGAGGGCGGTGTCGGCAGTGCGACGATTCTCGATGGCCGCGTTCTGCACGCGGTGCTCCTCGAGATCTTTACCGACGGCGGTGTCGGTACCCTGATCACGCGCTGAAATGCCCAAGGACTTCATCACTCTCGCCGACTGGACGGCCGACGAGTTGCTCGCATTGCTCGATCGCGCGCGAGAGCTCAAGCAGCTTCGTCGGCACTCCAAGGGGCACCAGACGCTGCCCGGCCGCGTGCTCGCGATGTTCTTCGAGAAGCCCTCGCTGCGGACCCACGTCACCTTCGAGGCTGGGATGACGCAGCTCGGAGGGCACGCAATTCTGCTTCGGCCCGAGCAGATCGGGATTGGAACCCGAGAGTCGCCGCAGGACGTCGCGAACAATCTCTCGCGCTGGGTCGACGGGATCGTCGCGCGGACCTTCAGTCACGCGCTGGTCGAGGAACTCGGCCGATTCGCGGCGATTCCCGTGATCAACGGCCTCACCGATCTACTGCACCCGTGCCAGGTGATGGCGGATTTCCAGACGATCGCGGAGAAATGCGACTTGAAGCACGCGGTGATCGCCTATCTGGGCGACGGCAACAACATGGCGAACTCGCTGCTGCTCGGAGCGGCCGTGCTCGGGTTGGACCTGCGCCTTGCCACGCCGGCCAGCCACCGGCCTGCGCTGCGCGTCAGGCGTCAGGTCGACGAACTCGCTGCGGCGAGCGGAGCGAACATCAGCTGGTCCGAAGAACCCGTCGACGCCGTTCGCGGCGCAAACTTCGTCTACACCGACACCTGGACGAGTATGGGGCAGGAGGACGAGCGGGAGCTCCGCAAGAAGATCTTCGAACCCTACCAGCTGAATGCGGAAATCCTCGCGCAGAGCGCGGACGCGCATGTGATGCACTGTTTGCCCGCCCACCGCGGCGAGGAGATCACCGACGAGGTGCTCGACGGCGAGCGAAGCCTCGTGCTCGACCAGGCCGAGAATCGGCTTCACGCCCAGAAGGCGATTCTCGAGCGCCTGCTGGGCGCGCGGCGCTGATTTCGGGCGATTTCCCCCGCGGGAAACTCGCCTGGAGGCGTGTGGCAGCCGCATCACCCAGGTCGGCGTCGCCTCACAGGGTTTTCGCCGTGACGCTCAGCTTTTGATTCCTGCCGGCCGATGACAACCCGTGCGGGGTCGCCCTTGGATCCTGAGGGGGGATGCATTCGGTGGAGGGTTCCGAGCAGGAGCAGCGGATTCCGCGGCTCGCCTCCGGCTGGGATCCGTCCAGCCTGGAGTTGAGTCCCGTGGAGGGTTTCTTGCTGTCTCGCATCGACGGCCACACATCGTGGGCGCTGCTTCGGCAGATCGGCGGAATTCCGCCCGATGAAGTGGATCGCTGCATCGAGCGTTGGGTGTCCGACGGCGTCGTCGCGATCGAGGAGTGCCGGTCCGGCCGTGCGCAGACCTCGGCCGCGCAGGCGCCACCCAAGGTCGAAGCGGGCCCGCTGGACTACAGCGTGGATCCGCGGATCGACCCCGTGCTCGACATCTCAGTCGAACTGCAGGCGCAGATTCTCGCGTTCGAGGCGTCTCTCGGGAGGCCCTACTTCCAGCTGCTCGACGTCCCGCGCAATGCCGACACCAAACAGATCAAGCGCGCTTACTTCGCGCTCTCCAAGATCTATCACCCGGACCGCTATTTCCGCGCGCGCCTCGGCGACTACCGGGGGCTGCTCGAACGGATCTTTCGCAAGCTCGTCGAGGCCTACGAGCTGTTGTCGGATCCCACGACTCGCGCCGAGATCGAGCGGACGCTGGAATCCATGCCCGAGCCGGAGCCCGAACCCGTCGAGGAGACAGCCGACGCGGATGCGATTCCGGTGCGCAAGCTTCCGCCCCGCAAGCTCAGCAAACGCCAGACCCTCGAGCGCCTGCGGCGGCACTTCCGGATCCCACCGCAGATCCTGGCCGAGCGGAGGCTCAAGGCGAGCCAATTCTTCGAGGCGGCGATGGTGGCCGCGAAGCGGGAGCGCTGGCACGAAGCCGCGCCGAGCCTGCGCCTGGCTGTCGCGTTCAACCCCTGGAACGACGAATACCGCGCGCGCTTCGCCGAAATCCTCTCGCGCCACTACGAGCAGCGCGCGTTCAAGCTGCTCGAGGGAGATGGCGGCGCGGTGGATCCGAGCGACAAGAACGAGGCGCTGCGGCTGCTGGAAGAGGTGTTGATCCACCGGCCCGCGGATCCCGAGGTCAACCACCGGACCGCACTGCTCGCGCTGGACATCGGCGAGTTGGAGCGCGCTACCGAGTACGCGGAGGCCGCCTGCGAGTTGAGTCCGGAGTCGGTTGAAATGCGGCTCACGCTCGCCCGCGTGTTTCGCGCCGGCGGTCTGCGCGAGAAGGCGAAATCGGCCTTGCTAGAAGCGGGGCGCCTCGATCCGAAGAATCGAGAGGTACAAAATGCGCTGCAGGATTTGCAGCGCCCGCGACGTTCAGCAAAGAGTGGGGGGATGTAATGGGACGCGTGATTGGCATCGATCTGGGCACGACGAATTCGTGTGTTGCAATCGTCGATCAAGGCAAGCCGATCGTCATACCCAACACGGGTGGATACAAGACGACTCCATCGATGTTTGCGATTTCGCTGGACGGCAAGCGACTGGTCGGGCACTTGAGCAAGCGGCAGGCGATTACGAACCCCGCAAACACGATCTACGCCGCAAAGCGCCTGATCGGGCGCCGCTTCGAGTCGTCCGAAGTCCAAAAGGCGATGACCCTGTGCCCCTTCAAGATCGTGCGCGGGGAAAACGACGACGCGCGCTTGGAGATCGCCGGCAAGGTATTTACCTGCCCCGAAATCATGGGTGTGATCGTTCGCGAGATGAAACGGGTCGCGGAGGAGTACCTCGGTGAGCCGGTCACGCAGGCAGTGATCACGGTTCCCGCCTACTTCAACGACTCCCAGCGGCAGGCCACCAAGGATGCCGGAAAGATCGCAGGCCTCGAGGTGCTCCGAATCATCAACGAGCCAACGGCCGCAGCCCTCGCCTACGGCATCGGCGACGCGCGCGAAGAAAAGATCGCGGTGTATGACCTCGGCGGTGGAACCTTCGACATCTCGATTCTGGAACTCGGGAGTGGCGTCATCGAAGTGCTGGCAACCGCGGGCGATACCTTCCTCGGCGGCGAGGATTTCGACCGGCGTCTCGTCGCTCATGTGTTGAAGGAGTTCCAAGACTCCGATGGCATCGATCTCAGCGGCGACTTGATGGCGCTGCAGCGCCTCAAGGACGCCTGCGAAAAGGCGAAGTGCGACCTCTCTTCGCTGAGCGTCACCGAGATCAATCTACCGTTCATCGCGAACGACGAGGGCGGCGCGCGTCATCTCAACATGGAACTGACGCGCGAGACCCTCGAGGAGCTCGTCGGAGACATCATCCACAAGACGATGGATGCGGTGAAGCAGTGCGTGAGCGATTCCGGCCTGACTCCCTCTGACATCGATGAGGTCGTGCTGGTCGGCGGCCAGACCCGCATGCCGCTCGTGCAGCAGTGCGTGACGAATTACTTCAAGAAGGCGCCCCACAAGGGCCTCAACGCCGACGAAGTGGTCGCGATGGGCGCCGCGATCCAGGCCGACATTCTGGCGTCTCACGACGACAGCCTGCTGCTCTTGGACGTAACTCCGCTCTCCTTGGGGATCGGAACGTTCGACGGTCAATTCGCGCCGCTGATCCCGCGGAACTCGACGGTTCCGACCCGAAAATCCCACGTCTTCACCACGACGCGAGATGATCAGACCGCCGTCAAGATCCGGGTCCTGCAGGGAGAGAGCGATCGATCCGATGAGAACCATCTGCTCGGTGAGTTCGTGCTGACCGATATTCCGAGGGTGAAGGCGGGAGAGCCCGAAATCGAGGTTTCGTTCGAGATCGATTCCGACGGCATCGTGAACGTCTTCGCGCGCGACGTTGCTACCGAGCGCGAGCAGAGCATCACGGTCAACGCGGCCGGCAGCCTGTCCGAACAAGAGATCGCGCAGATCATCAAAGAGAATGAAGAGTATGACCTTCCGGATTGATCGTTTTCGAGCGAGCTCGGGTCGCACCTTCGCGATCGCATTGCGATCGCCTGGCGAGACCGAGGTCGGCCGATGAGCGGCCGATCGTTGCTCGACTACCTGGATGCGCCCGTGCTCGTTGGCGACCCCGACGGGCGGGTGGTCCACCTCAATCCGTCCTTCGAATCGCGCTTTTCGATCTCGCTCGAGCAGGCGCGCGGAAAGGATCTGGCCACGCTCTTCGAGGGCGGCGCGCGCGAGGCGGTATTGCGCGCGGTTGCGGACGTCTGCCGCGGCGCCGGACCGGTTCGCTTCCAGCTGCGCGAGGCGGGCTGCGGCTACTGGGCGGTGGCGTCGCCGATTTCGTCGGAGAGCAACCGGGTCGGTGTCGTGATCCTGATTACGCTGGAAATCAGCAGCGACCGCCGGATGATCGAATGCGCGAAGGAGATCCAGGCGCCGCTCGAGGAGCTCACGCGCTGCCTCGGCGAATTTGCCGAGCAGGTGGGCGGCCGCCGAGCCGAGCGCTATCGACTGATGCTGGAGGACGTTGCGAGCACCGTCGAACAGCTGCGGAAGCGGGCCGACGAACTCCAGAGCCTGCTCTCGGGCACGACCGCAATCAATCCCTGAGCCCGATCGCGTCATAGCGTGCGGCCCCGGCCGGGGCTTCGGTAGACTGCCCGGCCGGAGGCTGCAACGTGATGGCCGCAAAGCGTCAAGTGAAGCGAGTCTGCCTCGCCTACAGCGGTGGTTTGGATACCTCCGTGATTCTTCACTGGCTGATCCACAGTTACGGCTGCGAGGTCGTCGCCTTCACGGCGGATGTCGGTCAAGAAGAAGAACTCAGCGGACTTCCCGAAAAAGCCAAGGCGACGGGGGCCGTCGACTGTGTGATCCGCGATCTGCGCGAAGAGTTTGTGCGCGAGTTCGTGTTTCCCGCGATTCGAGGCGCGGCCGTCTACGAGGGCAGCTACCTGCTCGGCACCGCGCTGGCGCGGCCGCTGATCGCGAAGCATCAGGCGGAGGTTGCCCGCGAAACCGGCTGCGACGCCGTCGCACACGGAGCGACTGGAAAGGGCAACGATCAGGTTCGCTTCGAACTGACTTTTCGCGCGCTGGCTCCCGAGCTCCATATCATCGCGCCGTGGCGCGAGTGGGACATCCGATCTCGATCCGACTGCTTCGCGTATTGCAACAAGTACGCAATCCCGGTGACGGCGACGCTCGAAAAGCCCTATTCGATGGACCGCAACCTGATGCACATTTCGTACGAAGGCGGCGTTCTCGAGGACCCGTGGCACGCGCCGGACGAATCCATGTTCATCATGACGAAATCTCCCGACATGGCGCCCGACGTGGCTTCAGAGATCACGATCGGTTTCGAGCAAGGCACGCCGGTATCGATCGACGGCGAGGCGCTATCGCCCGCCCAATTGCTGCGCCGGCTCAACGCGCTCGCAGGAGAGCACGGCGTGGGCCGCGTCGACATGGTCGAGAACCGCTTCGTCGGCCTCAGATCGCGCGGTGTGTACGAGACGCCCGGCGGCACGGTTCTGCACGCCGCCCACCGCGCGATGGAATCCATCACGCTCGATCGCGACGTGATGCACGAGCGAGACCGGCTCTCGCCGCGTTACGCAGAGTTGATCTACAACGGATTCTGGTACGCGCCGGAGATGAAGACTCTACGAGCGCTGATGGAGGCGTCACAAGAGAATGTGACGGGCGAAGTTCGGGTGTCGATCTACAAGGGCAGCGTGCGGATTACCGGCAGACGCTCTCCGGTGTCTCTCTACGACGCCGCACAGTCTTCGTTCGAGGATGCGGGGCCGGCGGACACCTACGACCAGCGCGATGCGACGGGCTTCATCCGGCTCCAGGGACTTCGCCTGAAGCGACCCTAGGTGGCGACTGCGAACGTCTTCGGCCGCTAGGCATCCGTTGGGGTCGAAACCGACCCTACACGGGCCATTCCGCACGACTGATCTTACGGAGCAGGAGACGAGAGAGCATCGCGCTCGAACCCCACGTCGCGCGATGCTCTCTCGTCTCCCGCTCCTTGCGGCGCGCACGCTGGCGCGGCGGAAAGCCACAATTGCCAATTGGCCGCAGCCATCCGAACCTCAGCAGCGCGGCGCCGAGCCCGGTCGGCCATCGCGCGACATGGTGTTTGAGCGCGATGGCCGACCGGGCTCGGCGTCGGGTTCCAGTAGTGTGTCCGCTGTCTGATGGAGTAGATGGCACCCGCTAACGTTGCATCGGAGATTGGATCGGCGATTCCCGGAGGATCGAGTTCTTGGGTGTGGGTGGATTCCGAAACCAGCGGGAATGAGGATGGGAAGGGTGGAGTGCGCGATTTAGGGATCGTTCGAGCGTGCGCGATCTTGCGAAGCGAGGATTCGGGTCGGCGCTGGAGGGTGGTTGTGCCGCCGAGCGATCACGGGCGGGCCTTTTCGCCCACAGATGGCTCTTTCTCAAGCGCGCAACTCCGGCCGCCGATTCTAACTAGCGGAGGAGAGTAGAATGGCCGCTGGGCGCGACGTGACCGCCCGCGTCGTCGTCGTCGACGATGATCGTCTGATCCGTGAGATGGTGCGCGACGCGATTGGCAACCGCGCTCGCGTCGAGTGCTGCGACTCGTCCCAGGCCGCACTCGAGGCCCTGCGGCGGGAGCCCGCGGATCTGATCGTTTCCGATCTGACGATGCCCGGTCTGTCTGGGGTCGAACTCCTCGAAGAGATCCGGCGCACGCATCCGTCGACCGATTTCATGCTGTTGACCGGCAATGCGACGGTCGAGAGCGCGGTGGGCGCACTGCGAATGGGGGCCGCCGACTATCTCACCAAGCCCATCAACCAAGACGAACTCGCGCTCGTCGTGGATCGAATCCTCGCGCAGCGACGCCTGCTCGACGAAAATGTGAAGCTGCGCCAAGACCTGCTCACGCTGGAGTCCTGCCGCAGCCTGCTGCGCTGCCTCGAGCCCGCCGAGGTGTATACGACGGTGCTGGATCTGTTGCTTCAACACCTTCCGCGCCAGCGGGGCCTCGCGCTGTTTCACCGCGGCTCGATTCCGACCGACGGCATCGCGTTTCGCGGGTTTTCGGAATTGGAGACGCGCGCGCTTCGCGAATCGCTCGTGGGCGACAAATCGATCGACATCGACGCCATCTCGCGCATCGAGATCCTCAGCGACGGACCGCTGCACGACACGCTTCGCGGCGTCGGAATCGAGTGCGGGACCGTCGCCGCAATTCCGATGCGCGGAAGCGATCGCGAGATCGGTGTCTTGTGGTTGTTCGAAGACGGCCGGCCCTTCGATCCCACGGAGTTCGATCGCGCGAAGCTGATCGCGGGCCACGCTGAGCTCGCTCTTCGCAACGCCGAGCGATACAACGAGGCGAAGGAGCGAGCCTTCATCGACGACGTTACCGAGGTCTACAACGCGCGCTACCTGCTGCAGGCCACGGACCGCGAGATCCACCGCGCGGATCGTTACGGAAACGCGTTGACCGTCTTGTTCCTCGATCTCGATCGCTTCAAACTGGTCAACGACCAGTACGGGCATCTCGTCGGTTCGCGCGCTCTCCGCAGGCTCAGCGAGGTGCTTTCGACCTGCATTCGCCAGGTCGACACCCTGGCGCGTTATGGCGGAGACGAATTCACGATACTGCTTCCAGATACACAACATGATGTCGCTCTCTTGATTGCCGAGAGGATCCGCCGACTGGTAGAGGAAACGTCGTTCGAAGCGGGGCGCGACACGCCGTTTCGTCTGAGCATCAGCATCGGTGTCGCGACGTTCCCGCAGCACGCGCGCGACCGGACCCGCCTGCTCGACGTGGCCGACAAGGCGATGTATCGCGCCAAGTCGCTCGGTCGAAACTGCGTCTGCTCCGCGGCGGATCTCTGAGCGAAAAATCGCCGTCCGCCCCGCAGCGGATCGACGATTCATGCCGCGACGGATCGACGATTCATGCCGCGACGGATCGACGATTCCTGCCGCGGCGGATCGACGATTCCTGCCGCGGCGGATTGACAATTCATGCTGTGACGGATTGACAATTCATGCTCGGCTCTGCTAACCAAGTGCCCGATTTCACTGGCCTTTTCTATTGCATCGAGAGCCTCGAGGAGCGCGGTGACGCGAGCGGGTTCCACACTCGACGGGATGGGGTCCCTGCGCCGCAGCCACGCGTGCGCTGCGGTGACGCTTGCGGACGTGGGCCGAGAGGTCGTCGTCGCAGGTTGGGTGCAGCGCCGGCGCGATCACGGCGGATTGATCTTCGTCGACCTCCGCGACCACCAGGGGTTGCTTCAGGTCGTCTTCCGACCCGAAGAATCGCCCGAGAGCCACGAGCGGGCCGGAGAGATCCGCTCCGAGTACGTGATCCTCGTGCGCGGGACCGTGCAGCGGCGGACTCCCGACAGCGTCAACCCCAAGATGGCGACCGGCGAGATCGAAGTCGTCGCCCAGGAGCTGCGCCTGCTGAACCGCGCGACGCCTCCCCCGTTCCCACTGGAGGACAATCCGGGTGTCGATGAGGCGACCCGTCTGCGCTATCGGATCCACGACCTGCGCAGGGCGCCGCTGCAGCGCAACCTGAGGATCCGCCACGAGCTCTACCAGGTGACGCGCCGGATTCTCTGCGGGCAGAAGTTTCTCGAGATCGAAACGCCGATGCTCACGAAGTCGACTCCGGAAGGTGCTCGCGATTTCTTGGTTCCGAGTCGGCTTCAGCCGGGCGAGTTCTACGCGCTGCCTCAATCGCCGCAGATCATGAAGCAGCTGCTGATGGTGGCCGGTCTCGACCGCTACTTCCAGATCGCCCGCTGCTTCCGCGACGAGGATCAGCGCGCGGATCGACAGCTCGAGTTCACCCAGATCGATCTCGAAATGTCTTTCGTGGGCGTCGAAGACGTGCTCGGCGTGCTCGAGGAGTTGACGGCGGGCGTCTTTCAGCAGGTGATCGGGGTCGATGTCCCACGACCCTTTGCGCGCATCTCCTATGCGGAAGCGCTCGCGCGCTTCGGGTCCGATCGCCCGGACACCCGGATCCAACTCGAACTCGTCGACCTGAGCGATGTGTTTCGGGAGAGCGGATTCCGGGCGTTCCGATCCGCGATCGACGCTGGCGGAATCGCAAAATGCTTGCCGATCCACGACGCCCAGGAATTCGGTCGCGGGGCGGTGGATCGCCTCGAGACGTTCGTGAAGAAAGAGCTCGGCGCCAAGGGCCTCGCGTGGATCCGTGTCGGCGAGGACGGCTCCTGGCAATCTCCGATCGTCAAATTCTTCTCCGACGAGGAGCGCGCAGCGATCACGTCTCGCACGGGCGCTCGGCCGGGGACGCTGCTGCTGTTCCAGGCCGACGAAGAATCCCGAGCCAACGCCGTGCTCTCGCGTCTGCGCTCGGATCTCGGCCGACAGCTCGGCCGGATGGACGATCGAGCCTGGGATATGCTCTTTGTCGTCGACTTCCCGATCTTTCAGCGCGACGAGGGCGGCGACCTCACCTACGTCCACCAACCCTTCGTTGCGCCCGTCGACGAGGACATCGCGTTGCTCGAAACCGCACCCGAGCAGGTGCGCGGCACCCACTACGACGTGGTCGTCAACGGCGTCGAGCTCGGTTCTGGCAGCCTTCGCAACCACCGCTCCGACGTCCAGCGCCGCATTCTCGAGATCATGGGCTACTCGAAGCAGGACGCGGAGTCGCGATTTGGCTTCCTGCTGAACGCCCTCGACGCGGGCGCGCCACCCCATGGTGGTTTTGCGTATGGGCTCGATCGCTGGGTGATGGTTCTAGCGGGCGCCGACAACCTGCGCGACGTGATCGCGTTTCCGAAGACCCAGCGGGGCCAGGACCTCTTGATGGATGCCCCGACGGTAGTCGACCAGAAACAGCTCGATGAGCTCCAGATTCGCCTAGCCACAGCTCCAAAGCGGGGCGGATGAATCAAGCGACCGATCGATTCGCGGTTCGCCATGCGAGATGGCGGGTTCGCCAAGGATTGCTTATATCGCTTCCGCCATGACGAACTACACACATCTAAAGCCTCCCGTTTCCGGAACCAAGATCGCGCGCGATGCGCGTGGAATGCTGAAGGTCCCGAACCACCCGATCGTCCCCTTCATCGAGGGCGACGGCATCGGGCCCGACATCTGGGCCGCATCGGTCCGGGTCTTCGACGCCGCGGTTGAGGCCGCCTATGGCGGCGAGCGGAAAATTGCCTGGTACGAAATCTACGCGGGCGAAAAGGCGAACGAAGTCTACGGGCCGAACAGCTGGCTTCCCGACGACACCACCCAAGCGATCCTCGACTACGGTCTCGCCATCAAGGGGCCGCTGACGACTCCGGTCGGCGGGGGGATTCGATCGATCAACGTGCGGCTGCGCCAGCTCCTCGATCTGTACGCGTGTGTGCGCCCGGTTCGCTGGTACGAGGGTGTTCCGTCGCCGATGAAGGAGCCCGGCAAGCTCGACGTCGTGATCTTCCGCGAGAACACCGAAGACGTCTACGCGGGCATCGAGTTCGAGCAGGGGACGCCGGACGCCAAGCGTTTGATCGACTTCCTGAACGGCGAGATGGGCAGCTCGATCCGCGCAGATTCGGGTATCGGCATCAAGCCGATCAGCATCACGGGCACCGAGAGACTCGTTCGCCGCGCGATCGAGTACGCGCTCGATCACGGCCGCGAGAGCGTCACGCTGGTCCACAAGGGCAACATCATGAAGTTCACGGAGGGCGCGTTCCGCGATTGGGGTTATGCGCTCGCCAAGCGGGAGTTTCGCGAGCGGATCGTCACCGAGGGCGAACTCTGGGCGGATCATGACGGGAAGCTCCCGGCCGGCAAGCTCCTGATCAACGACCGGATCGCCGACGCGATGTTCCAGCAGTTGCTCCTGCGCCCCGATGAATACGACGTGCTCGCAACGCCGAACCTGAATGGAGACTATCTTTCCGACGCCTGCGCGGCCCAGGTGGGCGGGCTCGGAATCGCGCCCGGCGCCAACATCGGAGATCGCGCGGCAGTCTTCGAGGCCACGCACGGAACGGCGCCGAAATACGCGGGTCAGGACAAGGTCAATCCCGGCTCCGTGATCCTGTCCGGTGTGATGATGCTCGAGTACATGGGCTGGACGGAAGCCGGGCAAAGGATCGAGCGCGCGCTCGAGCTGACGATTCGACAGAAGCGCGTGACCTACGACTTCGAGCGCCAGATGGAAGCAGCCACCCTGGTCTCGTGCAGCGGATTTGGCGACGTACTGATCGAGAACCTCTAGGCGTCTGGCTGCCGTCGGCCGGAACGAATCCAATGGAGAACCCCCCATGCGAAACAAGATTGCGCTGATCGGCGGCGGAAACATCGGTGGAGTGCTCGCCGAGCAGATCGCCTACCGCGAACTCGGTGACGTCGTGATCTTCGATGTCGTCGAGGGACTTCCCCAGGGCAAGGCTCTCGACATGGCTGAGGGTGCGCCCATCCTCGGCTCGGATTCGCGGATCAGCGGAACCAACCGCTACGAAGACATCGCCGGCGCGAACCTGGTGATCATTACCGCGGGCCTGGCCCGCAAGCCGGGCATGTCGCGCGACGATCTGCTCGCCACGAACCTCAAGATCATGAAACAGGTCGCCGAAGGCGTGCGCGATAACGCGCCGGACGCGTACGTGATCGTGGTCTCGAACCCGCTCGACGCGATGGTCTACACCTTCAAAGAGATATCGGGCTTTCCCAAGAATCGCGTGGTCGGGATGGCCGGCGTGCTCGACTCCACGCGATTCAGGAGCTTCGTCGCCTGGGAACTCGGCGTCTCCGTCCAAGACGTGACGGCTCTGGTTCTCGGGGGCCACGGCGACACGATGGTGCCGCTGGTACGCTACTGCACGGTTGCGGGAATCCCCGTGGATCGTCTGCTCTCGGCTAAGAAGATCGACGCGATCGTCGAGCGCACCAAGGCGGCGGGCGGAGAAGTCGTCGCGTTGCTCAAGACTGGTTCCGCGTTCGTTTCCCCGGCCGTTTCGGCGGTTGCGATGGCCGAGTCGATCTTGCTGGACAAGAAGCGCGTGCTCGCGTGCGCGTGTCTGTGTGAGGGCGAATACGGCGTCGACGGACTGTACGTCGGTGTGCCCTGCGTGCTCGGTGCGGGCGGTGTCGAGCGCATCATCGAGGTGGAACTCAACGCCGAAGAGCGGAAGATGTTCGACGCCTCGGTCGAACACGTCAAAGCGCTGGTTGCACAGATCCAGCTGTGAACATCCACGAGTACCAAGCCAAGCAGTTGCTGCGGGAATACGGCGTGCCGGTTCTGGACGGCACGCTCGCGACCACGCCGGCCGACGCGGAGGCGGCGGCGCGCGCGTTGCTCGGCGGTGTCGTCGTCGTGAAGGCACAAGTTCACGCGGGAGGGCGCGGCAAGGCGGGCGGCATCAAGCTCGCGAAGTCGGCGAGCGAGGCCAAGCACGTCGCGAGCGAGATCCTCGGCATGACCCTGCGCTCGCATCAGACGGGCCCCGAGGGCAAGGTCGTTCGCAAGGTCTACGTCGAGGCCGGCGCGCAGATCGAATCCGAATTCTATCTGGCGCTCGTGCTGGATCGGTCCGAAGAGAAACTCGCGATCATCGCGTCCACAGAGGGCGGGATGGAGATCGAAGAAGTCGCCGCCCGGACTCCCGAGAAGATTCTCACGGTCAGCGTGGATCCCAACGTCGGTCTCGTCGCCTACCAGGTCCGCCGGATCGGATTCAGCCTCGGATTCGACCTGGATCGGATCGAGAAGCTCGACTCGTTTCTGCGCGCGCTGATGCGGCTATTCGTCGAGAAGGATGCCTCTCTGATCGAGATCAATCCGCTGGTCGTCACGCAGGACGGCGACTTGATCGCGCTCGACGCCAAGCTCAATTTCGACGACAACGCGTTGTATCGCCATCCGGACATCGCGAAGCTGCGCGATCCGGATGAAGAGGATGCTCGCGAGCGCGAGGCCAGGGCGATCGACCTTGCCTACGTGGGTCTCGACGGAAACATCGGCTGCATGGTCAACGGCGCGGGGCTCGCGATGGCAACGCTAGACGTGATCCATCTCTGCGGCGGAAAGCCGGCCAACTTTCTCGACGCCGGTGGTGGAGCCGACAAGGACAAGGTGCGCAGCGCGTTCAAATTGATTCTTCGCGATCCCAAAGTGAAGGCGATCCTCGTGAACATCTTCGGTGGCATCGTGCGCTGTGATCTGATCGCCGACGGGATCGTTGCCGCCGCGAGCGAACTCGGTCTCACGGTGCCGCTGGTGGTGCGCCTGCAGGGCAACGGCGCCGCAGAGGGACGCGCAATACTCGCCGCGTCGGGTTTGAACATCACGCCCGTCGAGACATTGGGCGAAGCGGGAAAGGCCGCCGTGGCGGCAGCCCGCGGATCGGGGAGATAGCGGTGGCGATTCTCTGCGACAGCTCGACCAAGCTTCTGATCCAGGGCCTCGGCCGAATGGGTCGGCGCCACGCGAAACTCTCGATCGAATACGGGACGCAGGTCGTCGGAGGGGTTGCGCCCGGCAAGGGCGGACAGCTGATCGACGGGATTCGCGTATTCGACACCGTTCGCGAAGCCGTCCAGCAGACCGGCGCCAATGCTTCGGTGATCTTCGTTCCGCCGCCCGGCGCGGCCGACGCCGTGCTGGAGGCCGCCGACGCGGGGATCGAACTGGCGGTGTGCATCACCGAGGGAATCCCCGCGCTCGACATGCTGCGCGCCAAGCGGGCGCTCGCGGGATCCGCGATGCGACTGATCGGGCCGAACTGCCCCGGAGTGGTCACGCCCGGTCAGTGTCGAATCGGCATCATGCCCGCGGAAATCACCCGACCCGGCCCGGTCGGAGTCGTTTCCCGCTCGGGAACCCTCACCTACGAGGCCGTCGACCAGCTCTCGCGGCTCGGGATCGGCCAGACGACCTGCCTCGGAATCGGCGGAGATCCGATCATCGGGACGACCTTCATCGACGCGTTGCGCCTTTTCGAGGCGGATCCCGAGACCAAGGCCATCGTGATGATCGGCGAGATCGGCGGCTCCGCGGAAGAAGAAGCCGCGGAGTTCATCAAGGGGCAGATGAAGACACCCGTCGTCGCTTTCATCGCGGGACAAAATGCGCCGCCCGGCAAGCGCATGGGCCACGCCGGTGCGATCATCGCGGGCGGCAAGGGGCGGGCGAGCGATAAGATTGCCGCGCTGGAGGCTGCCGGGGTGGTGGTATCGCGCTCGCCCGCCGAGATTGGATCCACGCTGGCCGCGAGCGTTGCGGGCCTGAGTCGATAACCGCCGCGCGCGAAGGTCGCCGATCCGCCCAATCGAAACGGCGCGTTGGCCGCCGGGAAATCGCGGGTTGGCCGCTGGTAAATTGGATGGGCGGCTTAGGGGCGTGGCAGTCGGGGAAATCGGGGAGATTGTGCGGTGCGAGCGCTCGTTCATGAACTGACGCTGCTCCAGGAGCGTGACGGTTGGCTGAGTCCGTCAGAACTCGGCGCGCTCGCCAAGCGGCTCGAACTTCCCCTGCACCGGCTCGAGAGCGTCTCGAGCTTTTACACCCACTTTCGACGCACGCCCCCGAAGCGCGTGGAGCTGGCAGTTTGCCGCGATCTCTCGTGCGCGATGGCCGGGGGCCGCGAAGCCAGCGAGCGCTTGCGCGCGGCGCTCGCGGGACGCGACGACGTGGAGATCCGCGAAATTTCGTGCATCGGTCGCTGCGATCGGGCGCCCGCTGCGTTCATCGGCCACGACGTCGTCTCGACGAGCGAGACGCGCGACATCGTCGCGATCGTCGATGGGCGCGATCCGGATCCCGAGCCTCGAACGACTCCGGGCTGGGGGGAGGCCGAGATCTATCGGAATTCCGCGGACCGCTACGGGGCGCTGCGGTCGGCACTCGGCGCAGATCGCTCGGCGCTTGCGCGGACCCTCGAGGCTTCCGGTCTGAGGGGAATGGGTGGAGCCGGCTTTCCCACCGGCAAGAAATGGACGTTGGTGGCGGCCGAACCAGCAACGCCGAAGTATGTCATCTGTAACGCCGACGAGAGCGAGCCGGGTACCTTCAAGGATCGGGAGGTGCTTCGCGACCTGTCGCATCTGGTGATCGAGGGCATGGCGCTCGGCGCGTACTGCGTCGGTGCCGAGCGCGGTTGGGTGTTCATCCGGCACGAATACGAGCCCGAGCGCGTGGCCCTCCAGGCCGCGATCGATGCCGCGTATGCGGCGGGCGCACTCGGGCAGCACGTCTTCGGCAGCGATTTCAACTTCGAGCTCGAGGTCTTCGTCTCGCCCGGCGGTTACATCCTCGGCGAAGAAACCGCACTGCTCGAGTGCATGGAGGATCGGCGTGGGGAGCCGCGCAACAAGCCGCCGTTTCCGGGCGTCGAGGGGCTCTGGAATCAACCGACCCTGATCAACAATGTCGAGACCTTCGCGCACGCCACGGGAATTCTCCGACACGGCGTCGACTGGTGGCGTTCGCTCGGCAAGGCGGACCACGCGGGGCATAAATTCATCAGCGTCAGCGGCGATGTGGAACGGCCGGGCGTGGTGCTGATCCCGATGGGCGCGACTCTGGGCGAACTGCTCGAGCGCTGCGGGGGAATGCGCGACGGGCAAGAGCTGATCGCGATCGCTCCCGGCGGCGCGTCGAGCAACTTCCTGCCGCCGGATCGGCTCGACGTGCCGATCGATTTCGGCACGCTCGAAGCCGCCGGCTCGATGCTGGGTTCGGGCGCTGCGGTGTTCGTCGGGCGGTCGAGCGATCTGCTCGAAGCGGGGCGCAATGTGACGCGCTTTTTCCGCAACGAAAGCTGCGGCAAATGCGTGCCCTGTCGGGTCGGCACCGAAAAGGCGGTCAAGCTGTTGGAGATCGCCGACGACGTCTCCGATGAGCAGCGAAGCGAACTCGAAGCGCTCCACGCGACGCTCGCTCGCACCAGCATCTGCGGGCTCGGACAGGTTGCGCTGGGGCCGCTGCTTTCGATCCTCAAGAATTTTCCGACGACGACCCCGCGGCGTTGAGGCGTGGGCGCGGCTGGGATCGTGCTGTGCGGCGGGAAATCCTCTCGCATGGGCCGCGACAAAGCCTGGTTGCCCTGGCGGGGCCAGCCGATGATTGCTCACGTCGTGTCCATCTTGCAGTCGATCGTCGACGAGGTCGTCGTGGTCGCATCCGATTCGCTCGAGCTGCCGCCGCTCCAAGCGCGCGTGGTTCGCGATCGCGAACCCGCACTCGGGCCGCTAGCGGGCATTCGAGAGGGGCTTGGGCAGATTCGCACCGAATACGCGTTCGTAACGGGAACCGACGCCCCATTCCTCTCGCCGGCCTTCGTAAAGGCACTGCTCTCCTGCGGCTGCGCGGCCGCAGCTGAAGTCGACGGGCACGTCCAGACCCTCGCGGCCGTGTATCCGCGCCGCGCATCCGAGCAGATCGACGCGATGTTCGCGGAGGGGCGCGCCCGCCCGCTGCAGCTTCTCGAGCGGCTCGGTTATCGAAAGCTTTCGGAGCAAGAGCTGCCCGATCTGGAGTCCGTGCGAGGCTTCAACACGCCCGACGACTATCTGGAAGCGGTTCGAGAAGCCGAACCGAGGCCGACCGCGACGCTCGAGTTTCAAGGACGTGCGCGATTGGCGACGGGGCGAAGCGAGTTCGAGGTTCCGGTCGGGACGCTCGGGGATGTCCTCGCGCCGTTCCAATCTTCGATTGGAATCCTAGAGGGGAGTGTCGTCGCAGATGCGTTTTCGATCTCGTTGAATGGGCGGCCGGTGACGCGCCGCGCAGCGATTCCCATCGGTCCCGGCGAGCGGATCTGCGTATTCGACGCGGTCGCGGGGCGCTGATTGCGCACGAGCGGCGGAGTGGCGGGATTCACCGCTACACTCGCCCCGATTCCAGGACTTCGAGGCTGCGGGCGGAGAAATGATCAAGCTCACGATTGATGACATCGCGGTAGAGGCGCCCACGGGCACGACCCTTTGGGATGCCGCCCGATCTGTGGGAATCGAGATTCCGGTTCTCTGCCACGAACCGCGCATGAAGCCCGTCGGCGTCTGTCGGATGTGCGTGGTGGATGTCGGCGCCCGGACGCTCGCGGCATCGTGCGTCCGACCCTGTGAGCCGGGAATGCAGGTGCGGACCTCGACGCCCGAGATCGAGTCTCACCGCAAGACGTTGACCGAACTGCTCCTGTGCGATCAGCCGCCGCCCGAGCGGGACCCGAAACAGACGACGGTCGGTGGAAACGAACTCTTCGCATTGGCGGCACGCTACGCGGCGCGCGCAGACCGCTTTCCGTCGGGAAATGGCCGGCCCGCGGACTCGAGCTCGCCCGTCATCGCCGTCGACCACCAGGCGTGCATCCTCTGCGATCGCTGCATTCGCGCCTGCGACGAAATTCAGAACAACGAGGTGATGGGTCGCACCGGCAAGGGTTACGGGGCCCGCATCGCGTTCGACCTCGACCTGCCGATGGGAGAGAGCACCTGCGTTTCTTGCGGTGAATGCGCGGCCGTGTGTCCGACGGGAGCGCTCGTCGATAAAGCGGTGTCCGCAGCGCTGCGGCCGCGCGCAGAACTCACGCCCGTAGCCAGCGTATGCCCCTATTGCGGGGTGGGTTGCGCGATCACCTACCACGTCGACCCGAAGCGCAATGCGATCGTATTCGCCGAAGGTCGGGAGAGCCCTGGCAACCACGCGCGGCTGTGCGTGAAGGGGCGCTACGGCTGGGATTACGTGCAGCACGCGCAGCGCCTGACGGTTCCGCTGATCCGACGCGGCGACCGGTATCCGAAGGGCGCGATTTCTCGCGACGTGCGCGGCGAACACGACGGCCGTCGCAAGGCCGGTGGACTCGTCGACTACGCCGAAGTGCTGCCCGCGTTTCGGGAGGCGAGTTGGGACGAGGCGCTCGAGCTCGTCGCGAGCCGCTTTTCGGGCATTCGCGACACCGAGGGTCCGGATGCGCTGGCGGGGTTTGGCAGCGCCAAATGCTCCAACGAAGAGGCCTATCTGTTCCAGAAGCTGGTGCGCACGGCATTTGGTACCAACAACGTCGATCACTGCACGCGGCTGTGTCATGCCTCGAGCGTGGCGGCTCTTCTAGAGGGCATCGGCAGTGGCGCCGTAACCACCACCTACGGGGATATCGCCAACGCCGAAGCCGCGCTGATCGCTGGGTCGAATACGACATCCAATCATCCGGTCGCCGCCACGTTCTTCAAAGAGGCGAGCAAGCGCGGGACGAAGCTGATCGTGGTAGATCCTCGTCGGTCCGACATCGCCGATCACGCCGCGTATTACTGCCGCACCAAACCCGGTACGGACGTGGCCTTCTACAACGCGATGATGCAGGTCATCATCGAAGAAAATCTCGTCGATCGCGCCTACGTCGACAAGTACACCGAGAATTACGACGCGCTGCGCGAAATGGTCGCAAAGTATCCGCCGGAGAAAGTCTCCAAGATTTGTGGCGTTCCCGCGCAAACGATCCGAGAGGTTGCGATCACATTTGCCAAGGCGCGCTGTGCGATCATTTTCTGGGGGATGGGAATCTCCCAGCACGTCCACGGCACCGACAATGCCCGCTGTCTGATCGCGCTCGCGCTGTTGACCGGCAACATCGGAAAATCCGGTTCGGGTCTGCATCCGCTGCGCGGGCAGAACAACGTGCAGGGTGCGAGCGATGCCGGGTTGATTCCGATGGTCTACCCCGACTACCAGAGCGTCGAGGCTCCCGAGATTCGCGAGAAGTTCGAGCGCGCCTGGGGACAAGCGCTCTCGCCCCACAAGGGGCTCACCGTCGTGGAGATCACGCAGGGCGCCCTCGAGGGTTCGATCCGCGGCATGTACATCATGGGCGAGAATCCGTTCCTCTCGGATCCGAATGCCAACAAGGTCCGCAAGGCGCTAGCCAAGCTCGACTTCCTGGTCGTGCAGGACATCTTCCTGACCGAGACTGCGGAATTCGCGGACGTGATCCTGCCGGCGAGCGCATTCTTCGAAAAGGATGGCACCTATACCAATACGGATCGTCGGGTGCAGATCGGGCGCCCAGCCCTGAAGCCGCCGGGTCAGGCGCGCCTCGACTGGGAGATCATCTGCGAGATCTCGACCCGCATGGGCCGTCCGATGAACTACCGCTCGACGGCCGAGATCTTCGCGGAGTTTGCGAGCCTGACGTCTTCGTACGCGACGCTGCGACACGAAAACCTCGGACTCACGGGCAAACTCTGGCCGAATCCAGATCCCGAACACGAGGACGGACCCGTGGTGCTGTTTTCGGACGGCTTCCCGACGCCGACCGGCAGGGCGAAATTCGTGCCCGCGGAGTGGTTGGCCGCGCACGAGCTGCCCGACGACGAATATCCGCTCGTGCTGAACACCGGCCGCGTGCTCGAACACTGGCACACGGGATCGATGACCCGCCGCGCCAAGGCGCTCGATGCGATCGAACCCGAGGCGTTCGTGGGCATTCATCCCGATGACGCGCGCGAGCTCGGTGTCGCAGACGGCGATCGCGTTCGCGTCACCAGCCCGCGCGGCAGCATTTCGCTGCGCGCACGCGTGGCGGACTGCGAGTACAAGGGCGCCGTCTTCATCCCGTTCCACTACCGCGAGGCCTCGGCGAATCTGCTCACCACGGACGCGCTCGATCCGGATGGCAAGATTCCCGAATTCAAGTTCTGCGCGGTGCGTGTCGAGCGATTGGGTGCCGATGCAGGCTCGAACTGAAGTGGGCGCAGTTTGCCTCTCGAGCCGGTGATTCCCGCGCCGCACCCGATGGCGACGCCAACATGATTGCCGGAATCCACCCGAGCGTAAGCCCATCTCCGCTCGCACCACGGCAGATTGCGCGGGAGTTTCAGCGCTCGATCGATTCCGGCGCGCCGATTCGGTGTGTGGGTGAAGCGCGCGCGAACCCCGAGCGCCTGATCGCTCGGGGCTACGCGCCGAAATTCAAGCTTGATCTTTTCGATACGACCTACTACCTGAGCCACGTTCGCCAGAATCCCGACATCCGTTTCTTCGTGGCGTACGTCGTGCAGCCGAATTCGCGGACGCGAGCGATCGAGATCCATCCTCGCATCTTCTACAAAGACATTTCCCTGGTTTGGCGATCCGCCTCCCACTTCATTCGGTCGGACGGCGAGAATTGGATCGGCAAGGGCGAGATGAGAACGGCCATCGTCGATGGCGAAGAGATCGAGCAGAGCGTCGAAGAAACCACGGATCTTCCGCTGGAGATCCAGACCGCACTCGAGGAATTGAGCCGGAGGCAGCGTCGGATTCCGTACGACGACGACGCGCTCGCGCTCGTGCTGCGCCGGGGGCACGACGATCGGATCGAGCCCTATCGGGACTTCCTCGAGCCGCGCATTCGCGCCCGATCGAACCCGCGCAACCTCATCAACAGTGGCCGGAGCATCGCTCGCTTCACGCGCAAGAACGATCCGACGTCACTCCGATTCGTTCGCGGTTTCGAACCCGATTTCGAACGCGGTGTGGTCGAGGTGAGCGCTTCGAACAGCAAGCTTTACGGCGGCGATCTGAAGCGCTTTCGGATCCTGTCGAAGAATCGAAAGATCCAATTCCTCTTCATCGCAGCGCCCCGCAGCGCCTGGATCATCCCGCCGCAGACGACGGCCGCCAACTTGACGAGCTATGGCGTCCGCGCGATCGATGTGATCGCCGATGAGAAGCTGTGCGTCCCCGGATTCGAATATCACTTCGTCGACGATTCCGGCCGGCGTCCCGTGCTCGTGAGTCAGATTCCCGAGGGTTTCGCGGGCCGAGCCAGCGAGATCGACCCCTCACGAGCGGATGCTTCGCCCTGGTTGGATCGGCTCCCCGTGATCGAGGAATTCCGACGCGTGGTGCTGGGCGCTTCGGGGCGTCGGCGCGCCTAACTCGGATCGACGGTCCAGATGTCGCCGGAGTGGAGCAGTTCGTCGAGCGAGCCGACGCCGCGTTTGACCACGGCTGCCGCCACCTGGCCTTGCAACATCGCGTCATAGGTCGGCGTTTCGACCGCGCGAAATACACCGATCGGCAGCGGGAACTCCGGTCGCTTCAGGCTCGCGAGCGCGAACGCGTAGGCGGGTGTCTGGTAGCGCTCGTTGTGGACCGTCACGCCGGCCGCAATCGGATCCTGGCCCTTCTCCAGCTCGACCACCGTCGCTATGCCGCCGTGGAATCGGATGCCTCGGGGTTGATCCTCGGGTCCGAACACGAGCGGCTGGCCATCCTCGAGCACGAGAGCGGCATGCACCCGGCTCTTGCGGTCTTCGACTTCGAGCCACTCGTTGTCGTTGTAGACCGGGCAATTTTGCAGGATCTCGATCAGCGCCGTTCCGGGGTGATCGTGGGCGCGCCGCAAGAGCCGCTGCAGGTGTGCGCCATCGACGTCGACCGCGCGCGCGACGAATGTCGCACCGGCCCCCAACGCAAACGCCAGCGGATCGATCGGATGATCGATCGAACCGTCGGGCGTCGAGTGGGTCCGCATCCCGAGTCTCGAGGTCGGCGAGTACTGCCCCTTTGTCAGGCCATAGACGCGGTTGTTGAACAGCAGGATCTGGATGTCGACGTTTCGCCGAATCGTGTGCAGAAGATGGTTGCCTCCGATCGAGAGCCCGTCCCCATCGCCCGTCACCACCCAGACCGAGAGTTCGGGTCGACTGGCCTTGATGCCCGTCGCGAAAGCGGGCGCCCGGCCGTGAATGGTGTGGAATCCGTAGGTGTTCATGTAGTAGGGGAATCGACTCGAACAGCCGATGCCCGAGACGAACACGAAGTTTTCCCGCGGAACTCCCAGTTCGGGCATCACGCGCTGCACGTTGGCGAGCACCGAGTAATCGCCGCAACCCGGACACCATCGAATGTCCTGATCGGTGGTGAAATCCTTGCTCGTAAGTTTGCTGAATTCAGCGGTCACGGTGTCTTCTCCTCGCTCAGCAACTCGTTGATCCGAGCGCGCAGCTCCTCGATGAGGAATGGCTGACCGCGAACCTTGTTCATCGCAATCGCGGGCACCAGGAATTCCGCGCGCAGCAGTCGAACCAGCTGCCCCTGATTCAACTCGGGCACGAGGATCTTGTTGAAGCGGCGCAGCACCGATTCGAGGTTGGCGGGAAACGGATTGAGGTGACGCAGGTGGATGCTCGAGACGGTCTGCCCGTCGATCCGCGCCGCTTCGACGGCGGACGAAATCGCACCGTGGGTTCCCCCCCAACCCACGATGAGCAACTCTCCGCTCGCGGGCCCGTTGATCTCCACGGGCGGAATCTCGGCTGCGATCCGCGCGATCTTTTCCGAGCGAAGTCGAACCATCCGCTCGTTGTTTTCGGGGTCGTAGGAGACGTTTCCGCTTTGGTCTTCCTTGGAGAGTCCACCGATCCGGTGTTCGAGATTCGGTGTGCCGGGGATCGCCCAGGGGCGAGCGAGCGTTTCGGGGTTGCGCGCATACGGCCGAAAAGTCTTCGGATCCGTCCAGTATTCGACTTGGGGTCGCGGGAGCGTGGCGACGTCCGGGATCCGCCAGGGTTCGGAACTGTTCGCGAGGTGGCCGTTCGAGAGCACGACGACCGGCGTCATGTATTTGACCGCCCACGCGAATGCCTCCAGGACCGTGTGGAAGCAATCGCCCGGCGACATCGGGGCGATCACGGGCATGGGGCTGTCGGAATTGCGGCCGTAGAGGGCGAGCAGCAGATCGGCCTGCTCGATTTTCGTCGGCATTCCCGTAGAGGGTCCCGCGCGCTGAATGTCGATGACCACGAGGGGAAGTTCGGCCATGACCGCGAGCCCGAGGGCCTCTTGTTTCAGCACGAAGCCGGGCCCGCTCGTGGTCGTGACGCCGAGTTTGCCCGCAAATGACGCGCCGATTGCAGCGCAGATCGCCGCGATTTCATCCTCGGCCTGGAAGGTCTTGACTCCGAAGTGTCGGTAGCGCGCGACTTCGTGAAGCACATCGCTCGCGGGTGTGATCGGATAGGCGCCGAGGAAGACATCCGTCTGCATCTGCACGCCCGCGGCGACGATCCCCCAGGCCAGGGCCGTATTGCCCGTGATGTTTCGGTACACGCCCGGCTGGATCTTCGCCCTGGGAACGATGTAGGAAACGGGCAGGAGTTCCGTCGTTTCGCCGAACGCGTGACCAGCGTGCAGCACGCGAAGGTTCGCCTCGAGCGCATTTCCCTTGAAGCGATTTGCGAGCCAGCGCTCGGTCGGTTCCATCGGTCGGTTGTAGAGCCAATACATCAGGCCGAGCGCGAAGAAATTCTTGCAGCGGTCGGCATCGCGCGCGCTGAGGTCGAGATCCTTGAGCGCCTCGCGATTGAGGCGGGTGAGCGGGATTTCGACCAGCGAGAAGCGGTCTCGCAGAGCCGGGCAGGGGTCTTCGGAGTAACCCGCTCGCTTCAGGTTTTTGGTCGTGAAGCTTTCGCTGTTGATGATGACCATGCCCCCCGGTCGCACGTCATCGACGTTCGCGCGCAAGGCTGCCGGATTGAAGGCGACCAGCACGTCGGGATGGTCGGCTGGCGTCCGGACGGTCTTTGACGAAAAGTGGATCTGGAAACCGGATACGCCCGCGAGTGTTCCGGCAGGGGCGCGAATCTCTGCGGGGTAGTCGGGAAGCGTCGAGAGTTCGTTGCCCGCGAGCGCTGTAGCCTCGGTGAACTTGGTGCCGGTGAGCTGCATTCCGTCACCGGAATCGCCGGTAAACCGGATCGCCACGCTCTCGATCTGTCGGACTGATTTATCTGGCACTTTCCCTGACACCGCGCGAGTACCGCGCTCAAATCGCTCGATCTCGCTCCGCTCGCTGATCTGGGAGACCGGCCCAGCGAATTACAGCGCCATTGTATCCCGCGACGGCCGTTGTGAAACCCCCCGATCCCAGCCGCGCGCCAAGCAGCCCCTCCGGGCCCGTTCGCAGAACTCCCAGGGGTGCCGCGCGCTTCCGGCTCGCGCTGCACCGCGCTGAAACTCAAGAACTGCGCCACTCGATCCGATACGCGCGGCATGACGGATGCGAGCGCCAGGACTGTCTCGGCTCGGAGTCGGTCGGCGGTGACGCTGCGCTCGATCCGGCGATCACTGAACATGCCCGTGCTGGCGATCGCCGCGCTTCCGGTGGGCCCCGCCTCCGCGGTGATCGCGATCCATTCGGATTCCGCGACGGGCGTCGCGCGCCACACACTGGTCGTCCGCTCCGAGCGGACCCGCGAAGTCGCGCTCTTTTCCGTGGACGGCGAAGCGCCGCGCGGCGCGGAGGCGTCGCTGGCGGCAGAGGCGGCGCTGTCACTCGCCGAGGGAATGGGGTTCTTGTTCGAAGAAGATGTGCTGCCGATTACGGGCAAGGCAGCGACTTCGATCTGGGAGGAACTGGTCGACTCGGCGGCTCCGGGCGCCGTCGAGGCGATCCTGGTATCCGCTCCCCTGCTGACGAAGTTTCGGCGCCCGAGTCCGTCGGCCGCACTGGATGCGGCGGCTCTGATTCGATCTACGGCGGATTCTCCTCTCGCTGCGCGCGGCGCAGAGATTGGGTTCGCGAAAGCTGAACCGCAGCTCGCTCGGCTGGGCGATCGCGGATGACATCCTTGGAGGGGTTTCCATGTCGACGCGAACTTTGACGCGCGCGACTGCCATCGCTTGGCTCTGCGTTCCTGCTTCGCTCGCTTCTGTTCTTTCCGCGCTCGCCTTTGTTCTTGCCTCGCTCGCGCTGACCGGTTGCGCGACTTCTGGGAGCGATTCGGATGAGGCGCTGCGCGTCAGGCGCGCCAACTCGCATCTCAATCTCGGTCTGGACTACATCCGCAATGATCGCCTCGCGCTCGGACTGCGCGAACTCCTGGCCGCCGAGGGTTTCGCTCCCAAGGACCCGCGGATCCAGCAGGCGCTCGGCGACGGCTACTCGATGCGGGGCAAACCCGCAGAGGCCGAGCACCACTACCTGCGCACCCTGGAACTCGATCGGACCTTCCAAGAAGCGCGTTTCAATCTCGCGGCTCTGTACAACCGGTTACAGCGCTACGAGGAAGCCATTGCCGAATGCGAGATCCTCGCCGCCGACGCCACGTTCTCGGGCCCCTGGCGGGCGCTTTCGCACAAAGGTTTCGCGGAGTTCCAGCTGGGCCGCGTGGAGGAGGCGCGTCTCTCGCTCGGGCTCGGGCTCGAATACCGCCCCGACTACTGGCCGGCACTGCTCAATCTCGGCATCCTTGAGATGGAGGAAGGTCGACGGGTAGAGGCCGTCGCCCATTTTCGACAAGTGTTGAGCCAGCAGCCTGACCTTGAAATTCAAGCCGAGGCCAACTACCGAATCGGCGAGATCTACGTAGCGCTCGGCGAGCGCGAGCGTGCGATCGGCTACCTCAGGGCGGCCGTCGCTCAGACTCCGGGTGGTCCATGGGGCGCGAAATCCGAGGAGTACCTGAAGCTCCTGCGCTGAGCGGCGGAAATCGCCCTCCGCTCGAGGGCGCGGCACGGCTTCCCGAAACTTCGATCGGCAGCTACCTCGCGCGCGAACGCCGGCTGCGCGGAATCTCGCTCGCTGAACTCGCCGATCTCACCAAGATCCCGGCGCGTTCGCTCGAGCGAATGGAGTCCGGCGCGTTCGACGCCAACCCCGACGGCTTCGTGCGAGGGTTCGTTCGCACCGTCGCAGTGGCGTTGGGGTTGAATCCCGAAGAAGCGGTGATGCGGATGCTCGGCGAGCCAGCCGATTCGGCCGACGACGCGCGCGCTCGCGCCCGTTGGCTCGATCGCCGCTATCTCGCGGGCGCGGGCCTGCTGGTTGCGGGGGTCGGCCTCGGCCTCGCGCTCTGGGCGTGGTATTCCCGCGCTCCTTCCGCGGCCGACGAGGACAGCGCCCCGAAGATCGTCTATCGACGCGACGCCGTGCGCGCTTTGGCCGACGAGCAGATCCGAATGCAGGGCGCGCCGGACAGCGACGCCGACGCCGCGGAGTCGGTAGGATCCCCGCGTGACCAACATCCGAACTGAAGCGCTGATCCTACGCTCGGTGGATTTTGGCGAGTCCGATCGGATCCTGCATCTGCTGGTGCCCGAGATCGGGCGGCTGCCCGTGATCGCGAAAGGCGCGCGTCGGAGCGTGCGTCGCTTCTCGGGGACGTTGGATCTGTTCAACCACGTCAAGATCCAGCTCGATCTGCGACGGCCGGGTGCGCTTGCGCGCCTCGATCAGGCGAGCCTGATCGATCCGTTCATCGCGATGCGGAGCGACAGCGCGCGTTTCGCGCTGGGTTGTTATCTGCTCGAACTCTTCGATCGGCTGGCTCCAGAGCGCGGAGTCCGCGCAGACACGCAGAGACTGTTCGCTTTCGCGCTCGACGCCCTGCGAATGGTGTCCGAACGCGCGCCCGATCTTCGGTTGCGCACGCTGATCGAACTTCGCGCTCTCGACGCTCTCGGGCTCCGCCCTGAATTCGCGCGCTGCGTGCGCTGCGGTTCGACCCCAGAGGGCCGCTCTCCACTCGCTTTCCACGTCGCGGACGGCGGCGTGGTCTGCGAACCGTGCGCGGCGAATCTCGACGGGATCCTGCGCGTACAGGCTGGTACCCTCCGCGCGCTCGAGCAGGGATTGCGCTTCGATTTCGAGCAACTCGATCGCCTCGCGATGAGTGGCGCGCTGCTCGACGAGGCCCGTCGTCTGCTGGATCGCTTCCAGCGCTTCCATCTGGGCATCGAGTTGCGCAGCGGGGCGGTTCTGGATCGCGCGCTGCGATCCCCAGCGCCGCGATAACCGATATACTGAACGCCGTTTCGGGGCGTGGGAGTTTTCATGACAGAGAGCGGCCAGCGGCTGACTCATTTGGACGAGCTGGTGTCGCTCTGCGCGCGAAGGGGATACATCTTCCCGTCGAGCGAGATCTACGGCGGCATCAACGGGTTCTGGGACTACGGACCGCTTGGCGTCGAACTGAAGAACAACGTGAAGGCGCGCTGGTGGCAGCGCATGGTGCGCGAGCGAGCGGATGTCGAGGGAATGGACAGCGCGATCATCTCGCATCCGCGAACCTGGGAAGCCTCTGGACACACCGAGCACTTCAGCGATCCGATGGTCGACTGCCGCGCCTGCAAGAAGCGCTTTCGCGCCGATCAACTCGACGACGTCGGACCCTGTTCGGCGCGGGAGGGCTCGTCCGAGCACGACCTCACCGAGCCGCGCAACTTCAACCTGATGTTCGAGACGCGGATTGGCGCGTCCCAAGACGCGGCCGCGACCGCCTATCTTCGCCCCGAGACCTGTCAGCCGATCTTCACGGGACTCAAGCGGGTTCGAGAGGCGGCGCGCCAGAAGATTCCGTTCGGAATTGCCCAAATCGGCAAGGCGTTCCGCAACGAGATCAATCCGCGCAATTTCACCTTTCGCTCGCGAGAATTCGAGCAGGCCGAGATGGAGTACTTCTGCCATCCCGATGAGCGCGAAAAGTGGTTCGAACACTGGCGAGACGAGCGGCTGCGCTTTCACCGGGAACTCGGCCTTTCATCGGATTCTCTGCGCACGCGACCTCACGCTCGAGATGAACTCGCGCATTACTGCAAAAACGCGGTCGACATCGAGTACCGCTTTCCGTTCGGATGGCAGGAGATCGAGGGCATTCACGACCGCGGTGACTGGGATCTATCCCGGCACAGCGAGTACTCGGGCAAGGACCTGTCGGTATCGGGCGAGGACCCAAAGCAGCGCTTCATGCCGACCGTGATCGAGACGTCGGTCGGCATCGACCGGCTTTGCCTGGCTCTGCTCGCGAACGCGTATGCGGTCGAAGAGTTGGAGGACGGCGAATCGCGCAGTGTGCTGCACCTGCATCCGTCGATCGCTCCGATTCAGGTGGCCGTGTTGCCGCTGTCGAAGAAGCTCGCAGACGCGGCCGGCGAGCTCGGGACCCGGCTTCGCCGCCGCTTCAACGTCTTCTACGACGATGCGGGCAATATCGGGCGCCGTTACCGGCGTCAGGACGAGGTCGGCACGCCTTTCTGCTTGACGTACGATTTCGACTCCGTGAACGACCAGCAGGTCACGATTCGCGAGCGGGATACGATGAAGCAAGAGCGCATCGCAATCGAAGCCGTCGTCGACTACCTGGAGGCGCAGCTGGAGTGCGCGCCCTGAGCGGATTTGGACACGCATTTCCCGCACTGATGGCGTCACTCTGCTTGACCGGCTGCTCGTCGTCGTCGGCCCACATCCCAGCACCGAGCTCGGGAAGCGTGGCGGTTTCGGGCGACTACGCGATCGAGTTTTCCCAGCGCGCCGAGTCGTTCTACAAGGCGCTGATCCGTCGCCGGTTTAATACGCTCGAGACTTTCAACGACCGGGGGCTTCGCGACCACTTCCAGACGCTCGACGCGTTCTTCGACTACTACGCGGACCTCGCGGAGTCGCTTCAGGCGGCGAATTTCGAACGCAGCCGCCCCACCGAGGTGGACGTGGAGGAGCTGCTGTTCGAAAACCGCTTCATCGCGCTGGTCCAGGTTCGATACGTCGGGGCGGACAGTCGACCGCTCAATCCCAGCGCGACCGCGCTGATCCGCGTCGATCGATGGGAACGCATCGATGGGCGCTGGTGGATCCAGCCCAGCAAGCTCTAGCTGCGCCGACGCAATTTGCGCAGACGCGCAACGGACCCCGTTCGGGTGACCGGCAGGCCACACAAGTGGAAATGCGCTTCTCCACGCTGCGCTCCTCGAACGCGCAAATCGCGCGCCTCACGAACGCGATATCGCGAAAGCAATGGGTCGGTTGGCGGGCCGGGCTGCGGGCTTGTTGCAGGCTGGCACGGCGTTTGCTCAAGCAGACTCGCGGGACCGAGGTCCCACTCTTGAGATTCCCAACGACGCGACCGGAGGCATGGGTGATCAGCAACCAGCAAGCGTGGGAAAGCGATGCCGAACTCGTCGAGGCGATCCTCGCGGGCAGCATCGAACACTTCAATCTGCTCTACAAAGCCTATTTTTCTCGCGTCTACCGCTTTGCGCTGAAACGGCTTCGCGATTCCGCCGAGGCCGAAGACGTCAGTCAGGAGGTCTTCCTGACCGTTTTTCGCGCTCTCGCAAACTACCGCGGCGAGTCGACGCTGCTCGTCTGGATCTTTGGGATCACTCGAAACACCGTCAACCGTCGCTTCCGCAAGCCGCGCCCGTATCTGGAGTCCATCGACGGCGTGGCCGCGAGCCGCGTCGCGCTGGACGTCGCTCCGATCGACTGCGTGGTCGACGCGCGTCGCGTGCTCGAGCGCTGCGCGATCGTCATCGAGGAGGACCTCACGCCGCTGCAGCGCCGGATCTTCCACCTCAAACACCTACGGCGCCAATCGATCCGCTCGATCGCGGGCGCACTCGGCAAATCCGAGGACGCCATCAAGGCCAACCTGTATCGAATGCGGATCGCGATATCCGACAGCGCGCCCGGCCTCGAGGCCATCCTCGGAGCCTGAGCGCTCCTGACTCTCGGAGCCCGAGCGGTCCTGACTCGCCCCCGCAGCCCGTCGCAGCGGGTCGAGGTCGGACGCGCACACGCAGCGGCTGCATGGCGTGCTAGCAGCTCGAACCCGGAACGGGTTCGAGCTGCGCCGCAAGGGAAGCGAAGCTTCCCCCGCTAGCGCTCGAATGAACTCGCGCTTTCGCGTTCGAAAGCCCCCGTTTCGGGCATCCGATCGGTTTCGGGCATCCAATCGGCTGGATCGCGCAACGCGAGGCGTCCAATGAAATGGCGGAACGTCTCGAGGGTGAGCGCGGCATCGGCCATCGCGCGGTGGGCGACCTCGTTCTCGATCAATCCCGCGGTGAGCGCGGCCTGTCGGAGTGAAAGCGCGGCAACTCGCTCGCCCGACATCAGCGACCAGGCGTAGAAGAGCGTCACGAGATCGATCACGTGATAGTCGAACGGAAACGCGAGCGCGCAGCTGCGATAGCCGCGTTCCAGAAAAGCCACATCCATGCGGACGTTCTGGCCCGCGGGAACGACCAGTGCGTTTGCGGGCATCAGCTCGCTCAGCTCTTGCAGAACCTGCCGAAGCGGCGGCGCTCCCTTCCAGGCTTCCGCGCTGTAACCGCTGATCGCCGCTCCTTCTTCGCTGATGCGATCCGCTCTGGCGCGAACCTTCCACTCCCCGCGCGCGAGCTCGACCAATCGGTAGTCGGTCAGGATCACGGCGATTTCCGTGATGTCGTGCAGTTCGGGGTCGAGCCCACCGAACTCGCAGTCCATGAAGGCCAGCAGCATTTTCGATCTGCGCCGATTTCGCGCTGTCGGGTTCGCATCGGGAATTGTCGGGTTTGAATGCGAAATGGCTGGCGCTCCCAACGGGAATCGAACCCGTGTTTGAGCCTTGAGAGGGCCCCGTCCTGGACCGCTAGACGATGGGAGCCATTCCTGCCGCAGAAGCCGCGCAGCGTAGCCACTGCGTCGCCGCACTGTCAACCGAGCCGGGCTCCGCGCCGCGGTGACGAATTTCGTCGGTTTTAGCGCCGCAAATCGTCACTTCGCAGCTCCGCTTCGGCCGACTCACGCGCCTGAAGGTCCTGCTGGGCTGCGTGGAAAGTACGCCCATGGGCCTCAGGTTCGACTGGGCGCTTGCCGATCCATCCGTACGCAAAGGCCAGTTTGGCATGCGCATTGCGATGTACCGCGGATCGAACGGTTCGAGTGTTCATCAAGCTTCCCGATGGTACGGGGGGTGGAACCGCAGCGGGCAGGAAGGTTCCGCCCGGAGCGACACTCGAGAACAATGGGAGCCATTTCAAAATGAAGAAATTTCACAATCGAAAAGGTGGGTTTACACTCATCGAGCTCATGATCGTCGTTGCCATCATCGGTATTCTCGCGGCGATCGCAATTCCGAACTTCCTGCGATTCCAGCTCAAGGCGAAGTCGAGCGAAGGCAAGACCAACCTCGCCGCGATCCGGACCGCTGAGGAGTCCTACTACTCGGAGTTCGGCGTCTACGTGTCGGCGTTGGCCTCACCGCCGGCCGCGGGATTCAACGCCAAGGTTGTGTTCGACAACAGCGCGAACGGCGCCAACGCGGGCTTCGACCGCCTCGGCTGGGCGCCCGAGGGCTACGTGTTCTTCAACTACGTGGTCGCCTCGACCTCCCCGTACTCGGAGTTCACGGCTTCGGCGCAGGCGGACATCGACAACGATGCCGTGGGTCAGACCTGGGGTTACAAGAAGGGTACTGAGGCCGGTGGCGCCCACGGCAATGGTCTGATCGACTGCGACGCAACAGTGCTGGTCCCCGAGACGGTGGGGCCGTGCTTGAGCACTTACGGCCAGAGCGTCTTCTAGGCCGGTTTCGGTTCGAATCGAGGAGGGCCGGCTGCGTCCGGCCCTCCTCCGATCTTTTGCTGTAGGCGAGGAGAGTCGGGATGATCGCGCGATCTCAGAAGAAGGCCGGTTTCACGCTGATCGAACTCATGCTCGTGGTCAGCCTGATCGGAGTGCTCTCGGCGATTGCAATTCCGAACTTCCTCTCCTACCAGGCTCGATCGCGGCGCAGTGAGGCCTACGTAAACCTCGGCGCGGTTTCGCGACTCCAGAGCACCTACCACGCGGAGCGGGGCGAATTTTTCGAAGCCGGCGCCTGGCCCGATTTCGGCCCCTACGGCGGTCTAGGTACTCAAAAGATGACATGGGATGCCGCTTCCGAGATCGCCTATGAGGATCTCGGGTGGCGGCCGGAAGGTCAGGTCTTCTACACCTACGACACCAATACCGGAGCCACGCCCTGCACGTGCTCGACGTGTTTTACCGCCAGTGCATTCGGTGATGTCGACGCCGACAATCTGAACTCAGCCGTCATGTACGTCCACCCCCAGACCGATGAAACCGGTGCGGTGATCGGAGAATGCCCGTCCGGTCTCTTCGGGTTCGGTACGCCGATCGACTCTGGAAGCGGCCAACCGATCTACGACACGGTCGCCGTCCAGCGATCGCTCGACGAATACTGATCGCGCCCCTCGGTGGGCGCTGATTGAACGGCTCTTGGGGTGATTGAACGGCTCTTGGGGGTCAGGGCGTTGCATTCAGCGTGTTGGCGCAAGCGCGGCTGCCAGCGCATCGCGCTTCTCGTAGTAGCGATCGCAACGACCGGTGCCGCGCACTCTCAATTCAACACCCGCTCGCGCATGGAATCGGGGGAGCTGCACGTGCCCCGTCCGGAATATGCCAAGCTCTGGTCTCTTGGCTTCGACGCCGCCGTTGCGGATTACTATTGGCTGCGCGCGATTGCAGTCGTGGGTTCCGCGAGCGGCCCGATCGAAGCGCGCGGGGAAACGCTCGCGGATCTGATCGACGTGGTGACGCAGGTCGATCCCTGGGTGGATCACCCCTATCGCTTCGCGGCAGTCTGGCTCACCCGCGACCGCGAGATGGTCGAGCGCGGGAATCGACTGCTCGAGCGCGGGATCAGCTATCACCCGCTCGACTGGCGCAACCGCTATCACCTCGGTTTCAACCACTTCTATTACCTCGACGAGCAGATGCGCGCGGCGGAGATTCTGGAAACCGCAATCGACCTCGAGGGCGCGCCGAATTATCTCGCGCCGCTGGTCGCTCGCTTGCGGAGCCAGCAGGCCGGGCTGCAGGTCGCGGCGGAATTTCTCCGGCAGATGGCCGATTCGACAGAGGATCCGTTCAAGAAGGCTCAATACTTGAATGCCCTGGATGAAATCCAGGTCGAAGAGCGGGCGCGCTTTCTCGACGCCGCGCGCGCGGAATACTGGCGGCGCACGGGTCGCGACATCGAGCAGGTCTCGGACCTGATCGAGGGGCCGAATCCGGTCCTGACGCAGCTGCCGCGCGCCCAACTGTACCTCGATGGATTCGAATGGATTCTGGATCCCGAGACCGACCAGATCGTCTCCTCCTACTACCGGATTCGCTATCGGCTCCACGAAGCCGGCACGGACCGCGCCCGCAAAGAGCGCTGGAAGCAGCAGCGCGAGGGCGCCGAGGGGGAGGGCGCGTGAGCGCTGCGCGCGAAATCGTTCGGGTCGACGAACTCGTCAAGGACGTGCGGCCGGGTTTCGGGCTGCGCAAGAAGCGGGTGCTCGACGGAATTTCGTTCCGGGTTCGCGAGCGCGAGATCTTCGGCTTCATCGGCCCCAACGGCGCCGGCAAGACCACGACGCTGAAGGTGTTGATGGGTCTGATCCGCGCCACTTCGGGCGAGGCTTCGATTCTCGGACACGATGTCAGCGAGATCGCGTTTCGGCGCCAGATCGGATTTCTTCCCGAACAGCCGTACTTCTACGACTATCTCACGGGCCGAGAAATCCTGCGCTTCTACGCGAAGCTCTCCGGTGTTTCGCCGAGTCACTTGGCGCGGCGCGTGTCGGAGTTGCTCGAATTGGTGGGACTCTCGGATGCTGGCAATTTGCATCTGCGCAGCTACTCGAAAGGCATGTTGCAGCGCATCGGAGTCGCACAGGCCCTGGTTCACGATCCACAGGTCGTTTTCCTCGACGAGCCGATGAGCGGGCTCGACCCCGTCGGCCGCAAGGAGGTTCGCGACATCATCTTGCGTCTGCGTTCCGAGGGGAAAACGGTCTTCATGAACACCCACATCCTCTCGGATGTCGAAATGCTGTGCGACCGCGTCGCCATCATCGTCAGCGGAAAGATCCGTTACGAAGGCGCAATCGACGCATATCTCCAGGCGGGTGAGCCGGAGGCCGACCTCGTGTTCGCCAATTTGCCCGCCGAGACCGCAGTGGAGCTCGAGGAACGCTTCGGAGCTCGCCTGCGCGGGCACGGCGAGCGCGTCGAGCTTCGAATCGCCGAGAAGGATTCGAGCGACGCGCTGCGGATCGCGCTTCGCGCAGGCGCCGATGTGGTCTCAGCAACACCCCATCGTGTTTCTCTGGAGTCGATCTTTCTGTCGACCGTGAACGAGGCCGACGCCAAGGAGGGTGTGCCGTGATCCGCCGGGAGGGTCTGCCGTGATCCATCGGGAGAGTCTGCCGTGATCCGCCGGATCTGGGCGATGGCCGTCAATACGATTCGGGAGGCCATCCGCAACAAGCTGCTGTATACGCTGCTCTTCTTCGCGTTGGGGGTGATGGTCCTCGGCATCGCGTTGTCGACGCTGTCCTACGTGGAGCGCGAGCGGATGGTCCAGGATTTTGGCTTTGCGTCGATTCGGCTCTTCTCGGTCGCGATCGCGATCTTTGTCGGAGTCGGCCTGATCCACAAGGAGGTCGAGCGGCGGACCGTGTACACGATCCTGTCGAAACCGCTCTCGCGGGCGGAATTCCTGATCGGGAAGTACACGGGGCTGATCCTGATCATCTGGCTCCAGGTGGTTGTCATGGCGTCCTTCTTCGCGGGGGTTTCGCTGCTGATGGGTGCGCCGCTCGGATTCAACCATTTCGCGGCACTCGTGCTGATGGGGATCGAGCTGGCGCTGGTGGTGGCGCTTGCGACGCTGTTCTCGGCCTTTACCACGCCGTTGCTGGCGTCGTTCTTCTCGTGCGGGCTCTGGCTCGCGGGGCACCTGACGCGCGATCTCCGGGAGCACGGCGCGAGGTCTGCGAGCGCGCTCGTGCGCGAGACGACGGCCTGGTTGCACCGCATCCTGCCGGACCTCGAGAGCTTCAATCTGTCGATCGCGGCCGCCCATCAGCTCCCGCTCGCGGCCTCCGACATCTGGTTTCCCGCGCTCTACGGCGCCGGCTATACGGCGGTTCTGCTCGTGGTCGCCGCGTTGATCTTCGAGCGGCGGGATTTTCGATAGCGCCGCTATAGACTGACGCAATGATCGACTTCAGCGCGCTCCCGCGCGAATTCATCGCCATCTCCGCATTCGCATTCGGGCTCGCGATCGGTTCCTTCCTGAACGTCGTCATCCATCGACTTCCGCGCGGGGAATCTCTCCTGCGCCCGGGATCTCGCTGCCCCGCTTGCGCGGCTGCGCTGTCGGCGACGGACAACGTTCCGCTGCTCTCGTTTCTCTGCTTGCGCGGCCGCTGTCGTCGCTGCAGCGCGAAGATTTCGCTGCGCTATCCCGCAGTCGAGCTGCTCACCGCATTGATCTTTGCGGCGATCGCGTGGCGGCACGGCGCGGATCCGATGACGCCGATTTGGTGCGGCTTCGCGGCTGCACTGATCGCGGTGTCGGTGATCGACATCGACCATCAGATCATTCCCGACGAAATTTCCATCGGCGGACTCGTCGTCGCCCTGGTCGCAGTGCCCGCGGTCGCGTCGCTCTCGGGTACGTCGTGGATCGAGGCATCGATCCACTCCGCGCTCGGAGCCGCAGTCGGGGGCGGCGTGCTCTGGTCCGTCGGATTCGTGCACGCGCGTTTGTCGGTCGCGATTGGGCGTCGATTCGAACACTGGCCGGGACCCGGCGAAGAGATCCCCAAGGCGTCGAGCCTGGATTATTGGGTCTGGTTTCCCGGCGTGGGTTTCGGCGACGTGAAGCTGCTCGCGATGATTGGCGCGGTGCTCGGGCCTCTCGGTGTGATGGAGACGATCCTCGCGGCCTCGCTGATCGGCCTGGTGGTCGGCGTCGGTTGGGCGCTGGCGACCCGCAAATGGAACGCGCCGTTCGGTTTCGGGCCCGCGATCGCGGCGGGAGCGCTGCTGGTCGTGTTGCTGCCGGATCGGCTGTTCTTTTCCTACTGACGCATTGACGCATTGACGCATTGACGCGCAGGTGGATCCCCGGGGAGGATTCGAACCTCCATTGACAGGTTCAGAGCCTGCTGTCCTGCCGTTAGACGACCGGGGAACTGCGGATGTCTATAACCGAGCTGCCGGCGAACCTCAACCGACGCCGATGCGTTCGAGCGCGCGGTTGATTCTGGTGACGCTGCGCGGGGCTCCGAGAACCTCGAGGGTTTCGAAGATCCCCGGCGATACGGTGCCGCCGGTAATCGCGACGCGCACCGGCTGGGCGAGCTTACCCATCTGCATGTCTGCGTGTCTCGCGAGCACAGCGAGAAATACCGCCTCGATCGAATCCCTGGACCAGGCTTCGAGTTTGGCGAGGCCGTCGCGCAGTTCGCGCAGAGCGGACTCGACGGCCGGCGTCAGATGCTTGGCGACGGCTTTGTCGTCGAAGTCGACCTCATCGACGACGAACCAGCGCGAGAGGCGGGCCATTTCGGACAGGGTCTTGCCGCGTTCGCGCTGCAGTTCCGCGAGCGCGCTGAGTTCCGCGTCGACGCATACGGGGCGCGAAGCTTCCGCCGACAGGAACGGCGCGAGTGCTTCTGCGAGACTCGCTGCGGGGAGCTGCTTGAGGTAGTGCTGGTTGAGCCAGAGCAGTTTTTCGCCATCTGCCTGGGCGGCGGAGCGGCTCACCGCGCCCAGCTCGAACAGCGCGGCGATTTCGTCGGACGAGAAGATTTCCTGGTCAGCGTGCGACCAGCCGATTCGGATCAGCCAGTTTCGCAGCGCGGCGGCCAGGTAGCCGGCTTCCCGATAATCCTGGATCGAAACCGGATCTCGACGCTTGCTGAGCTTCTTGCCACCCGCGCCGACGATCAGCGGAACGTGCGCGAACTGAGGAGGCTCCGCGTCGAGCGCGCGGTAGAGGGCGATCTGGAGCGGCGTGTTGGGGTGATGGTCCGCGCCGCGAATCACGTGGCTGATTCGCATCTCGAGGTCGTCGACCACCACGGCGAGGTGGTAGAGCGGCTGTCCGTCACTGCGCTGGATGATCCGGTCTCCGATTTCGCAGGCGTCCTGGCTGCTCGGGCCGAAGACCAGGTCGTTCCAGTCGAGATCGCCGCTCGCGGGCAAGCGCAGCCGGACAGCGTGCGGCCCCGCGCTGGCGGCGAGCCCGAGATCCCGGCAGCGACCGTCGTAGGTCCACTTCCGCCCGGCCGCGATCGTCGCCTCGCGGCGGGCCTCGAGTTCTTCGGCGCTGCACGTGCAGCGGTAGGCGCGCCCGCAGGCCAGCAGCCGCTCGACGGCGGCTCGGTGGCTGTCCGCGCGCTCGCTCTGGCGCACCGGGCCCTCGTCCCAGTCGACGCCGAGCCACTGGAGGCCGTCGATGACGGCGCGCTCGGATGCCGAGCTCGAGCGCTCTCGATCCGTGTCCTCGATCCGCAGCAGCAGCTTCCCGCCGTGGTGGCGCGCGAACGCCCAGTTGAACAGCGCGGTTCTCGCCGATCCCAGGTGCAGAAAGCCCGTCGGGCTCGGAGCAAATCGGGTGCGCACCTCGGACATGGCGGCCGAGCATACCCGAAGCCGCGCAGCCGCCTCCGACGCAGCCGCCTCCGAGCTTCCGACGCAGCCGCCTCCGAGCCCCTGGCGCAGTTGCCCCTGACGCAGCCGCCTCCGAGCCTCCGACGCAGCCGCCTCCGACGCCGTTGCCTCCGAGCCTCCGACGCCGTTGCCTCCAAGGGTCGGCTTTGCTATTCCAACGGGCCATCCAAGTTACTGTTTTTACTCACTTTCCGTGCTTTGAAAGTGAAACGCGCGCCGACGCGGGCTTCGAGCGGTGCAGAGCATGAAAATCCCGACCGATCGACTGACAGAAGTGCCCGCTGCTTTCTCGTTCGAGGGCGGCGAGGCCTGGTGGAAGGCCGCGCTGATGACCGATTCCGGCTTGCCGGGCGAGTTCGCGCAGCCTGTGGATATGTTCTGTCACGCGCGGCGGATTGGAGACGACGTCCAGATCGAGGGCGGTGTCGATGGCTGGGTGAAACTTGAATGCGCGCGGTGCCTCGCGCGCTATCGTCATCGGTTCGGCGAGGAGTTCACGCTCGTCCTCGAACCGGCGGGAAACCGGGTGCCTGCGGATCCGGAAAGTGCCGCGGCGCTGTCTCGGGACGGCCTGTGTCTCGGGAGCGAACTGGAGACCGGCTGGTATCGGGGCAATGAGATCGAACTCGGGTCGATCTTCGCCGAGCTCGTTTCGCTGGCACTCCCCGTGAAGCCACTGTGCCGAGAGGATTGCCCGGGTCTGTGTCCCCGGTGTGGAACGGATCTCGCCGTTGCGGTTTGCAGCTGTGAGAAATTGAAGCCGGATTCCCCGTTCGCGGTGCTCGCGGGAATTCGAGACGAACTGGTCCGAGGAGGTGACTGATGGCAGTTCCGAAGGGGAAAACGTCCAAATCCAAGCGCAACAAGAGGCGCTCGCACGACGCGATCGGCGTGCCCGCGCGAAGCACCTGCCCGCAGTGTCGAGAGCCGAAGGCGCCGCACCGTGTGTGCCCGAACTGCGGCAGCTATCGCGGCCGCGAGATCATTCGGACCGAAGAGGACTAGAGCGTCCAGTGCTCGCACTCTTGTTCCCGGGTCAGGGATCCCAGGTCGTTGGGATGGGGCGCGAGGCCTATCGCACTTCTGCCGCCGCCCGAGATACTTTCGATGCCGCCGACGCCGCATTGGGTCTTGCGCTCTCGAAGGCCTGCTTCGAGGGGCCCGACTCGGAGCTGCTGCGCACCGAAGTTCAGCAACCCGCGATTCTCACCGCTGGCATCGCGCTCTTGCGCGCATTTCAAGAGCGGCACTCGATCGCTCCGAATTTCGTCGCGGGTCATAGCCTCGGCGAATACACGGCGCTCGTCGCGAGCGGCGCTCTCGTATTCGAGGAGGCCGTCCGGCTCGTGCACGCGCGCGGAAGGTTCATGCAGGAGGCCGTACCCGAAGGGCGCGGCGCGATGGCGGCGATCCTCGGTCTGGCTCCGAGCGATGTCGAACGCGTATGCGCCGCTGTGTGTGCCGAGACCGGCAAGCTGGTTTCGCCCGCCAACTACAATTCGCCCCAACAGACCGTCATCGCGGGTGACGCGGCGGCCGTCGAACGGGCGTGCGCGAGCGCGCTCGAGGCGGGCGCGAAGCGAACGGTTCGGCTCGCGGTCTCGGCTCCCTTCCACTGCGCGCTGATGGCGCCCGCCGCAGAGAAGCTCGCGATCGAGTTGGGCCGCGTTCGCTTCGCGAAGGCATCTCCGCCGGTCATCACGAACGTCGAAGCGGAGCCCAACGAGGATCCCGAGCGGATGGGGGCGCTGCTCGAGGCCCAGGTTACGGCCCCGGTGCGGTTCGTCGAGATGGTCGAGCGCATGCTCGCCCTCGGTGTGACGCACGTGCTCGAAGTGGGCACGGGACGCGTGCTGAGCGGCTTGGTTGCGCGAATCTCGCGCAATCTGCAGCGCGCGGGCTTGTCGTCACCCGATGAATTTGCGGATGCCGAGAGTTTCGCCCTCGCGTCCCACGCAGAGCCGGGCTAAACCGTTCACTCGGGAGGTGGGCACATGGGGCTGGAAGACCGCGTATCAGCGATCATCGTCGAACAGCTCGGCGTGACGGCGGAAGAACTCACGCCGGAAGCCAGCTTCATCGACGATCTCGGCGCCGATTCGCTCGATATCGTCGAACTCGTGATGGCGATGGAAGAGGAGTTCGACATCGAGATTCCCGACGATGACGCGGAAAGGATCCAGAGCATCAAAGATGTAATCGCCTACGTGAAGGAAAAACTCGAGGCCTGACGTCATGCGCCTCCCCCCGACCGGTCGAAGGGTCGTCATCACCGGCCTGGGCTGTGTGAGCCCTCTCGGCGCGACCGCGGACGAAACCTGGAACTCCGCAATCGCGGGCCGATCCGGCGTCGCGGAGAACCGTCGATTCGACACTTCGGAGTTTTCGGTCCACATCGCCGCCCAGACTCCGGACGAATTCGATCTCGGAGATCTGTCCGGCAAAGAGATCCGCCGACTCGATCGGTTCGCGCTGCTCGCCGTTGCGGCTGCGCGAGAAGCGGTGCAAGACGCCGGTCTGAAAGGCGAAGACGAGCAGAGCGAGCGCTGCGGAGTTGCGATCGGCTCGGGGATCGGCGGCCTCGAAACCCTCTCGGATTCCATCGCCGCTTTGATCAAATCCGGGCCGCGCAGGGTTTCGCCCTTCACGATTCCAATGTCGATCTGCAACATGGCAAGCGGATACGTGGCCATCCGGCACGGTTTTCGCGGACCCAATCTCTGCCAGACGGCGGCGTGTGCGTCGGGCGCGCACTCCATCGGCGAAGCGGCTCGCGTGATCGAGCGAGGTGACGCCGATGTGATGCTCGCGGGTGGATCCGAGGCTCCGATCACCGCAATCAGTCTAGCCGGATTCGCGAACATGAAGGCGCTCTCCACGCGCAACGATCATCCTGCCGCGGCGAGCCGCCCGTTCGACCTCGATCGCGATGGCTTCGTGATTGCGGAAGGCGCCGCGGTTCTGGTGCTCGAAGAGCTAGAGCGCGCACGCGCTCGGGGTGCGAACATCCTCGCCCACGTGCTCGGCTATGGGATGACCGCCGACGCTGCCTCGGTCGCACAACCGACCGAGGACGGCGAAGGTGCGCAGCGCTGCATGCGCGCCGCCATCGCAGATGCGGGGTTGAACCCGAGCGAAATCGATCATCTGAACGCGCATGCAACCAGCACTCCACAGGGAGATCCCTCGGAGGCGCGCGCGATCCGCGCGGTGTTCGGCAGCCACGTCCAGCGGCTCGCGGTTTCTGCGACGAAGTCGATGACGGGACACATGCTCGGCGCGGCGGGCGCCGTCGAGGCGCTGCTGTGTGTGCGCGCGCTGCAGACCGGCATCCTGCCGCCGACGATCAATCTGGATCGGCCGGATCCCGAGTGCGAACTCGATCACGTGGCCAACAAGGCTCGCGAGACCCGGATTCGGATCGCGCTTTCGAACTCGTTTGGATTCGGTGGAACGAACGCCACGCTGGTTCTCGGGCGGGCCGAGTAGCGGGCACGAGAATGCCGATCCCGGCGACGCCGTCGCCAACCCAGGAGCCGCGCCGTGGAGGCGAAGACTCGGGAAGATTGGCACACTGGACCGGCCCGCGACGCAGTCCGCGGCTCCCAGGCGCGCACATCGCAGATCTTGGAATCGCGCAACCGGATATCCGACATCGGAAAGCGGGAAAGTGAGAAAGCGGGATCGTAGGCGAGAGGAAACGAGGCGATGCGTAAATTGATCGTGATGGCGAGCGACCATCGGGGTGCGAACCTCAAGCTCGAGTTGAGCAAGCGACTCGAAGCCGCTGGCTATGAGATTCGCGATTACGGCACACATGGCGCGGAGGCCGTCGATTACCCGGTATTCGCAGCACCGGCCGCGCGCGCGGTCTCGAGCGGAAATGCCGAGCGGGGGATCGTGATCTGCGGCAGTGGTTTGGGGGTGATGTACACCGCGAACCGTTTTCCCGGAGTGCGCGCCGCGTTGGTCGACGACGTCGACACCGCGAAGCTCGCGCGCCGGCACAATGACGCCAACGTTCTAGCGCTTGCGGCGGATCGCCTCGATCCGGCCCGCGCCTGGGCCATCGTAGAGGCGTGGCTGGCAGAACCCTTCGAGGGTGGTCGCCACGCGAGGAGGATTGAGATGATCGACTCGTTGACAGGTCCGAACGCCGCTGGCGCTGTCGCCAACGCGGCATCGCCCGCCATGGGCCAAACGCTCGCCAAGGCCGACCCCGAAATCGCGAAGTTCATCGCGCTCGAGGCGCGGCGGCAGGCGCTGTCGCTGGAACTCATCGCGTCCGAAAATTTCGTATCCGATCCGATTCTCGAAGCGGTCGGTTCGGTGTTGACGAACAAATACGCCGAGGGTTACCCGGGCCGCCGCTACTACGGCGGATGCGAGCAGGTCGACGAGGTCGAGAGCCTCGCGATCGCGCGCGCGAAGGAACTCTTCGGCGTGGCTCACGCGAACGTCCAACCCCACTCGGGATCCCAAGCCAACGAGGCCGTCTACCGCGCGGTGCTCGAGATCGGAGACAGCGTGCTCGCGATGAACCTCGACCACGGCGGCCACCTCACGCACGGCAGCCCGGTCAATTTCTCGGGTCAGCTCTACAAGATCATCCCGTACGGGGTGAGCGAGAAAGACGAGCGCATCGACTACGACGAAGTGCGTCGTCTCGCGAAACAGTGTCGGCCCAAGTTGATCCAATGCGGCGCGACCGCGTATTCGCGCACGATCGACTTCGCGGCGTTTCGATCCATCGCGGACGAGGTCGGCGCGATCCTGTTCGCCGACATCGCCCACATCGCGGGTCTCGTCGTGACCGGTCTGCATCCGAGTCCGGCGGGTCGCGCGCAGATCTTTACGACGACGACCCACAAGACACTGCGCGGACCGCGCGGTGGCTTGATCCTCTGCGATGCGGAATACGCCAAGAAGATCGACAGCGCCGTTTTCCCGGGTGGCCAGGGAGGGCCGTTGATGCACGTGATCGCCGCCAAGGCGGTCGCGTTCCGCGAAGCGCTGCAACCCTCCTTCAAGCGCTATTGCGAGCAGATCATCAAGAACGCGCGCGCACTCGCCGAGACGATCGAGAAGCGGGGCTTCAAGATCGTTGCGGGCGGAACCGACAATCACCTCTTCCTCTTGTCCCTGGTGGGACGGGATACCACCGGCAAGGCGGCCCAGATCGCACTCGAGCGGGCCGGCATCACCGCCAACAAGAACATGGTTCCCTTCGATCCGCGCAAACCGATGGTGACTTCGGGAGTCCGCATCGGCACTCCGGCGGTCACGACCCGCGGAATGCGCGAACCGGAGATGCACGAAATCGGCGGTCTGATCGTTCGGGCCCTCGAGCGGCCGGGTGACGTCGATGCGCTGGATGCGGTGCGCGTCGACGTGGAGGCGCTGTGTCGGCGGTTTCCCTTGTACACCGGTCGTTGGAACGACTCCGCCTGAGCCGTGCGTTGTCCGTACTGCTTCGACTCGGCAAACCGGGTAATCGACTCCCGCCTGGGTCGAGATGGCAACGAGATTCGTCGACGCCGCGAATGTCTCGAGTGTGAGCGCCGCTTTACCACGCGTGAGCGAGTCGAAGAAGTCTTCCCGAAAGTCGTCAAGCGCGACGAGCGGCGCGAGGACTTCCAGCGCGAGAAACTGCTGACCGCGGTGCAGAAGGCTTGCGAGAAGCGCCCCGTCAGCGCAACCGCGCTCGCCCAGCTCGTCGATCGCGTCGAGAGACACGTGCAAGAGCTCGGAGAAAGAGAAGTGACGAGCGCTTTGATCGGTCGGCGCATGATGGAAGAGCTCGTCGGCCTGGACCATCTCGCCGCGGCGCGCTTCGCGTCGGTCTTCCTCGATTTTCAGGGCGCCGACGACTACCGGAGATTTTTCGAGTCGATCGAGCCTGCGCGATGACACCCGAGGCCGCGATGACGATCGCGCTCGCGGCGGCACGCAGGGCGTCGGGGCGCACGCATCCGAATCCGCCGGTGGGGGCCGCGGTATTTCGCGGCGATCGATTGTTGGGGCGCGGCGCAACGCGGCCCGTCGGCGGCGCGCACGCGGAAATCGTCGCGATCGAGCGCGCGAAACGCCGCTTTGGCGCCAGCGCGGTGCGCGGCGCGTCGCTGGCCGTCACGCTCGAACCCTGCTGTCGGCTGGGTCGCACGGGCCCCTGTACGGAGGCGATCCTCGAAGCGCGCATCCAGCGCGTGTTCGTCGGACAGCGCGATCCCCACCCGGATGTTTCGGGGGAGGGCATCCGTCGTTTGCGACGCGCGGGGGTCGATGTTCAGCTCGGCATTCTCGAAGACGCCTGCCGCGACCAGCACCGCGGCTTTGCGACCGTGTGCGCGCTCGCGCGCCCGTTCGTGATGCTCAAGATCGCGAGTTCGCTCGACGGCCGGATCGCGGCTGCGAGCGGCGAGTCGCGTTGGGTGACGGGGCCCGACGCAAGGGCGAAGGGGCATCTCTTGCGCGCGCGCGTGGACGCGATCGTCGTCGGATCGGGAACAGTCCTGGCTGACGATCCGGAACTCACCGCTCGTCGGCGCGGGCACGTCGTTCACCGGCCGATCCGGGTGCTGGTCGACTCCGGACTGCGCGTGCCGCCCAGCGCGAGACTCTTTCGCGAAGGCGCCGACGGGACCTGGGTGCTCTGCGGCGCGCAGGCGGCTGCCGGTCGCCGCCGGCTGCTCGAGAGACTCGGCGCGCGGGTGCTCGAGACTCCGACGCGCGACGGGAAGATCGACCTTCGGCGCGCCGCCAAGCGGTTGGCGCGAGAGGGTCTCACTGAGATTCTCGTCGAGGGCGGGGGGGAGCTGGCTGCGGCACTCTTGCGCGCTCGTCTGGTCGACGAACTGCACTGGTTCATCGCGCCCCGCTTGCTCGGGGGGGATGGGCGAGCGTCGATCGCGGAGCTGGGTCTGAAGTCGCTCGTCGAGTCGCCGCTCATCGATGCGCGCGCGGGCCGCGCGGGCTGCGACCTGTATCTTCGCGGCCCCGTCGCGTACCCGAAGCGCCGCGGCGCGAGCGCCAAGGGTCGAGGAGCGAGTCGGTGAACACTTTCGAAAGTTCCGAGGACGCGAGCGGGATGCGCTTTGCGCTGGTGGTGTCGCGTTTCAACCAGATGATCGCAGTGAAACTGCTCGAGGCGTGCTCGGCGGAGCTGCTCCGCTGCGGAGCGCGCGAGCAGGACATCCATGTGGCGTGGGTGCCGGGGGCGTTCGAAATTCCGCTAGCGGCGCGCGCGTTGGCGTCCAGCGGCCGCTACCACGCGCTCGTGGCGCTGGGCTCGGTGATTCGCGGCGGAACGCCGCATTTCGATTACGTGTGCCGTGGCGTTACCGATGGGATTCGAGAAGTCATGCGCGACACCCTGGTGCCGATCGGGTTCGGCGTGCTGACCACGGACGATGTCAGCCAGGCCGTCGCGAGGGCGGGCGGCGAACACGGCAACAAGGGCGAAGAGGCCGCGCGCGCGGCGATCGAGATGGCGGCCTTGATCAACCGCTTGGGTCGACCAGCCGAGGCGAATACGTGAGTCGATCGGACCGCGTGCCGCGCCAGCGCTCGCGGCAGGTCGCGCTCCAGGCCCTCTACGCGCACGATCTGGCCGATCCGAAGCGAGGCGATGGCGAAACCCGCATCGAGGAAACTTTCGAGCAGGTCGCGCAGAACTTCGATCTTCCCGAAGGCGCTCGTGATTTCGCGCTGAAACTCGTCCAGGGAACGGCGTCGGAGCTGTCGGAAATCGACGCGCTGTTGGCCGCGAACGCGATCAACTGGAAGCTCTCTCGGATGGCGGCGGTCGACCGCAATGTTCTTCGGCTCGGCACCTACGAGTTGATGCGAACCGACACTCCGGTTTCCGTGGTGCTCGACGAGGCGATCCAGCTCGCGAGGCGCTTCGGTGCCGAATCCTCGCCCGGTTTCGTGAACGGCGTGCTCGACGCCGTCGCGCGGCAGTTGCACAAGTACGCAGAGCCGGCCGAGGAGTCCGATCCGGAAGCGAGCCGTGAAACGGAAAGTGGGGCCGCCTGATGGCCGCGCTCGTCGTCGAAATCGAAGAGCGACCGCTCGAGAGGATTGCGGCCGACGCGTTGATGGTCGGCGTTTCGCCCGACGATCGACCGCTGCGGGGCGCCGCTGCTCGCGCCGACTGGCGCATGTGCGGTGAACTCTGGCAGTTCCTCAGCTCCGGGAGACTGACTGGAGCACTCGGTGAGGCCGCTTTGATCTCGACCGCGGGGGCGTTGCGGTCTCCGGTTCTACTGGTTCTAGGCATGGGGCCGCGCGCAGCGCTGAGCGCCGCGAGCTGGCACGATTTTGGCCGCGAAGCCGTGCGGCGGGCACTCGAGCTGCGGCTGCAGCGCGCCGTCGCGGGATTTGTCACCGAGGCCGCGGCCCTCGGTCCCGAGGGCACCCGCGCCGTGTTCGCGGGCGCGGCGCTGGCCGCCGCCGACAGCCGCGCGGAGCTGCGCGTCGTGCTCGCAGGGGAGGGGGCCGCGGAGCGGCTCGCTGAATTGAGCCCTCTCGATCGACTCGAGCTGCCGCCAGGAGCGAAGCTGAGATTGCCCGCGGCCGCCGGCAAGCTCCCGAAATCCACCACGATCCCGTCGGGAGATTTTCCCCACGATCAGCGTCTTCGGTTTAAGTAAGTCCGCGACTCGCCGATCCTCTAGGTGGTGAGTCGGTATCGGGGAAGCCGTCGGAAGCGCTGCGGCGGGATCGCTTCGACCGCGCGCTTGCGCGGCGAGCGGATTCCTTCGCCCCCCGAGACTCGTCATCACGTAGGTGGCTGCGGAGTTGCTCGATGAGCTTGGTCGGAAGTCTCGAGGATCTGGGCCTCGGAGACATTCTGCAAATCGTCAGTCTGTCTCGGAAGTCGGGTCTGCTGCGGATCCACTCCGAGCTGGGCGAAGGCCGGATCGTCTTTCGCGACGGCCTGGTCCGTGCCGCTTACGTCAAGGGTGAACCCGAGGATCTCCGCTCGCTGCTCGTCGGATCCAACTTCATTCGCGCCGAGGAATTCGACCGCGCCGTAGAACTCTCGAACTCGCGCGCCGCGTCGCTCGATCAAGTCATCCCCGAGTGCACGTCGCTCACCGCGGAAAGCCTCGATTCAGCCCGCCGCGAGCAGGTCGAGCGCTCGGTATTCCGGATCTTCTCCTGGGTGACTGGAGAGTTCAGTTTCGAAGTGAGCGACCAGATCGAGGCGCGCGATCTCGAAATCCTGATTCCGACGGGAATCAACGCGCAGTATCTGACGATGGAGGCGACACGCCTCAGCGACGAGAGCAGCTGCGGCGATCGAGCGCCCGGGGTCAAGTTCTCCGCAGATGCCGCGCCGATCTCGGAACCCGATGACGCGCCGATCTTGTTCAGCGGGGAAGTGGATCCGGCGGGATCTCGGGGCTTCGCTGCCGCGCCGGGTGGGGTCGAAGCTGCCGCGCCGGTCGAAGCCGTGGAGCCCGAAGCCGCGCCGGACGAGCGGGATTCGGACGCGTCGTCGCGGGCTCCCGCGGACGTGTTGGCGCTCGCGGCCAGCCGCAGAGAGGCTCCCGAATTGGAGCGCGAAGCGGAGTCCGTCGCGGGGCCCGAAGCGGAGTCCGTCGCGGGGCCCGACGCGGAGTCCGTCGCTTGGCCCGACGCGGAGCCCGTCAAGAAGTTCCCAGCGAAGGCGGCCGGCCCGGCCTCGCTGAGCCCGAGCGGGCGGGCGAATTCCCGATCCGCGGTTGCGGCCGCATGCCTGATCGCGATCGATCCGAACCTCAGCACCCTCGAGTGGCAGAAGTTGAACCTCGCCGAGTTCTTTCCCCGCGTGCACATCTTCCAGAACGCCGAGAGTGGAATCGCGCGAATCCGACAGTACCTGCGCCGCGGAGAGATCCCGATCGTTCTCGTTTCGATCGATCTCGCGCGCGGGAGGGTGAGCGGCGTCGAAAATCTTGCGGCCTTCATCCGGCGGCTCAAGCTTCTCGCACCTTCGATGCCCGTGTTGGTTGCGCGGTACGAGAACGCGCAGTCGGAGGAAGGCATCGATGCCGCCGACGCGATCCTCAGCGGACCCGATCCCGCCTATCTCGCGAACCGAAAGGCCTGGTCGAAGCTGGTGGACGAAGCCAAGCGCTTTCGGACCGAGGTTGCGGCGTGGCTCAAGCAGCCCGCGCAGCCGTCGGGCCAATCGAGTCGCGCCAACTTGCGCGATTCCGCGAGTGGCGCCACCGGTTCCGAGAGCCTGCGAACCCTGCGCTCGGTGAGCGAGCGCATCCGCGACCCCGGCAATCAAGGCGACGCGCTGAAACTGGTGCTGGAATTTGCGTCGGAGAGTTTTTCGCGGGTCGCGATGTTCATGGTGCGCGACGACGTCGCACTCGGAATCGCGCAGCGTGGCTTGCCCCGTGGGGGCGGACCCGATGACGCCGGTTTCCGCGAAATCGAAACGCGCGCGGCGGATATCGAGTGGTTCAGACGCGTGCTCGAGGCGCGCAGCTCGCTCTGCTCGCCGGTCATCGGCGAGGGCGACCGGGCGCTCTCGAAGCGAATCGGCGACCGCGAGCCCGCCGAGGCCTATGTGGCGCCGATCGTGAGCGGCGGCCGGGTGGTGGCCCTGCTGTACGCCGACAACCTGCCAGGCGGTGAGCCAATCGGCGACACCTCGGTGATCGAGATCGCCCTGCATGAGGCCGGGTTGGCGCTCGAACGCGCGCTGCTCAAGCGCGCCCTCGCCCAGCTCGGAGATCCTGCCGCCTCCTGAGATTTCCCGCTCCCGCGGCGCCGGCGCGATGCGCGAGAAATCGCCCGAAGTATCGAGACTGCCTCAAGAAAGCTGCTGAAAGTCCGATACGGGGATCGGCCGTTTTAGCGACGACTGCCAGCGGAGGGGTCCGTGCAGCGAGTTCTGATCGTCGAAGATTCTCCTACGATGCGGGCGCTACTGAATTCTGCGCTCGAGGGCCTCGAACCTCCGGTGAAGATCACGGAGGCGTCGAGCGGTTTCGAGGCACTCCGCCGTCTCCCGCGTGAATCGTTCGACCTGATCATCACCGACATCAACATGCCCGACATCAACGGGCTCGAACTCGTGTCGTTCGTGAAGAGCAACGACGCCTATCGGTCGATTCCACTGGTCATCGTGTCGACCGAGAGTTCCGAGCGCGATCGCGAGAAGGGCGTCGAATTGGGAGCCGACGCGTACCTCGTCAAGCCCTTCGAACCCGAGCATCTGCGGGAGATCGTGGAGGATCTGCTCGCCCGCGCTGTGAAAAGCGGGTAGACGCTCATGGCAACTCGCGGTGGCCGATCGCGTTCCGAGCGCAAAGCGGACCAGGAGTTCGTATCGGAGGCGGAAGAGATCCTCGAGCGCATGCGCGAGGACTACGCCGATCTCGACGATCAACGCGCGGCGGGCGGCGAAGTCGACCCCGACCTGGTCAACCGGCTGTTTCGCTCCGCTCACTCCCTGAAGGCCCTGGCCGGAATGTTCGGGCTCGAGTCGATCCAGGATCTCGCGCACCACCTCGAGGACATTCTCGACGGCCTGCGCCTCGGCAAGGTGTCGATCGATTCGCCTTGCGTGGCGTTGATCGACGAGGCCATCCACACGTTCGCGAGCCTGCTCGAGTCCATCGGAAACGCGGAAGCACTCGCCGCATTCAACGGTCCGGTCGAGGATCTCGCGAGGCGGATCGGGGCCTCCGCCAAGGATGCGGTTGCGGCCGGCGATGAGCTGCAGTCCCTGGAGATCGACAACACACTGCTGCGAGCGCTGACCGAATACGAGGAACATCGACTGCGCGAGAGCATTCGCCGCGGCCGGCACATCATGCTGGTCAGCTCGACGTTCGCGATCATGTCGTTCGACGAGGGGCTCTCTGAGCTCTCCAATTCGATTCGAGCAGTCGGAGAGGTGTTGTCGACTCTACCCGCTCCCGGAGATACGCCAGAAGCCCAGATCCGCTTCTCGCTGCTCGTTGCCTCGGATCTGTCCATGGCACAGCTTCGCGACGTGCTCGATTTTCCGGATGCCGAAGTGATCTCGCTGCGGGCGGGAGCGCCGGCCGTCGAGGTTGTCTCGGCCGACTCGGACTCCGAGTCGGAGCCCGAGTCGGAAGTCGACGCGACGTCTCTACCCGTGGCTCCATCCGAGCTCGAATCGCTCCGCTCGATCAGCGAGACGGTGCGGGTCGATATTCGAAAACTCGATGAACTCATGAATCTCGTCGGCGAACTCGTCATCCAGCGCTCGACGATCGGCGAGATTGCGGCCCGGCTCGTCGCGCAACCCAAGAATGCCCAGATCGGAGCTGAGCTGTCGAAGATCCACAAATCACTCGATCGAAAGCTCAAGGGCATCCAGTCCGCGGTTCTGGAAGTGCGGATGGTTCCGATGAGGCAGGTATTCGACAAGATCTCGCGCGTGGTTCGCTCGCTCAAGCGAGATCTCCAGAAGGATGTGAAGCTCGAGGTCTCGGGCGCGGACACGGAACTCGACAAGTTGATCGTCGAGGAGCTCGTCGACCCCTTGATGCACATCGTTCGAAACGCGATCGATCACGCGATCGAAACCGTCGAGGAGCGACGCGCCGCGGGCAAGGACGTCCAGGGCTGCATCAAAATCAATGCGTTTCAGCGCGGAAACCACGTGGTGATTTCCGTCTCTGACGATGGCAAGGGGATCGATCGCAACGCTCTCGTTGCGCGCGCTGAATCCCTCGGTCTGATCTCGCGCGGGGCCGAGTTGAGTGATCGTGAGATCCTCAATCTGATCTTCTCGCCGGGGCTCTCGACCCAATCGCAGGTCAGCGAAACCAGCGGCCGTGGCGTCGGAATGGACGTGGTGCGTGAAAACATGCTGGCTCTGGGCGGAGCCGTGGACGTGGAGTCGATTCCGGGTCGCGGAACCACGATTGCGATGACGCTTCCGATCACGCTCGCGATCATTCAATCCCTGATCGTCGGAGTCGGAGAACACCGATTTGCGATTCCGATCAATGCGGTGCACGAAACCCTGCTGATCGACACCCGCGATATCCAGCACAGCGAGAATCGCGACATCCTGAACCTCCGGGGTGAAGCTCTCCTGTTGCGAAGCCTCGCGAAGGAATTCCAGCTCGAGGTGTCGTCGGCGACGGATAAGCAATTCGCGGTGATCGTGGGCCTCGGCGAACAGCGGATCGGGCTGCTCGTCGACCGTCTGGACGGACAGCAGGACACGGTCATCAAGCCGATCCAGGGTCCCGTCAAGAACCTGCGCGGCTTTGCGGGTGCGACGGAGCTAGGCGATCAGGGCGCCGTTTTGGTCGTCGATATCTCGAGCCTGGTCGAAGACGCTCTGAGCCGGAAGGAGTCCGCATGAGTGAAACGACCACGTCTGCCGCAGAGGCGCGCGAGTGGGATTCGCTGGCGCGCAGCGCTGCGCGCCAGGGTGCTCCGGACGATTCAGTCGAAGAGATCCGTCAGTTGCTGAGTTTTGAACTCGCGGGGTCTCCGTATGCGATTCCGGTGGAGCGGGTGCGGGAGATCGTGCGGATGCGACCCGTCACGCCGGTTCCGAGGCTGCCCGAGGATGTTCGCGGCGTCATCTCGCTGCGCGGCGAAATGATCGAATTGATCGATCTGCGTATCCGGCTCGGCCTCGGGCGAGTCGAGGCGTCCCGTCGGACCCGGATCATCGTGGTCAAGACCGGCGATGACGAGGTGGTGGGTGTGCTCGTCGACGCCATAAAAGAGGTCTTGCGGGTTTCGAGCGAGTCGATTCGGCCCGCCGAGGGATCGGATACGGGTGCAGTAGAAGATCTCTGCAGCGTTGGGGATCAATTCATTTCGTTGGTCGAATTGGACAGGGTGCTGGGTCGCAATGCCTGACGCCATTTCCATCGCTGCGGGGGAGAACGAGGTCACTCTCGGCTGCTTCGAGGTCGGAGGTCGCTTGATCGCGATCGACGTCTTGAACGTGCGTGAAGTCGTCCGCTGGCAAAGCGTGACGCCGCTTCCCAAGTCGCCTGCGCTGATCGAGGGTGTCATCGATCTGCGCGGTGCGCTGGTGCCCGTCGTGGATCTCCGGCGAGCGCTCGACGGGCGCAAGGTGGAGCAGTCGATCCGCACGCGAATCGTGGTGGTCGAGACGCATGGCCTCGTCGTCGGCTTGGTGGTCGACGCGGCGGTCGAGGTTCTCCAGGTCGGCGCGGCGTCGATGGAGGATCCGCCGTTTCTCGCGATGCAAGCAGGTTACGACACGGCTCGGGCCGTGGTTCGAAGACCCGGTTTGGAGCCGATCGTGGTTCTCTCGTTGGATCACCTGCTCGAGAGTGTATACCGCTCGGTACTGAGCGATCACGAGAACGCAGCATGAATTCTGATCTCCGCAAATCATCTGAATTCAGGCGGCGGCTGCTCTCGCTCTACTACGGCATCTCGCTGCCGGGCCCCGCGATCCTGGCTGCGCTGCTGTTTACCCTCTTGCAACTCACGAGCGAGGCATGGGTCTGGCTGTTCGCGTTTTCCGGCGGGTACGCGGTGCTCGCTTCGGCGCTCGCGGTGAAGCTGCGGATCGGCACCAGCGATCCAATCGCAATCGTGCTGGATCGGAGCCTGGACGACGCGGTCGCGGATGAGGATCGCAGAGCTGTGTTCGCGGCGGTTCTGGATCTACCGCGCACGCTCGCGATTGCCGCGCTGATCGGCTGGATCGCTACCGGGGGAATGACGGCGGTTTCGATGGCGCTGCGATTTCCGTGGTTCGGGCTGCACGACGGTGCGATCGCAGTCGGCGCGGGCCTCGTCGCTGGAGCCGTCGCGGCTGCCTTTCTGTTCTTTGTGATCAAGCGCGATCTCGAGAGCACCCGGACCGCAATGGCAACCGAGATCGAGAATCCAGAGGTGCGCCGAGCGCTGCTGAAGCCAGTCTCGCTGCGAACCAAGATGGTCGGCTGTGTGGTGGGGATGACAGCCGTTCCGGCCCTCATCGGACTCGCTTTGATCTTCGTAAAGACGCTGGACGGCGCCGAAGAGTTTACGCTGCGCTGGCAGGACCGTGTTGTCGAGGCATTGATCGTCCGACTCGACGACCAGGATCTCAGCGCGGCCACCGCCGCGGTTCTCGGAGACCGATCGACTCTAGCCGCACCGCTCGATGTAACGCGGTTGGATTTTTCCGACGCCGAAGAGAGTGGGCGCGGCATGCTCGACGCCCGATTGGTGGCAAAAATCAGGGAGGAGCGCGAGCGCGGCATCGAGAGCGGTAGCGGCGGATCCAGGCTCTTCGGGCGCGTGTTTTCGTGGCGAGCTCTCGAGGACCGTAGCGTCCTCGTGGTCTCCACGCCGCGCCGCGCGGTTGCATTCGACACGGCGCGAATCTGGATTCCGTTCGTCGTTCTGCTGGTGCTCGCGATTGCGACCGGCGGCCTGCTGGCCTGGTTGGTTTCGAGCGATGTGATCCGCGCCGTGGCCCAACTGCGCGACAATGTCGCTCGGATGGCTTCCGGAGATCTGCATCGTGAGAGGGTGCTGGAATCGGAGGATGAGATCGGGGATCTGTCGCGGGACTTCGAGGCGATGGCCGGATCGCTTCGCTCGACGCTTTCGCGAATCTTCGGAGCCGCGGACCGGCTCGAGCAGATGGCCGCCGACATCGCGTCGATCTCTGGCGGTGTCGCCGCGGTGACCGCGGATCAGGTCGCTGGAATCCAACGGGCGGCTCTCTCGATGGACGCGATCGACGGCCAGGTTCGCGGCATTGCAGATTCCGCGGGAGTGCTGAACGGATCGGTCGAGGAATCCTCCAGCTCGATCCTGGAGTTGGGTGCCGCGGGAAATGATCTGAACGAAACCGCCGCGACGCTTTCCGAAACGGTGGAAGAAGTGTCGACATCGATGGAGCAGATCGTTCGGAGTGTCAGTCAGGTCGTGAAGAGCACTCGGGCGCTTTCTGAAGCTGCGATGGAGACGTCGTCCTCGATGGAATTGATGGCCAACTCGCTGATGGAAGTCGACGAGAGCGCCGAAGAGTCTGCGAGGCTTTCCAATTACGTCGTGTCGACCGCGGAGCTCGGGCGGGACAAGGTCCGGCAGACCATCGAAGGAATGGATGCAATCCGGATCGCGACCGAGACCGCGGAGCAGGTGATCCGGAACCTCGGTGGTCGCACGAACGAGATCGGTGCGATCGTCGACGTGATCGATGATGTGGCCGATGAGACGAATCTTCTCGCGCTGAACGCCGCAATCATCGCCGCGCAGGCCGGTGAGCACGGCCGCGCATTCTCCGTCGTCGCGGACGAGATCAAGGATCTCGCGGATCGGGTGCTTGCCTCGACGAAGGAGATCGGAAGCCTGATTCGCGCGGTTCAGGCGGAGAGCGAAAACGCAATCGGAGCGATCGAGAGCGGTACCGAAAGCGTGGCATCCGGAGTCGATCTGTCCGCTGAGGCCGGCATTTCGCTCGAAGAGATTACTCGTGCTTCGCGAGATAGCGGTCATCGGATCGAGGGAATCCTCAAGGCGGTGCGAGCGCAAGCCCGCGCGGCCTCGCACGTGGTCGAACTCATGGAAAGGGTTCGCGGCGGCGTCGACGAGATCCGCAACGCCGCGACCGAGCAAGAGCGGGGCAATACGGTCGTCTATCGCAACACCACTTCGATGCGCGACGTCGCCCAGCAGGTGCGATGTACGACAGAGGAACAGGCTCGCGGCTCCGGTCGGATTCGCGAGAGTGTCGAAGGCCAGAGGGATGCGGTCGAGCAGATCAACGCGGCTCTTCAGGAACAGGCCGCAGCATGTCGGTCTGCCGTCGAGTTCATCGAGGAAGTCTTCGCGCAGACTCGCGCCAACGAGGAGTCCGCGCGCCGCATGGATCAAGCGACCAAGAAGCTGTTGGAGCAATCGGCTGAACTCAGACAGGACGTACATCGGCTTCGGCTCTGAAGCGGTGAGCGAGTACGGGGGAGACATGACAATTGAAACCATCGATCGCGGACTCGGAGCGCCGCAATGATCGTCGCATGCCCCGGATGCGCGGCCCGCTACCGCATGGAATCCGACCGCCTGCGGCCCGAAGGCGTGAGGCTGCGCTGTTCGCGCTGTGAAGCCGTATTCCAGGTGAGTCGGCCGTCGGCTGTCGGAGAATCGAGGGAAGCGGTTCGCGAGGCGCATACGCGACCGGTTGCCGCGCAGCAAGCCGAAGCGCCGAGAATGCCCGCGCCGTCACTGCCGCCGCCGATGTCCCGCCCGACGCCGCCGATCCCGGAGCGCTCGGCGGCCGATCGGCAGCAGACGGTCTTGATCGCCGATCCAGAGATCGAACAGGGCAAGGCGACGGCCAGTGCCATGATGCAATGGGGCCTTCGGCCGACGCTGGTCCACGACGGAGTCGAGGCAATGCTCGCGATTCAGCGATTGCTGCCGCGAGCCATCGTGATCGATGCCGCGCTGCCCAAGATGTTTGGCTTTCAGGTTTGCGAGATCGTGAAGCGAAACGAGAGCCTGCGCGACATCCACGTCGTGCTCGTGGGTGCGATTCACGATCGAACCCGCTATCGACGTCCGCCCGAAGAGATCTACGGAGCCGACGCGTACGTCGAGCGCCAGGATCTGCCCGGGTCTCTCTACTCGATCTTCGCAGAATTCGGGATGCTCCCCGCGGTCGCTCCGTCGTCGCAACCGCGCGCCGCGCAAGCAGCTGTTGCCTCGCCACGGGTTCGACCGATCGTCGATCCCGTGAGCGTGCGGGCCGCGACGCTGATGCCCGAGCGGGAGGTGGCGGCGAGGGCTCCGGCCGCCGCGCCGATTTCTGTCGCCAGGCCCGCTGTGTCGGCTCCCAAGTTCGAAGCCGCCAAGGCTTCCGGTTCAGCGCCGGGGCGAGGCGCGGGCATCGACGAGAGGATTCAACAGGCCGAGCGCCTGGCTCGGATCGTGGTCTCCGACATCGTTCTCTACAGCCAGGAGAAGTTCGCAGCGGCTGTCCGTGCGGGCAACGTTCTCGAGGCGATGAAGGGCGATCTCGCAGAGGGTCGCTCACTCTTCGCGGCTCGCGTCGATCCCGCAATCCAACAGGAACGGGACTTCCTGGCCGAGGAGCTGCTTCGAGTCGCCAAAGCGAGGAGCGGGGCATGAGCGTGGAATTCGACGAAAGGGATCGCGCGAGCATCGTGCGAGACCTTCGCGACAGTGACGAAGAAGTTCGCCGGCTTGCGGTAGAGCGCGTCGACGCGCTGCCGTCGGAAGACGCGATCCGCCGCCTGATCGAATGCCTCGGCGATTCGAGCTGGCGCGTGCGAAAATCCTCGATCGAACGCCTCGTCGCGCGCAGCGAGGTCGCGGATGTGGCGAACGCGCTCGTGGGTGCGCTCGGTGACGGTGAAAATCCCGGCCGCCGAAATGCAGCGGTCGACGCCCTGATTCACTTCGGGGAAAGGGCGATTCCGGCCCTGCTCGCGGAACGCACGAGTTACGATGTCGACGTGCGAAAGCTCGTGATCGATGCACTCGCGGGCATCGCGGATCCGTCCACCAGCGATTCGCTCCTGGAGATGCTCGAAGATTCGGATCCGAATGTCCGCGCATCGGCTGCCGACGCGCTCGGGGCGATCGGTGGCGCCGGCGTGCCGCAGGCTCTGATTCGCAAGGCCGCCGACAGCTGTGAGGATCAGTTGGTGCGGTTCTCCGCGATTCATTCGCTCAATGCGCTCGAGCATCCAATTTGCGCGAGTGAACTCGGATCCGTGCTGAGCGATCCGATCCTCGGTCACGCGGGCCTTTCGCTGCTTGGGCGCGCAGAAGACGACAATGAAGGCATCATGCTGCTGCTCAAGGCGCTCGGGTCCGGTTCCCGTTCCAGCCGCGAGGCTGCCATCCGCTCGCTGCTGCGCCTTGCTTCGCGACTCGGGCCGGATCAGAGCAGCTCGCTGATCGCGCGAATTCGGGCTTCCGCATTGGCGAATGGACTCGTGGTTTCGAGCGCGGTGGAACGCCTTCCCGAGGCGGATCTTTCGATGAAGCTGGTCCTGATTCAATTTCTCGGGATTGTTGCAACGGCCGTTTCCGTACTGCCGATCCTCGAGGCCGGCCGCGATGACGCGCTCCGCGACACGGCACTCGCGACGCTCGAAGACCTCGACGAAGTTGCCGAAAAAATCATCGACGCCGAGTGGCCCGAACTCGACGCCGGATCGAAACGGGATGCCTGCGTGCTCTTTGGTCGCACTTCCGGAGCAGGCAGCGCAGCTCGATTGCTGGCGGCACTGGAAGATCCGTCGATCGAGGTTCGATCCGCGGCGGCTCGTTCGATCGGTCGCCGCGGTCTCGAACTCGGCTTGGCGCCACTCGTGATGCGGCTTTCCGCCGCCGCAGCCGAGGACGATTTTGAGTCCGAAGAGGAGCTCACAGCCGTCATCGATGGCCTGATCGCGCTCGCTGCACCCGGGCCCAGGAAGGGCTCCGCGGTCACGCAAAGAGCGATCGAACTCTTGATCGCTTGTCTGGCTGGATCCGCGGAGAGCGTGCGACTCGCCGTCGCCACGGTGATCGGGCGCATCGGCCGCTCTGAAGATTCACAGATCGTCAGTTTCCTACTCAAGGACGAGAGCGCTTCCGTTCGGCGCGCATCCGTCGAGGCGCTCGCGCGTCTCGAGCCTGGAACCGCCGCGGAACCGCTTCGACTCGCCCTTGCCGACGAATCGCCGAGGGTTCGAATCGCTGCGGCGCGAGCACTCGGGGCATCCGCGAACGCTGACGTCGTCGATGACCTGAAGCGGCTCGCGGACGACGAAGATTCCGGGGTTCGCGCAGCTGCGGTCCGGTCCGTGGTGTTTCGATTCAGTCAATCGGAAACCGCTCGAAGTCGAAGCGAGATGTTGCGCGTCATCGATACGGCGCTGGCCGACGAGCCTCCGGTTGCCCTCGCGGCAATGGAAGCGCTCTGCGAGGTGGGAGGGGTCGCCGCCGAACGCGCTGCGGGAATCCTCACGCGGCCGGAACCCGAGCTCGTGCGCGCGGCGATACGCTGCATCGGCCTCCACTCGGATGCCCGTGCCGTCGAAGTGCTCTTTCCGCTGATCGAGCATTGCGATTGGTCGGTCCGCGCGGAAGCGATCCAGACGGTTGCCGACCGCAATCTGATACGCGGCGTTCCCGCCATTCTTCGCTGCCTCGACGTCGAGCAACACGACTTCGTGCGTGAGGTTACGCTGTCGGCCCTCAAGAGACTCGAAGGCGAGGTCCGATGAATCCGACCCGCCCGAGCAACGATCTGGCTCTCACCGATGCCGAATTTCGGATGTTCGCCGACCTCGTGCGCGAACATTCTGGTCTCGATTTCAGTGAAATGTCGCGATTCCTGCTCGAGCGACGCCTGGCGCGGCGGGTTCGAGAACTCGAACTCGGGAGCTTTGCTGCCTACCACTATCGGGTTCGCAGCAGCAGTACCGGTTCGGAGGAGCTTCCGAACCTGATCGACGAATTGACGACCAACGAGACCTACTTCTTCCGCGAGTCGAGCCAGCTTCGGGCACTGATCAATGAGATCTTCGCGGAACTCCATCTCGAGCGCGCGGCAAGGGGTAATCGACCCATCAACGTCTGGTCCGCCGGGTGTTCGAGCGGAGAAGAGCCCTACAGCATCGCGATGCTCGCCCGCGAGGCCGGGCTGAAGCCAGGCGTCGACATTCACGTCTACGCGTCCGACATCTCTCGCAGGATGCTTCGCAAGGCGCGTAAGGGGGTGTATCGCGAGGCATCGTTCAGGGAGACGGATCCTCATCTCCGAGGTAAATATTTCATCGAAAAGGATCGACTCTGGCAGATCTCCGATGATCTCAAGCGAGACGTCGACTTCATTCACTTGAATCTCCTTGACCAGTCGAAGATTGCGTTACTTCGAACCATGGACGTGATTCTTTGCCGGAACGTGATCATTTACTTCAACCTGGACACCAAGTGTCAGGTGATACGGACCTTCTACGACAAGTTGCGCCCGGGAGGACATCTCCTTTTGGGACACTCGGAGTCGCTGATCAATCTATCGACTTCATTCGAACTGCGTCACCTGAGGCGCGATCTCGTGTATCGCCGGCCGCTGCCCGGCATGGCTTCCGAGAATCTGTGGAGCATCGCCGCGGCTGCTGCGATTGCGAGTTCCGACCGCCAGGAGCTCGACAAATGATGCATCGGGCGACGATCCGAGTGTTGGTGATCGACGATTCTGCGTTCAGTCGTCACGCGATCACGAGAATGCTCGACGCGTCTCCGCTCGTCGAAGTCGTCGGTGTTGCGCGCGACGGTGAGGAGGCGCTGCGCAAGACCTTCGAACTCCAGCCCGATCTGATTACGGTGGATCTAGAAATGCCGCGCATGGACGGATTCACGTTCTTGCGGGTCGTGATGAACAAGCGACCGACTCCGGTGATCGTGATCAGTGGGCGCACCGGCGAAGAAGACGTGTTTCGCGCGCTCGAGCTCGGTGCCGTGGATTTTGTCGGAAAGCCGAGCCCTCGTGCGACGCCCGAGCTCAACAACATCGAACGGGAGCTGATTCGGAAAGTACACGCCGTCCGAGATCTGCGGATCGAAAAGGTCCACAAGCGAATCGATGCGCAGCCCTCGATCGCGCAGCCGCAAGGCGACAGTACGTCGTCGGCGCCAAAGCTCGTCGCGATCGGTTCTTCGACGGGAGGCCCGGCGGCGTTGATGCAGCTGTTCAGCTCGTTCTCGGAGCCGCCGCGCAGCTCGTTTGTGGTGGCTCAGCACATGCCCGCCGGGTTCACGCGCGGGTTCGCGGAGCGGATCGATCGCCTGACCCGACTTCGGGCGATCGAGGCAGAGGGTGGAGAGCCGCTGTCGCCGGGGACCGTCATGATCGCGCCGGGAGGCAAGCATCTCGAGCTCGAAAGTATCGGCGGGCGGGTCGTGACAAAGCTGGCCGCGGTGAGCGAGCGCGACAAGTACGTGCCGTCCGTAGACCGATTGTTCGAGAGTTCGGCCAAGCACGTAGGAGTGGATCTATTGGCGATCGTATTGACTGGAATGGGCGACGACGGTCGCTCGGGAGTCGAAGCGGTGAGTCGAGCCGGCGGCAGCGTCATCGCAGAATCAGAGGAAACCGCCGTGATTTTCGGGATGCCGCGACAGGCGATTCGCACCGGAGTCGTCGACAGGGTGCTCCCGCTTGACGAGATGGCTGCAGCAATTCAGGCGGGCATCGGGTCGCTGCGGGGCAAGCGACGAGACGGCGGGGAAGAGTCATGAGCAGTGATCGAAAGGATCTCTTCAAGCAGGGAGAAGAGTTTCTCCAGATCTTCTCTCGGGGCGCGGAGTTCACCAAGGAGCTTCTAGTCGACAACGAGCGGTTGCGCGCGAAGCTGGTAGGGCTCGAGCAGGAGCAGACGGATGCCTCGAGAACGCCCGAGGAGTGGGACAAGTATCGTCACGAATTGCAGATGCGATTGGAGGATCTGGAAGAAGAATGCGCGAGCGTTCGTGTCAGGTTGCAGCAGGTCGAGGAAGAGAATCAGCAGTTCGCAGCACGCTACCTCGAGATCGAGGAAGAAAACAACAACCTCGCGAACCTATATGTCGCCAGCTACCAATTGCATTCGACGCTCGACCTCGACGAGGTCTTGAAGATCATCGTCGAAATCGTGATCAATCTCGTGGGTGCCGAGATCTTCGCCGTGTACCTGCTGGATGGCAATTCAGGGCAGCTGGATGTGGCAGTCTCGGAGGGAGCGGGCGCGTCTGAATTCCCGAGTTGCTCGCAGCCGGGGAGCTTGATCGCAAAGGCGCTGGATCGCGGTGAGCCGCTCTGTGGTGACCCTACGCAGCCGTCGAACATGCGGGAGCCGATCGTGTGCATTCCGCTGATCGTCCAGAATCGTCCGATCGGTTTGATCGGCATCTTCGAGTTGCTCCAGCAGAAGGACGGTTTTTCCGCGCTCGATCACGAATTGTTCTCCGTGATGGGTGGACACGCGTCGACAGCCTTGTTTGCGGCGCGCCTCTACTCGCAATCGGAACGCAAGCTGAACACGATCCAGGGTTTCATCGATCTATTGACGAAGTGACGAAGAGTCCGCGTAGGCGTTGCGGAGCATGGAGTTGAGTATGGACCGGAAGAGAATCCTGATTGTCGAAGACAGTCCGACGATGCGTCAGTTGTTGGTGTTTGCGCTTCGTCGCCTGAAGAACGTCGACATCGTCGAGGCCCAAGATGGGATGGATGGACTCCGAAAGGTGTCCAGCGACCATTTCGATCTGGCGTTGATCGACATCAATATGCCGGTGATGGATGGTCTCAAGCTGATCAGTCTGATCCGGGGAGAAGATAGTCTCCGCGGCATACCAATCGTGGTGATCACGACCGAGGGTGCGAAGGAAGATCGCGAGAGGGCACTCTCGCTCGGCGCGAACGAGTACCTCACCAAACCGATTCAAGCGAACAGCGTACTGGCGGTCGTGAAGAGCCTCTTGAAGCATGAAGAATAGGGCTGAAGAATAGAGCGGCTGTGGTATACCTGCGGCCGTGAGCCGAGTTCCGCCTACCCACGCGCCCCTGCTAGGTCTGCTGGCGATCGTCCCCATTGCGGGTTGCGGTTATCACCTGATCGACTACAGCGAGCCCGTCGCAAATCTCGGCTCCGTGTCGATCCATACCTTTGAAAACGATTCTTACGAGCCCGGCGTCGAACTGGTGGTTGCGGACGCGCTGCGGCGGGAGTTCTTGCAGCGCGGGGGCATCGCGCTGGTGGATGATGCGATTGATGCGGACCTGGTCGTGTCGGGCGTCGTCGAGCCCATCGTCACGCGGGCGCGAAGCTATTCCACCATTGCACTCGCGCTGGAATGGGAAATCGTGCTGCGACTCACGGTGGACGCGCAGTGGTCGGACGGATCCAGGACGCGCATCGATGAGGACGCGACACGGGCGACGGAGCGCTATCTCGCGAGTGCGGATATCGAAGTGACGCGGCAGAATCGCGCCGAGGCGATTCGGACGCTCGCGTCGAAGTTGGCCGCGCACGTCCACGACATCCTTTATGAGCTCCACCAGCCGTGACTCTCGACGACCTTCGCGCGGAGCTCGAAGCGGGTCGGCTGCGCCCGGCCTACCTCGTCGTCGGTGCGGAACCGCTGTTGCGCGACGACGCCTTGGCGGCGATTCGAACGGCTGCTCTGGCCGACGGACCGGCTGATTTCGACTACGAGCGCCTCGATGGAGAAAGCGCGACGGGAGCCGCGTTGCTCGACGCGCTCGGAACGCTGCCAGTGATGGCGCCGCGACGCCTCGTCGTGTTGCGCGAGCCAGAGGGTCCGCGCGCCGGAGCGCGCGGGCTGATCGACGCGCTTGGCGAGGCGGTGCTCGCGACCGGAGACGCTCGCGACAGCGTCCTCGTCGTGATCGCGGAAAAGGTAGATGGTCGTTCCCGCTGGGCGAAGAAATTCGACCGCGCAGCGGTCGTGCGCTGCGATCCGCCGCGCGCTGGCCGGGCCCTTTCCGATTTCATCGCGGCAGAAGCGCGGCGGCAGTCGGTTGCGCTCGACCGGGGCGCGATTGCGCTGCTCGCCGAGCGGACGGGCCCTCAGCTCTTGATGCTAAGGCAGGAGATCGCGAAGGCGGCCCTGTTCGCCGGGCCGGGTGAGAAAGTGAGCGCGGAGCACGTCGCGGCGTCAACGACCGACATTGCGGAGGAGCCGATCTGGGATCTCACCGACGCGATCGGGGAGGGGCGCTGCGGCGCCGCGCTGGTCCTGCTCGGCAAACTGCTTCGCTCGGGTAGCGCGCCGCCCGCGATCCTGGGCGCGTTCGTCAACCACTTCCGCAAGCTTCTCAGTCTTTGCAGCGGAGGCGCGATCGCCGCGCCCCCGTTTGCGCTTCGCAAGCTCGAGAGCCAGTCGCGCCGATTCAGTCAGGGTCGCCTGCTTGCTTGCCTCGCCGCGATTCACCAGACGGATCTCAGCCTCAAGGGTGCGGGCGGGATTCCGTCGGAACTCGCGCTGGAGCGGCTCGTGATCGCACTCGCCCACTAGCCGCTCGAACCCGTTCCGGGTTCGAGGTGCGCCGCCAGGGAAGCGAAGCTTCCCCCGCTAGCCGCTCGAACCCGTTCCGGGTTCGAGATGCGCCGCCAGGGAAGCGAA
>CAZBSV010000209.1:0-16160 GCA_964494795.1 uncultured Spirochaetales bacterium | reverse complement strand
CGGCGATCTCCCGATTCTCGGCGCGCTGTTTCGGAGCACGCAGTTCCTCAAGGACGAGACCGAGCTGGTGATCATCGTCACGCCGACGCTCGTCACGCCGCTCGGGCCCGGCCCGCACCCGCTTCCCACCGATCACTTCGTAGAGCCGAGCGCGCTCGAGTTCTACCTCTGGGGCGCGCTCGAAGGTATGCCCCCGGCGATCGCCGGAGGCGAGGTGGACGCTGGATTCGAGTCCGGCGGCATGATCGGTGAAGCCGGCAATCGCATCACGACTTCGTATGAAGGAGATGCTCTATGAGAGCGCTGCAATTCGGAATCTTGTCTGCTGCCATCGCGGGAATATTCGCGCTGGCCGGTTGTGAATCGCTCAAACCGATGGGCCCGTCGTGGGTCGATCAGCACATGGGTGAGGCGGTTCACGAACTCGCGGTTCGACAGACCGCGAACCCGAACGCGGTCAACGAGAACACCGAGGATCCGCAGATGGATCCCGACACCTCCGCTGCCGTGATGGATCGCTACTACGAGAAGCAGAGTCAGCCCGAAACGCCTCAGGTGCCGTCGATCATCCAGATCGACGCCAACTGAGCGGTGACTGGGATCGTGATGAAAGGCGTGCTTCGGCATTCGATCGCGTCGCTCGTTCTCAGCGCGCGGCACTGGACAGGGGTCTGAGCATGTTTTCGTTCGTCGTCTTCTCGGAAGAACCCGAATTCGCCGCTGAGATCGAGAAGCAGATCGCGGCGAGCGGTGCGGCGCGGGTCGTGTCCGTGATCAGCGATTCGCGCCAGCTTCTCGGAGCGCTCAAATCGGAAAGACCCGACGGCCTGTTCGTCGATCTCGGCCACGCACCCCATGTCGTGCTCGATCTGTTGGAGTCGCTGCCGATCGCGCTCCCGCTCACCGTCGTGTCGGGCTCCCACACCGAGAGCGCGTTGATCCTGCGCGCGATGCACCTCGGCGCGAAGCACTTCTTCCCGCCGGCGCCATCGGAAGCGGAACTCCACGCGGTGATCGTGGAGCTGGTTCGCGCCGCCAATCCGGATGCGGCGGATTCAGAAGGCCGCGTGGTGGCGGTGATGGGTACCAAGGGGGGAGTCGGTGCGACCGTGTTGGCCTGTCAGTTGGCGGCGTCGCTGCAGGAGCTCGGTGGCCGAACGGTGATCGTCGACCTCAACTACCCGCTCGGCGATGTTGCGCTCCACTTCGACGTGGAGCCCACCTACACGCTGGCCGATCTGGTGCGCGCCGAACAGGAACTCGACGCAACCTACATCCGCACCATTCTCAAGGCGCACGAAAGCGGTGTCAGAATTCTTGCGGGGCCCACACATATGGAGGATGCGGACAGCATTCGCGGCATTCACGTCGAACGCGTGCTGCCGATCTTGCGGACCGAATTCGACTGGGTGGTGGTGGACGTATCTCGCAGCTGGAACGACGCAAGTGCTGCAGCGTTGACGATCGCCGACCAGATTCTGCTGGTCGCGCTCTTCGATGTTCCGGCCCTCAACCACGCCCGTCAGCACAAGAAGCTGCTCGAAGGCCTCGTGCACGAAGAATCCCGCGTCCGCATCGTGGGCAATCGCCATTCGAAGGCGAATGCCGTCACGCTGAGCGACTTCAAGCGCGCGCTCGGGAGCGAACCCGACGCCTTGATCCCGAACGACTACGCGACGACCGCGGAAAGCGTCAACCAGGGCAGGCCGATCGGACAGGTAGCGAGCGGGAGCGCAATTCACAAAGCCTACCGGCAGCTCGCGTACGAGGTGTACGGCTGGTGCGGAATCGATACGCCAGAGCCCCGGTCCGATCGCAGCTTCGCCGGTCGATTCCGCGGCGCGTTCTCGAGGAGGTCTTCACGTGGCGCTGCTTGATCGACTGAAGGGTTCTGCAGCGTCGTCGGCTGCGGCCGCCGCCAAGGCATCCAAAGGCGGCGGTAAGCGCGCTCCGGCGCCGCCCGCGCGAGATGCGCTGTATCAGGACCTGAAATCGCGGGTCCACAATCGACTCTTCGAAGTGATCGACTTCGGCCGGATTTCGACGGTCAGTGAGGAGCGGGTCTGCTCGGACATTGCGATCGCGACGGTCCAGATCCTCGAAGAGGAGAAGTTCCTGCTGACTCTGGAGGAGCGCGATCGCTTCGTGAAGGAGATCCAACACGAAGTCTTCGGCCTCGGCCCGCTCGAGCCGTTGCTCCAGGATCCGACGATCTCGGACATCCTGATCAATGGCTGCGATCACATCTTCATCGAACGGCGCGGCAAGCTGGAGAAAACGGTTGCGCGCTTCAGGGACAACGCGCACCTGATGCGCATCATCGACAAGATCGTATCCGCCGTAGGGCGCCGCGTCGACGAATCGTCCCCGCTCGTCGACGCGCGGCTCGCGGACGGATCTCGCGTGAACGTGATCATCCCCCCGCTCGCTCTCGATGGGCCGGTGATGTCGATTCGCCGCTTTGGCACCGATCCGCTGAGGGTCGAAGACCTGATCGAGAACGGCGCGCTGACGCCCGAAATCGTCGAGCTGCTGCGCGGAATCGTGGCATGTCGCTTGAACGTGTTGATCTCCGGCGGCACGGGCGCGGGCAAGACGACGCTTCTCAATGTGGTATCGGGTTTCATTCCCGAAGGTGAGCGCGTCGTCACGATCGAAGACTCGGCGGAGCTGCAACTCCATCAGGATCACGTGGTACGGCTCGAGACGCGCCCCGCGAACATCGAGGGTACCGGTCGCATCGCGCAGCGCGATCTCGTCATCAACAGCCTTCGGATGCGCCCGGATCGCATCATCGTCGGCGAGGTGCGCGGTGCGGAAGCGCTCGACATGCTGCAGGCGATGAACACCGGCCACGACGGCTCGCTGACGACGGTCCACGCCAACACGCCCCGGGATGCGCTCAGCCGCGTCGAGACGATGGTCGCGATGTCCGGCCTCGACATGCCGCAGCGCTCCGTGCGACAACAGATTGCGTCGGCGATCAATGTCGTGATTCAGCTGTCGCGCCTGAGTGACGGGCGCCGGAAGCTCGTGAGCCTGCAGGAGATTACCGGCATGGAGGGCGAGATCGTCACCATGCAGGAGATCTTCACCTTCGAACGCTACGGGATCGACGCCGAGAAGAACGTGCTCGGCGAGATCGTGCCCACCGGCGTTCGGCCGAAATTTGCCGAAAAACTCAAGCTGCACGGCTACCCGCTCGCGGCAAATCTCTTCGAACGCCACACCCGATAGCTCCGGCCGTAAAGCCCGAAAACCGGTTCGGCCGTAAAGCCCGAAAACCGGTCCAGCCGTAAAGTCCGAAAAACCGGCGGCCGATGAGATGTCGATGACTTCCACACCGCAGCTGCCGGCTCGTTTCGCCTGCGCGCTCCTGGTCGCGCTGGTCGGCCTGCACGGGGCCGGCTGCGCGTTGCTCCCGGGTGCGTCTCAATCCCAGACCTCGCTCGACGAATACCGCGAATACATGGCCGAGCGGGCGGCCGCCGAGGTCGCAGAGGTCGAGCAGGAGGACGAAGCATCGTTCGAGGAAAAACTCGCAGCCGCGCAGCGCTCCCACCGGGCCGGCGACTCGGAAAATGCGATGCGGCTGTACTTCGATGCGTTTCGCCTGGATCCGGCGGACTCGCGCGCGCATGCGGGTATCGCCTACCTGCAGCTGTCGCGCGAACCCGATCGCGCGGAAGAAGTCTTCCTCAAGGTGATCGAAATCGATCCGAATTCGACGATGGCCTATGTCGGTCTCGGCCTCGCCAAGCTCGCGCAGGAAGATCCCGACGCGGCGGCCGCTTACCTGGAGCGCGCGATCGCGCTGAACCCCGAGTCTGCCAATGCCCACGACGCGTACGCGGTCGTCCTCGAGGAGATGCAACTCTACGAAGACGCGCAAACGCACGCGCGCCGCGCGAGCGAGCTGGCGCCGAAGAATTCCGCGATCGTCAACAACTACGGCATCGCGAGCCTGCTCGCGGGCGATCCACAAGCGGCCGAAAGCGCCTTTAAGGATGCGGCTTCTCTCGAGCCGAGGGACCCCGCCTACCGCAACAATCTCGGCGTCGCGCTCGGTCGCCAAGGCCGCTACACGGAGGCCCTGACCGCGTTCCGGACTGCGGGTGGCGAACAGGCCGCCCACAACAACCTCGGCTACGTCTACTACATGAACGGCATGCTCGACGAGGCCGTCGCCCATTACGAGTTGGCGCTTCAGGCCGAGGGCGACGACAAGCAGAAGATCCTGCGCAATCTCAATGCGGCGCTCGACGCCAAGGGCTCCGAGCAGGACTGATCTTCGGCGGATCGCCTAGCGGGGGAAGCTTCGCTTCCCTTGCGGCGCACCTCGAACCCGTTCCGGGTTCGAGCTGCTAGCGGGGGAAGTTTCGCTTCCCTTGCGGCGCACCTCGAACCCGTTCCGGGTTCGAGCTGCTAGCCGTTCGAATGCGCGATTTGCTCGTAGAGGGTCCGCCGGCCCCAGTACAGCACCGCCCACGGCATCACGAACCAGATTCCGTTGAGGGCCCAGAACTTCAGCACGAAGTCGACGAAGCTCGCGGTGTCGACGTTGGGATAGCCGTCGAGGACTTCGCTCCCGAAGTACATCGCGGTGCCGTAGATGTGGGCGACGGCCGTCGCCATCAGCATCAGCGTCGCCGTCGGATTCTGCGCGTTCGAGCGGTAGCGGAGCCAGAGTGCGCAAAACCCGATTGCGCCCACGGTCGCCGTCAGCGCTTCCAAGCTGATGAGCTGCCCGCTTTCGCCCGCGTAGCGCGCGTCGCCCCCGTCGATGTACGCCCACCACGGATACGACCAGATTGCGTCCGGTGCGGCGAGGATCGCGCGGTGGAATACGAGCCAGCCGAGCTCCCAGGTCAGGTGGGTGGTGAACGCGACCCCGAACCAGATCATCACCATCCCCTGCAGGCTCGCGAAGCGCGGCCGACCCCGCTGTCCCTGCACGGGCCACCAGGGCGTGGAGAGCAGGCTTGCGAGCAGCGCGAGAAAGACGACCGTGATTGCGTCGCCGGCCGCGCCTCGCTCGGCGTCGAATGCGAACACCGTCAACGCGGCCGCGGGCAGCGAGAGCGCGAGTGAAGCGATCAGAACGCCCTGGATGAATCGAATCCATCTCATCGAGTCATTCCCTCTTGCGCTGCGCTGAATGGAGCCGGCGGAGCGCTGCGGTGAATGGAGCCGGCGGAGCGCTGCGGCAACATGCGCGACCAGCCGGCTCCTCTGCGTTTCAATTTGCGTCATGGGCGATGCGTCGGAGCTGCCTGCCGATCGCCCCGTTTCGATGCGCGTCCATCAATTCGCGGATTTCGGCGCTACGGGAGAGCGTGTAGGGCCCCGGGTCGTGGGCGCGCAGGCGCTTCGGGTTGGGGAGCGACGCGGCGAGGAGGGCGGCCTCGGGGGCTTCCAGCGCGATCGCCTGCGTGTTGAAATAGCGCTCGCTCGCGGCACCCGCGCCGAACAGGCAGGGTCCGAACTGCGCCACGTTCAGATAGACCTCGAGGATGCGGCGCTTCGGCCATAGCCATTCGAGCCACAGCGTGAACCAGGCTTCCAGCGCCTTGCGGGCCAGGCTGCGGGTCGGCGATAGGAACAGGTTTTTCGCGAGCTGTTGGCTGATCGTGCTCGCTCCGCGCAGTCGCCCGCCATCGGAGTGCGCGCTGAGTGCGCGAGAGATTGAATTCAGATCGAAGCCCGTGTGTTCGAAGAAGAGTTGGTCCTCGGAGACGATCACGGCGAGGCTCAGATCAGGTGCGATCGATTCGAAATCCAGCCACGCGTAGTCCACGTGCTCGCAGGGCCGACCCGTCGCGGGGTCCGAAAATCGGCTCGCGAGCATGAATGCCGTAGTCGGTGGGGCGACCGATGCGAACACGAAGATGGGGATCGCCGTCGAGGCGACTGCCAGCATGAAGATCAGCGCGACACCCAGCGCAACGGCCCGGACCAGTCGGCGCTTTCGCGTTTGCCGGCGCTTGCGCGGCTTGTGTCGAGTCATGGAGCGGGCAGCCTACCACCAGCTACCCGCCTTGCCAGACTGCCAGGCCGGTCGCTGCGGTCGGGCGCCGAGCTAAGGTAGTTTCGTGAGCTGTTCGTTTTCGAGACCGCAATGCTGATCCGCATCCCACTGCTGGCCGCGGTCGCGCTGGCGTTCGTCGCGTGTGCGACGCCGCACTTCTTCGTCGCCGAGCAGCCGCTCCGAAGGCCGGTCGTGGATCGGCCCTCCGAATCATCGATTCGGATCCGCTGGCCGGAGTCTTTTGCGCGCGATTCCGTGGTCGTGTATCGCGGGCTCGATCCGCTTGCGATCGATCGCTCCGTTCCTCTCGCCGTGGCGGACGGGCAGTCGGTTACCTTCACCGACGCGGACGATCCCGAGATCGGGGGAGATCGGCGGCTCTACTTCGAACTCGTGCCCGCTTCGGGCGGCGCGGCGGTGATCGCCGCCGAGCGAAGTCTGCCCCTCGAGTGCTGCGACAATTTTCGTGATCTCGGCGGTTACGAGACCAAAGACGGTCGCACGGTTCGCTGGGATCGCGTCTACCGCACGAGCGATCTGTCCAAGTTGACGGGCTCCGACCTCGCGTATCTCGCGCAGTTTGACGTCAAATTGGTGTGTGACTTCCGCTCGGAGGACGAGCGGATCGCAAGCCCGGATCGCGCCATCGGAGACGTGCCCCAGAAACTCGCCCTTCCGATCGACCAGGAGGGTGTCGATCCCGACGAGCTGCGGCGAAAGATTCGGACCGGCGGGATGGTGGCGCTCGGAGTCGAGCAGACGATGCGAGACGCATACCGCGCGTTCGTGACCGACTACTCCGAGGAATGGTCCTCGATGTTTGAGCGCCTGGAGCGACCCGACAACCTGCCCACGGTGGTGCACTGCACGGCCGGCAAGGACCGCACCGGATTCGCGTCCGCGCTGCTGTTGCTTGCGCTCGGCGTCGACGAAGAGATCGTTTTCGAGGACTACCTGCTGACCAACTACTACCAGCAGAACTTCTTCCGCTTCATCTTGCGCTGGGTTCCGCTCTACTCGTTTTTCCGGACCGATCCCGAGGATCTGCTGCCGCTTCTCGAGGCGCGGCGCGAGTATCTGCAGAGTTCGCTCGACGAGATGATTGCCGAATACGGCTCGGTCGACGCCTACCTCGAGCGGGCGCTCGGGTTGGACGCGGATCGGCGCGCGAAGCTGGAGGCTCAATTCCTCGAGTAGCGGCGCGCGGACTGCGGTAGCTCGATCGGCTCGACCGCGCCCGCGATCCGACAGTACCCCGCCCGCGATTCAACTCGACCCCGCCCGCAATTCAACTCGTCCGCGCCCGCGATCCAACTCGACCCCGCCCGCGATTCCGCTAGTCTCGGGTCCGATCCCCCCGCGTGTGGCGTTCCTCCCGCGAGCGCCACAAAAGGGTTCGATGCGATCGGAACTCCGAAACTGGCTAGAGATCCTGCGCACCCAGAACCTCGCGCCCGGGCGCGCGATGGATCCCGTTTCGCGCTGGCTCTTGATTGTGCGCGCGAGCCTCTTCCCCTTGACGATCACATCCGCGGCAATCGGCGGCCTGCTGGCCGTGGGAAATGCCGATGCTCGCTGGGGCTGCTTTGTGACGGCACTGCTGGCCCTCGTGCTCGCCCAGGCGGCCAGCAACATGATCAACGACTACCTCGAACTGGAAAGCGGTGTCGATCGCGACGAATACCGGCGCGTGCAGTACGCCCCGCATCCGATTCTCTCGGGGTTGATCACGAAGGCCGCCTTGATCTTCGCGATCGCGCTGGTCGACCTGGTCGTTCTCGTCATCGTCTTGTATCTGACCGAGACCCAGGGCTGGCCGGTGGCGGCCTTCGCGATGCTCGGGCTGTTCATCGGCATCGGCTACGGTGCACCGCCGATACAGCTGAAGCATCGGGGCCTGGCAGAACCCGCGGTGGCGCTGGTCTGGGGTCCGCTGATGGTCTGCGGTACCTACTTTGCCACGACGGGTGCCCTCGAGCCCTGGATCGCGGTAGCGAGCCTGCCGTACGCGCTACTCGTCACCGCCGTCCTGATCGCAAAACACATCGACAAGATCCCGCTCGATTCCGAACGCGGCATCCGAACGCTGCCGGTTCGCATCGGCGCCGACCGCGCGCTCTTCTTGAATCAGCAATTGATGGTTCTGTTCTTCGTCTTCGCGGTGTGTCTGGTGCTCGTGGGACGAGTCGGAGTCTGGGTGTTGCTCGTGTTCGCTGCCGCACCTCAGCTGCGGCAGGCGCTCGTGATCCACTCGCGCCCGCGCCCGGCGTCCGCACCTGCTGGATGCGCGTACTGGCCGCTCTGGTATGTCGCGCCCGCATTCTCGTTGGCGCGACTCGCGGGAGCGCTCTTCGTCTTGGGCCTGATCCTGGACGCGATCTTTCCCATCCGGTTGGGGTAAAAAACGGCTGGAGGGTCGAACCCGGATTGGGATGAAACGGCTAGACGAGCAGAAGGGCTTTTCGGATCGCCTCCACCACCCCGCCCTCGGCGTTGCTCCGGACCACGTGGTCGGCGGCCTGCTTCACCTCGGGGGCGGCGTTTCCCATTGCGATCCCGAGGCCCGCGTTCCGGATCATTTCGATGTCGTTGGTATCGTCACCCACGGCGATGATTTCTTCGGCTGAAACGTTCGCCTCGGCGGCGACGGCCTCGAGCGCGGACCACTTACCCGACTTCGGCGACAGGAATTCGAGAATCAAGCCTTGATAGTTCTTGTTGATCAGTGTGTGGATGCGAATCCGGTCGCCAAATTCCTCTTGGGCTTCCCCGCGCATCGCGGTGAGCGTCACTTCATCGGCCATCGTGCTCACCATGATCACATCGGATCGCGGCTGGCCGTGCAGATCGTCTACTGTCTGGAAAAAATCGGTGTTGTCGTTCAGGTACGCGCGCTGGAAGGCATGGGTTTTCGAGCAGCGCTCCGTGACGAGGTCGACGTTCTGGTGGTAGGTGTCGACGTATACGAGCGGCGAACCGCGCCTGCGCACGAACGAAATGACCGGGGCGTATTCCTCGATCGGCAAGTAGTTGTGCCGCAGCGTTTCTCCGCTTTGAATGTTCTTGACCAAGGTGCCGTTGTTGACGACGATGGCGCCTTCGAGTTCGAGTTCCCGCGCCCAGGGGACGGCTGTTCGAAACCGGCGGCCCGTACACAGGATGACCCGGAGGCCGTGGCGCCGCGCGCTGGCAACGGCATCGCGGACCGCTGCGGGCAGCTTTCCATGCGGATCGAGAATCGTCCCATCGATGTCGAGCGCGAGAATTCGGTAGCTCACAGAACACGCAGTGTGCCGTTTGAGCGGGCGTGTGGAAAGTCCGGCGCCGCCGCTCCGGCGCCTTGGGCGGCGGCTGCAGCAGCGCATGGGGGCGGCGGCGCCCGCAGGGGTGGTAGCATCCGCGCGCGTTCGAGGTGTTGCCCGATGTCGACCCTGCATGCTGTCGCGAGAAGCCGAGTCGCCGCGCGATTGCTGGCCGCGGTCACGATGATGTCGGTTCCCACACTGGCCGGCGCCGCCGAGTCGGCGGCCCCACGGCGGCTGTATGCGCTCCCCACGCCCGGCAGCTACGAACTTCCGGTCATCGACCGGTTGGAGCGTCACGAACTGTTGAGCGCATCGGGAGAGCGTGTCGCGCTGCTGGATATCCCACCGGGAAGCTGTGCGGTCGTGTCCTTCGTGTATGCGAGCTGCCCCGATGCCGGGGGCTGCCCGTTGGTGTTGGCATCGCTGCGCCGCCTCGACCAGGCGCTCGCCTCGCAGCCCGATCTCGCGCGCCGCGTCCAGCTGGTGACGATTTCGTTCGACCCCGTCGCCGATACGCCGGAGCGCCTGGCGATCCTGCGCGATCATCTCAATCCGACCGGAGAGTGGCGCTTCCTGACCGCTGCATCCGATCGGGAAATCCGTCCCGTGCTCGATGACTTCGGGCAGGACGCACTGCGGCTCGTAGCGGCCGATGACGGCAAGTCGCTCGGCGTGATCCGACACATCGCCAAGGTCTTTCTCGTCGACTCCGATCGCGCGATCCGAAATGTCTACAGCAGCGACTTTCTCGACCAGGATATTCTGCTGGTTGACGTCGAGACTTTGCTTCTCGAGAAACCGCTGCCTTCGGTATCCGAATAGGGGACACGAAGATGAGACAGGGGACACGGCGATGAGACGACGTACGCGGTTGCCGAGCTTCATCCTGACCGGAATGCTCGCGGTAGTTGCGCTACCCGACCCGAGCATATCTGCACCCACGGTCGAGCTGATCACCATTGGTCCGGGGCACGCCGCCGAAACGCGATTTGGCCACAACCTGCTGCGGGTGATCGATGCGGAGACGCGCAGCGACGACGTCTACGATTTTGGTGTCGCGGATTTTCGGCGGCCGGACTTCCTCGCAGAGGTGGTCATGGGTGTTGCGAAGTTTCGCTTGCGCCGTTTTTCGAGCCAGGCTCGCTTCGAAGACTACGTGCGCCAGGACCGCCAGATCGATACCCAGCGTCTGAATCTGACGGATGCTCAAATCGCCGACCTGCTCGAGCGGCTCGAACAGAATCTGCTGCCCCAGAACGCCGAATACGTCTTCAATCCCGTCGTGGACAATTGTTCGATACGCGTGCGGGACCTGCTCAACGAGGTGACGGGCGGAGCCCTGCAGCGGATCGCCTACGAGATTCCGGTCTTCCGCACGTATCGCGAAGACATTCTCGCGGCAGGGTCCGGGCAGCTCCTCGCGCTGATCGGCTTCGACCTCGCGACGGGGCCGCACGGAGAAGACCGCGTGAGGACGTGGCAGCTGAGCTACGTGCCCGAACAATTGAGCGAGATCGTCGCGGTCAGCGAGAACCCCGCGCTCGGAGAGGGAGTTCCGCTGGTCGCCTCCGACACGGTATTGCACCAACGCAACGCGCAACCCGCGGCCGCTGCCAGCGTGCGAGCCGGTCGCGAAATGCTGCTCGCGGTTGGCGCCGGGCTCGGCCTGTTCTTCGGCATGATCGGCTTCTTGGCCTGGCGCACCGACAAGGCCAACGGATGGCTTTCGCGGTTGGCCGGCCTCGTATTGATTCCGACCGCTGCGCTGTTCGGCCTGCTCGGCCTCGCGCTGCTGCCGATGGCGCTCTTTTCGGCGGGAACGATCTGGGCCAGCAACCAGAATGCCTGGATCTTCTTTCCGTTGGATCTGCTGTTGCTGGTGCCCGCGCTTCGCTGGCTTTGGACGGGGCGCGCATCCCTCGGAGCACAGACTCGGGTCTACATCGATATTCGATTCCTCATGATCGTGATCGGCTGGACGGGCGTCGCCTGGCCGCAGGACAACGGCACATTTGCGCTTGCTGCGGGCTTGGTGCTCGGTGGCCTGCGCACGCTGCCGCTGAGAGCCAAGTAGCCGGAGATCGCTGGCCACCGTCGGCCTGCGTGTTGTACGGTCCGCATCCCATGAAGATCGGATTGGTCGGATTTCCCGGAAGCGGCAAGAGCACCGTGTTTGGCGCCCTCACGGGCCTCGCGGTCGAAACCGGCTACGCGGCCAGCCGCGACAAGGTCAACGTCGGGGTCGTCAAGGTCCCCGACCCGCGCGTCGACGCGCTCGCAGATCTCTACAAGCCGAAGAAGGTCACCTACGCCGAGGTCATGTTCACGGACCTCGCTGGAGGCACTGGCAAAGGGCTCGACCGCAAGATCCTCAACGCGATGCGCGAAGTCGATGCGCTGTGTCAGGTGGTGCGCGCGTTTCCGGACGCCGCCGGTGAACCGCCGCAGCCGTTGCTCGAGATCGCCGACCTCGAGACCGAGACGATTCTCGCGGACCTCGAGCTCGTCGAGCGCCGCGCGGCGCGCCTCGCCAGGGATCGCAGCAATCCACGCGAACTCGAACTCCTCCAGCGCATCCAGGCCAACCTGGAGGAAGAGCGCGCGCTGCGATCCTTCGAACTCAACGATGAAGAGAAGAAGCTGATTGCCGGTTATGCGCTGCTCACCCAGAAGCCACTGCTCTTGGTCGTCAACGTCGATGAAGGGAGCATTGGATCCGGAGCGGTTCCGGAGATCGAGGCGAGTGCGAAACAGCGCGGACTCGGCGTCGTCGTGCTCTCCGCACAGGTGGAGATGGACATCGCCGGGATGCCCGAAGAAGATCAGGTCGAATTCGCGAGTTCGCTCGGCCTCGACGAGCCCGCGCGCAATCGATTCATTCGCGCCGCCTTCGAGCTGATCGATCTCGTATCAATGCTGACCGCCGGGCCCGATGAGTGTCGGGCGTGGCCGGTAGCGCGAGGTTCTCGCGCAGTGCGCGCGGCGGGTAAGATCCATTCGGATATCGAGCGCGGGTTCATCCGGGCCGAGGTGATCGACTGGAAGGATCTGATCGAACACGGCAGTGAGGCGAAGTGCCGCGAGGCCGGCCTCGCGCGAGTCGAGGGCAAGGATTACATCGTTCAAGACGGCGACGTCGTCCACTTTCGATTCAACGTCTAGGCTCGAGAGGAGAGGGAAACGATGCCGGATCCTGGATCGTCACTGACCGAGATCCTCGAAGAGTTGCGCGAAGCGCTCGAAGCGCCGGACGATCTCGATGAGGACGTTCGCGCCGAGCTGCGCAGCGCCGCACAGGAGATCCTCGAGGCCCTCGATCCCGATCACGAGCGAGCGTTGTCGCGCTCCGTTCTCGATTCGCTGACCGACTCGATCGAGCGCTTCGAGAAGAGCCACCCGCGACTCACAGAGATCATCGGGCGGGTGGCGGATGCGCTGAGCGATATGGGGATCTAGCCCGCGCAGTTACCGGTTCGGAATCGACCGAATCTCCACTGGCTGCCCGCGCAGTTACTGATTCGGAATCGACCGAAGTGCCGCTGGCGGGGGCCCAGTTGGCCGGGTCGTCTTGGTTTTGCAACGGGGTCGATTGCGGGGTCCGCTAGGCGGGGGCCCAGTTGCCCGGACAGACCGTGGCTGGTTTGAGGCGGGACCGCTAGCCGGGGCCCAGTTGGCCGGGTCGTCTTTCGTTGGGGGCTCTCGGTATTGCCGAGATTGGGTTGTTGCAGTGGATGGGGCTGCTGGGTTTGCGATTCGCGAGACGATTCTAAGGAGCGGGAGACGGGAGGGGATCCCGCTCAAAGCCCATGTCGCGTGACCCCCTCCCGTCTCCCTCTCCTTGCAAAAGTTTTCTTCGAATCAAAGAAAAACCCCGTGCACCTGCCGACCCCCCCTGACCAACCTCCCCGCGTCGGACCCGCGTGCCCGTGCCTTCGGAATCTCGTTCAGCTTCACGAACCACAACGACCGTGAACGGTTTTCCCCAGATCGAAATTACGTCGATTCGAGTTGCCCCGGAAGACTCGCCAAGGCTCGGATTTCGGCCGCCGGCTCACAGCGATCCGGAAGGAGCGCAGCCTCACGCAGATCGATCTGGCAGAGGCCATCGGCTCCAATCAGCGGCTGCTCTCGTACTACGCTAACTATTCCAGGGAGTTAGCGCCGGGCTCCGGCCGGATCGCACCGGACGGTTTCGAGACGGCCGGAGCCATGGTCGCCAAAGTTGAACGTGCGCAACTCGTCGGCACCGTGGGAGCTGGAGCACGGGCGTTCCGGGCGCGGGCGTTGCGGGCGGAGCCGGGGTTCCTCAGGGAGCGGTGTAGGCTCGCTGAAGAACCACCTGCGACACCGTGTCATCAGGGCCGATCTCGACTTCGATCGAGATGTGCTCGCTGGCGAGCATCCACCACCGTGCCCTCACGTCGCGCACGACTCCGGCGTAGATCCCAAGTGCTTCGGGATTCTTCCAATCGAACTTCGGAACCTCGTTGTCGGCCTGGGCTCGGGGAACGAACGTGTAGTCGATATCGTGGTCTTGGAAGAACTGCTCAACCGAACGTCGGTCAATCCCCTCATGGATCGTTTCTTCGATCTCGCTCATCTTCACTTTGTCCTCCGACTCGCACGAGCTGCCGAGCAGAGCAATGCTTAGAGCCATCAGGCAGAGCATTCGCATCATCGCTTCGCTTCCTCTCCTCATGGCAACCTCAATATCGTTCTGGACCCAGGTGCGAACACGATGGGAGGTGGCCGTGGCGCTCCGAGGGCCGTTACCGCTTGATGTGCGAACTGCGTTTCGCGAGATCGTCGTAAGGAGCGGGAGACGGGAGGGGATCCCGCTCAAAGCCCATGTCGCGTGACCCCCTCCCGTCTCCCGCTCCTTGCCAAAGTGTTCTTCGAATCAAAGAAAGCCCACCATGCACCCGCCGACGCCCACCTGACCAACCAGCCGCCGGGTCCGAGGCGGGGAGGCCATCGGGCGACATGGTGTTTGAGCCCGATGGCCTCCACGCCTCGGACCCGCGCGCCACATCTCCTTGGACCCGCGCGCGCGATCCACCGAATCACGTCCAGGCGAAGACGGGTTGTTCGAAGTCCAGGACTCGGGTGGCTCGGCCTTCTAGGGCGACTTCGTGGAGTTGGTAGAGGATGGCGGCGGTTGGGGCGTGGATGTGGGTGCCGACGAGTGGGATGGAGATGACGGGGCGGGGGCTTTCGGGAATCTGGCGCAGGTGCGGCACTTCGGGGCGCGCGAGTTCCGCCAGGCGCACCCGGTAGATTTCTGCGACTTCTCTGGGGTTCGGCTCTAGCCGGATGTCGAGTCCCGCCCACACGACGACGGGTGTGATCACGAAGCCCGATCGGGTCGGGTAATCGTCCAGCGTTCCGAGGACGGCGAGCGGCGGGAGGTCGAGGCCCACTTCTTCCGAGAGTTCTCGAAGCGCGGCCTGCTCGGCAGTTTCTCCGGGATCCAGGCGGCCGCCGGGCAGCGCGTATTGCCCCGCGTGGTTCTTCATCTTCGCGGCCCGCAGGGTGAGGACGAAGCACGCTTCGCCCTCTTCGTCGGCGATCAGCGTCACGGCCACGGCGGCGGCCCGCAGTCCCTCACGCGCCACCGGCAAGTGCGAAAATTGGCGCAGATTCGCTTCGACTCGCGCGCGGAGTGCTGCGTCCAGGCGGCTGGGTTGGTCGCTCATCGCGAGAACATACCGCGTTGGCGGCGGCGGGTTGGCGCTTCGCGGCTGCGCGGTCAAACTCGAATCCATGCTCGCTCAGGTGCGCCGGCGCAGGCTCGTGCTCTCCGAATCCGCGATCGAAATCGCGCTGCTCGATTGGGGGGGCGAGGGTCCGCTCGCGCTGCTCCACCACGCCAACGGATTTTGTGCGGGCGTGTGGGGGCCCGTCGCGCAGCGCCTGCGCGACCACTATCGCGTGATTGCGATGGACGCTCGCGGGCACGGCGATTCTTCGAAACCCGCAGGTGCCGATGCGTATCGCTGGGAGCTCTTCGCGCAGGATGTCCTCGGTGTCGCCGAAAAGCTCGCCGCCGAGCACCCCGACGGACGCATCGCGTTGGCGCTCGGGCATTCGATTGGCGGCAGTTCGATCGCGATGGCGTCGGCCGAGCGGCCGGAACTCTTCGAGCGAATCGCGCTCGTCGATCCCGTCATCTTGCCACCGCCAGCGGTCCGCGCGGCTTCCGCGGCCGCATCGCCGGGCAATTCGCTCGCGGAGAACGCCCGCAAGCGCCGCCAGATCTGGCCCAGCCGCTGCGCGGCGCGCGCGAAGTGGTCGGGGAAGAAACTCTTTGCGGATTGGGACCCGGAGGCGTTGGATCTGTATCTCGCCGAGGGCCTCGCGGACCGGGCCGATGGTCAGGTCGAACTCAAGTGCACGGGCGAGACCGAGGCGGCCATCTTCGAAGCGACCGGCTCGTTCGATCTCTGGTCGTCCGCAAAGCGCGTGCGCACGCCGACGCTGATCGAGTGGGCGGCTCGAGGTCTGTTTCCACGCGCGCTCTTCGAGCAGTTCGCAGCGCAGATGGGCGACGCGCAGGTCTGCGACATCGACGCCGGCCACCTCGCCCCCATGCAGTGCCCCGATCGCGTCGTCACCCCGATTCTTGAATTTGCATTGCAAAAATCGGAACCGATAGAGTCAGCGCTCGACGGGTAGATGGCGCTCGGTCCAACCCGTCCATCCCCCCGCGAGCGACAGGATTCGCTGAAATCCCATTTCCTGCAGCGTCTTTCCCGCGAGCGCGCTCCGGTGACCGCCGCCGCAGTAGAGGATCAGCTTGCGACCTCGCTCCGCGAGCCAGGGGTCGC
>CAZBSV010000208.1:0-14452 GCA_964494795.1 uncultured Spirochaetales bacterium | reverse complement strand
GTACTTGGCGAGGAAGCCCTCGAGTTGCTCGACGGCCCTTCGATTCTGGCCGCGCCAGCTCTGCACCCTCGCGATGCTGCGCAGCGCGTCGAGGTCGGCCGGATTGTCGGAGACGAGCGCCTGGTATTCGCGCAGCGCGGGCTGCTACTGATCGGTCCAGGAGAGCGCGAGCGCGAGGCCGCGCCGCGCGCGCGTCTGCTCGTCCGCGCTGAGGCCCGGCGCGGCGAGCGTCTCGCGGTAGAGCGGAATGGCGTCATCTCCGCGGCCGCCGTAGGTGAGCTGGTCGGCGTACTCGAGCAGCAGCGCGCTGCGCTTCGAGGGATCCTCTTGCATCGCGTGCTCGAACCCCTGGATCGACTTGCCGTGTTCGTTCGCCTGCGCGGCCTCGCGCGCGGTGGCGATCCAGGCGTCCGCGGCGGATTCTCCCGCGCTCGCCGGGAGCGTTGCCGCCGCGCAAACCAGACACAGGGCGCTTGCCGCGAGAAAGAGTTTCGTCGTCGCACTCATCGTGTTTTCGCCTCTACCTTTTGACTCTGCTCGGTCATCGACCGCCGTGTCACCACCCAGTCCGCGCGACCGAGCATGTGATCGTAGATCGCGACGAGCGAGATCATTGCTTTGAAGAGCGCGAAGAAGAAGACGAAGAACGCGTAGCCGATCCAGCGCATCCGGTGATGGCGTTGGAATGCGTTCTTGGCTGCGACTGCGACCTGGTAGGGACCGCTCGCGAGCGTGATGATCGCGGTCGTCCAGAGATACCAGTGGGAGGTGATCTGGATGTGGCCCTGGATCAGCAGCAGACTCAGCAGGATCGGATAGATCTGCAGCGCGAAGATCGGATACAGCTCGCGGTAGAGCAGCAGGTAGGTCCAGTAGAACTTCTGGAACACGCTCAGATGGCGCGATCTCCAGAAGCCCATCTGGTACTTGAGGCTGACCTCGAGCCATCCCTGCGCCCAGCGCTGGCGCTGGTACCAAAACGCGGGGAGGTCCGTCGGCGCGAGCTCCGTCGAGACGATGCTGCGGTCGTTCAAGATGCGGCGACCCGAGAGCAGCGCGCGAGAGGACGCGTCGATGTCCTCGGTCAGCATCTTCGGATCGAAGCGAATCTCGCGCAACACGTCGGCCTTCCAGTAGCCGTTGGAGCCGCCGAAGATGCCCGTGTCGACGAACAGCGAGCGCGCGGCGTGGCAGACGCCATACATGCACTCGAATTCGACCGCGATCATCCTCGTCATGAAGTTCGTATCGCTGTTGCGGACCACGTTGCGACCTTGAACGATGTCGTAGCCGCGCTCGAACCAGCGCCACGCGCGCTCGAAGCAATCCGGCTGCGGGTGGTGGTCGGCGTCGAGGATGCCGACGATCTCGCCGGTCATGATCGCGAGGGCCGCGTTGATGTTCTCGGCCTTCGACTCGCTGCTTTCGACGTGAAGCAGCCGAAGCGCGTCGTGCTGCGCTTCGAGTCGTTCGAGTTCGTCCTCGATCGGCAGGCGAATCGGGCGGTTGTAGGCCAGGATCAGTTCGAATCCGGCTGCCGGCCGATGCACGTTTTCGAGGATCTGGGTGAGCGTCTCGATGATGATCTCCTGCTCGTTGGGCAGGTAGGCGGCGACGATGAACGTGCAGCGCGGCAGCGGGTGCTTGGGATCCGGGGCGTGGGCGCCGCTCACACCGAGGGCGTCCTTGAACTTGCGCTTCCAGCGCTCGGAGGTACTGATCGGCTGCGCGGCGGACCCCGCGTAGCGTCGAAACAGCGCCGCCGTGGTCTCGTAACAGATCATCAGCGCCGTGATCAGGTAGGCGGTCGCGACGAATACGTGGAGCCAGAACAGCGATGCCCCACCCATCCGCAGGTAGTAGTAGAGGATTGCAGGCACGCCGATCACGACGACGTGCGTGAAGATGATCTTGTCCCAGCCGATTCGTCGATGATTCACAGGATCCCTACCAGTGAAGCGATGTGGCTCGGCCCGGCGCTGCGGGCTCGATCCGGTTAACGCTTAGCCCAACGGGCTGCAGCCTCGCTTCAAATCGGCGGATGGGCGTTTTCACTTGACGCTGCAGCGCCGGTTCCGCGCGAGCAGCTCCGTTTATTTTGAGCATTCATGGGGAATTCGCCCCTATCTGGCTCGCGTTCTCGGCTCCCTCCGCGGAGAAGGTCTGCCTCAAGCTCCTGTCGAAGGCTCCGATGAAGGGAACTGGGGCGCCGCCCCACCAGTGGAGCGCGCGATCGCAATGGCGGGACGAATCTTCGAGCGCAAAAAGCGCCAGATGCCCTGCACGCTGGCCGTGGACGGTCACCACCACGGGGGCCTGATTCTGGATGTTTCGCCCGGGGGGCTCTACATCCAGAGCAGCGCCAAGACCAAGCCAGGGGACCAACTCGCGCTCCACATGACGATTCCGGGCGTGAAGGGGCGCGTGGCTCTCCAGGTCGAGGTCGTGCGCAAGGTCGTCGTACCCTCGCGCTTGATCAAGGTCGCGCGCGGCGGAATCGGGGTGCGGATCATCAACGCCCCGGAGGCCTACTACCAGTTCATGGATTCGCTCGGCATCACCGCGGAAGCCAGCGGGCCGAAATCAGCGAAATTTCACAATCCGCGCCCGCGTTCAGCCGAGGAGGCCCCGGTCTCCGAGCCGGAACTCGAGTGCACCGCCGCGCCGGCGCCCGCGCAGCCGCGCTTCCGGGTTCGGATCAAACAGGCGCATGGGCCGCGCTCGCGCGTGGTCGAGGTTTCGGCGGACTCCGACGACGACGCGCGCCGCGACGCGATCCACTCGCTTGGCGCGGGTTGGATCGTGTTCGGCGTCGAGCGCATCGACGCCGACTAATCGAGCGCCCCGCTGTCGCGCTAATCGAGCGCCCCGCTGTCGCGCGGGCTCTGAACGTCGCCCGCATCCTGGGCGTTGCGCGCGCCACCGGCGCTGCCCGCGTTCGCGCGCCCCTTCCAGTGGCCGCCGGCTCCGATCCAGTGCCTGCGCGCCGAATCCAACGTCATGCCTAGATAGAAAAGGCCCGAAACCGGCAGCGCGGCGCCGGATGCGGGCGGCAGGCGATACAGCGCCGCGGTCGGTCGGAACGTCCACGCCATCGCGAGCCAGGCGAATCCCGACAAGCAGCTCGCCAGCGCGTTGCCGTGGGCGGGCGCGCTCAGCACGACCAGCGGCGGCGCAAGATAGACGAGCGGCATGCCGACGACGGCGATCGCGAGCCTCCACGGCGAGTGTCGGAGTTCGGTGTAGGCGCTGCGCGCGACCATCGACCAGATCTCGCCGAGGCCCGCGTAGGGGCGCACGCTGCGCTCGCTGTCGCTGAGCCCCAGCCAGATCCGGCCCGCCGCTTTGAGCGCGGCGCCGAGCGCGCAATCGTCGATGATCCTGCCGCGAATCGACGCGATTCCGCCCGCGCGCTTGAGGGATTCAGCGTTGACGAGCATGCAGCCACCGGCCGCGCCCGCGACGCGCGAGCGCGGGTCGTTGATCCGCGGAAACGGATAGAGCTTCTGGAAGAAGTAGACGAAGGCGGGAATCAGGAGCCTTTCCCAGCGCGTCTTGCAGTGGAGCATCACCATTAGCGACACCAGGTCGAGTCGCTCTGTCTCGGCCTTGTAGACCATCGCGCGCAGATTGCCCGGGCTGTGTTCGACGTCGGCATCCGTCAGCTGCAGGTAACGGGTCTCGGGCCAGTGTGTTTCCGCGACGCGGATCCCGCTGTGCACGGCCCACATCTTGCCCACCCAGCCCCGGGGCCGATCTTCGGCTTCCAGCACCCGCACGCGCGCGCCCTCGGGATGGACACGTGCCAGTCGACGCGCCAGCTCGCCGGTGCCGTCGCCGCTGTGGTCGTCCACGACGACGATCCGGAACGCAGCGGGATAGTCCTGCGCGAGCAGTGAACGCAGCGTCCGCTCGATGACATCGGCTTCGTTGCGCGCGGGTACCACGGCGACGACCGCGGGCCACTGTGGAAGCGCGTCATCGGCTGGCGACTCCGCGGATAGCCGCTGGTCGGCCTTCCAGAATCGCCCGTTCAAAAAAACGAGGTAGACCCAGGCTGCGGCGGAGCACACGCTGATCCAGCTGAGAAGCGAATCGAACGGCAAATTGAATCAACCCATGAGAGCGCGCTCACGATATCGCCGATTCGCGCATCGATCCAACGGCAGGCGGATTGGACCCCAGCCTTCGCGGAGACTCGATCGGATCCGGATCGAGAAGTCCGCAATCGCTGGACAAGCGTGATTTCGGCGTTAGAACAGAGCGTGCGCTTGGATCTGCGAGGTGGAGCTCGATTGGCGCTGGATCGGAGTTTGCGATGACTCGGCTCGAGCAGTGGTTCGGGATCGACTTGCGCGGCCTCGCGGCGTTTCGGGTGGGGCTCGCGGCGCTCTTGTTGGCCGATCTCGTGTATCGCTGCCTCGACTTTCGCGCCCACTACACCGAGGCGGGGATCCTCCCCCGGGAACTCCACCGCGAGCTGTTTGCCGCGGCGGCTCCTGCGTGGTCGATCCACTTGCTTTCCGATTCGGCGCTGCTTCAGGCGGGGCTATTTGCAGTGGCGTTTGCGGCGGCAATCGCGCTGCTCGTCGGTTATCGCCCGCGCGCGTCGGCGTTGCTCTCGTGGATCCTGTTGGTCTCGGTTCACAACCGGCAGCCGCTGATCGTGCACGGCGGAGACCTCGTCTTCCGGTTGCTTCTGTTCTGGTCGATCTTGTTGCCACTGCCCGGACGCGCCTTTCTCCCCAGAGGAAGGCGCGCGCCCGCGCAAGCGGGGATCGCTCTCTCTCCCGCATCCGCCGCACTGCTGCTTCAGGTTGCGCTGATCTACGCCTTTGCGGCAATCCACAAGTTCCAGGACCCCGCGTGGCTGCGCTTGAGTGCGCTCGAGGAATCGTTCCGCGTCGAGGGCGTGGCCACGTCACTCGCGCACGCGCTGCTCGCCTGGCCGGGCTTGCTCGCGGCGCTGACCGCTTTGACGCTGATTGTCGAATCCGCCGCACCGCTACTCGCCTTTTCGCCCTGGCACACGGGTTCGATTCGGACGGCGCTCGTCTTCGGAATGGGGGCTTTCCATTTGCTGGGAACTGGAGCGACGATGCGGCTTGGGCTCGTCGAATACGCGATGTGCTTGGCGTGGATTCCATTTCTTCCGCCCGGTTTTTGGGATCGCGTAGTTTCGTGCTGCTCTTGGGATCGCGTAGTTTCGTGCCGCTTTTGGGATCGCGTAGTTTCGCGCGATTTTTGGGATCGCATATTTTCGCGCGCCCGAGAGCCAGTCGAGTCGCTACCGCGCCTTGCGTCAGCGGGCATCGTCGCCAACAGCTTCGCGGTCCTCGCGTTCGGGATCGTGGTCGCCAATAACTGGATCTCGCTCGATGATGCGCGAAACCTGGGCCCGAGATGGGCCTGGCTGCAGACACCCACGCGAGTGTTCGCGCTCACGCAGAACTGGAGGTTGTGGTCGACGCCTCTGCACAACCGCTACTACGTCTTCATGGCTTGTGTCGAAGACGGAAGCCTCGTGGATCTCCACACCGGGCGCGCGCTCGACTGGGACGAGCCGCGGCGTCGCTCCCGCAACAATCACTGGTGGAAGTACCAGCTGAAGGTGCTCGGGGAGCCGCGTGGTGGGAGGTTGCTCTCCGCCTATGCGGCGTATCTGATGCGCGAGTGGGAGCGCGAGCATCCCGGAAATCCGGTCGCTTCCGTTCGCATGTTCCGGATCGACGCGACGCGCGCTGGAAAACGCCCCTCGGAATTGCCGAGGCGGCTGATCTGGAACTTGAAAGCGCCCGCGACCCACCGCTGCGCGGGCGCCTAGCAGCTCGAACCGGGAACGGGTTCGAGCTGCGCCGCAAGGGAAGCGAAGCTTCCCCCGCTAGCAGCTCGAACCGGGAACGGGTTCGAGCTGCGCCGCAAGGGAAGCGAAGCTTCCCCCGCTAGCGTCGATCCGCGTCAAAAGTTCGGGCGCGGCGCTATTTGCGCTTCAGCTCGTCTTTGTGTTGCGAGACGAAGGTCCGGATCTCGTCCGCCATCCCGAGGATGGTCTGCCACTCGTCGGCATAGAACGTGACTGGGAAGCGTCGAATCCCGTAGAGCGAAACGGCGCCCTTCTGGCTCACCTGCAGCCGCATTTCCCGGGACTTCTTCGACTTGAGGCTTTCGTTCTCCGCGCGCAGCCGCTCGAGTTCAACGCGCATCTCATCACTGGCTTCAGCCATAGCACCCTCCCTGCCATCTCCGGCCGGGATGCTCATCGATCTCGCGCCCCGCGTCGAGATCTGACTGCCAGAATCGGCCTCGCTCGGCTTCCCGCCGGAGCTCCAAGCGACTAGCCTCTGGCTCCGCCTCGCGTTGCGCGGACTGCAAGTCGGATCGACACGCGGCTGGCTGATCTGGACCCACCCGGCTGATCTGGACCCACCCGGTTGATCTGAACCCACCCGGTTGATCTGAACCCACCCGGCTGATTTGGACCCACCCATCATGGAGGTAGCGCGATGAGCGATCTAGAGATCATCCGATTCGAGCCGAACGGGCCCTTCGACAAGGGGCTCGAGACCTGGGAGGCGATCGACCCCGCGAGCCTGCTCGCAGGGACGCCCGTGCAGCGCGGTCACATCTACCACGAGAAACCGGATCTCGGCTACGTGGCGGGGGTCTGGGATTGCACGGCGATGACATCGAAAGTCGAACCCTACGCGGTCAACGAATTCATGCTGCTGCTCGAAGGATCGGTGACGATTGAGGTCGAGGGCGGCGAACCAGTCGTGATTCGCGCGGGCGAGGCGTTCGTGATTCCGCAGGGGTTGCGCTGCAGCTGGAAGCAAGAGGGTCGTGTGCGCAAATACTTCGCGATCTTCGAGGACCGCTCCGGCCGCGCGCACAAAGACCCGGCTGCGCTCGGCGTGATCCGGCCCCAGGCTGCCGGTCCGCGTTCGGGAATGACCCCGGTTGCGATCCAGAATCCGGAAATCTTCTTGAACGGCGTTCCGACGCAGCGCGACCACGGCTACTTCGAGGACGGGACCCACCAGATGTTCGTCGGCCTGTGGCAGAGCTCGCCCTTCGAGCGCGCCGTGGCGCCGTTTCCGCGCAACGAAATCATGTGCATTCTCGAAGGTTCGGTGACGCTGACGGATGGCGGCGGGGCCGAGCACCGGTTCGCGGCGGGCGATGTCGCCTACGTGCCGATGGGCGCGCCTTGCGGCTGGAAGAGCAGCGAAAGCGTTCGAAAGTTCTACGTGATCTTCCAGCCGACCGGCTGAGTGAAGCGGGGCCGCGCGCCCGTTCCAGCGGAGGCTCTGGCATCGAGCGAGTCAGCTTCCGCCGAGGCGCTTGAAGACGTCGTCGGTGGACTCGGAGGCCTTCACGCCGGCCGTGCGCGCCGCGCTCGCGATCTCGTCCATCACGGTCTTGCAGGTCGCGGCTGCGTTGCGGACGCCGCGGGCCTCGAGTTCCCGGGGCATCAACTTTTCGAAGACCGTCTTGAGTTGGGGGGTCGTCACGCTGTTGACGTCCAATCCCGCCTCCTTGAGCGCGATGCGAAGCGTGCCTCGCGCCGCGAGCCGATCCATGTCGGTGTTATCCTCGAGCCTCTCGGCGGCGATGTCGAAGAGTTCGGTCGCCATCGCGCTAGCCCTCCATCGGCGTCGGGAGGATCACGGCGCTTCGCGTGATCCAGTCGGCGTAGAAGGGAGGCGGGAAGAACGCGAGCCAGAGCACGGCGACGGATGCGATTTCAGCGCCGCCGAGCATGGCATCCGTGATCATCGCGATCGTCTGATTCGAGCCGAGGTCGTGGGCCACGTACAGGTCGGCGAGGCACGCCAGGACCTGGAAGCCGCCGAACAGCGCCAGCAGCAGGTAGCGGTTCGCGACGACCGGCGGACACAGCCCGATCCGGGCGCGCTTCCGGGCGCTCTGCCAGCAGAGCATCGCCTCGCAGCCCACCCACCCACAAGGAGCCGTGTACCCCAGCCATTGAACCAGGAACCAAGGGTTGTCGAACGTAAACTCCACGCGCCCATTCACGAGCGCACCCATCGCGGTGCCGAGCAGCAGAATCGCCGAGCAGATGCGCACCGCTATGCGCGCCCAGCCGTCGTTCGGGCGAAATACCCTGCGAATGAAGAGCAGATACGGCAGCACCCCGATGCTGTAAATCCAATCGATTGCGAGCGAGATCCGCGGCGGCCAGGCCTCGAATCCGATGAGGCTCGGGAAGTTGTTGCCCAGGTAGTAGAGGCCCGAGAATCCGAAGTAGAGCCCGAGCAACAGCTCCGGGCGCTCGCGGGTGCGTCGGCTCAGGCGGATCAGGCGCAGGCTCGCGACCAGGTAGAACCCGCTCGCGATCAGCGCAGTGATGTAGGCGCTTTCTTCCATCTACGTACCCGCCGTCAGGCACCCGTCGACACCGCTGCCGGAACAACTGGATGCCACTATCCGAAGAAACTTCCGCTCCGTATGCGAAGAAACTTCCGCTCCGTATGGAGCGTTCTCGAATTCGCAGCAGATCTGCATCGGAATGCGCAGAAGCGCTCTTGAGCGGCTTGGCGGCGGCTGTGGCGGATTCGAGCGGCCGCTCGATGCGTGCGCTCGCCAGCGAGCATCAACTCTCGGGGGCGCGCGGCTCGAAAGGGGCGCTCAGCTGCCGCCGAGGCGTTTGAAGACGTCGTCGGGCGACTCCGGGGCCTTCAGGCCGGCCGCGCTCGCCGCACGCGTGATCTCGTCCATCACGGTTGCGCAGATTGCGACGGCGTTGCGGACGCCGCGCGCGTCGAGCTCCGGCGGCATGAGTTTTTCGAAGACCGTCCGAAGTTGCGGGATCGTCACGCTGTTGACGTCCAATCCTGCGTCCTTGATCGCGATGCGAATCGTACCCCGCGCGGCGAGTCGATCCATCTCGGTGTTTTCCTCGAGCCTCTCGGAGGCGATGTCGAAGAGACCGGTCGCCATCGCTCTAGCCCTCCACCGGCGTGGGGAGATTCACGGCGCTTCGCGTGATCCAGTCGGCGTAGACGCCGGCGGTTTCTTCCAACTGATATCCGTCGAAACTTTTTCCCGGCACCGAATGCTGATATCCGTAGAAGCTTTCGCCCGAAAGCGACGCTTCGCAAACTCGCGGTAGATCTCCATCGGAATGCACGAAAGTCGCCTTGAGCGGCCTGTGGCGAGCGCGAGCGCATCGGCCGACGTGCTCGGCGCGAGCGCGCTTCTCGGCTGCGATGTCGAATAGCTTCTCGGCTGCGATGTCAAATAGGTTGGTCGCCATCCCACTAGCCATCCATCGGTGTCGGGAGGATCACGGCGTTGCGGGTGATCCAGTGGGTGTAGAACGCAGGCGCAAAGAACGCGAGCCAGAGCACGCTGACGGACGCAATTTCGGTGATCCCGAGCAGTGCGTCCGACGCCATCGAAACCGTCTGGTTGGCTCCGATGTCGTTCGCCCAGGAAAGATCGGCGAGACACGCGAGGAATTGAAAGCAACCGAACAGCACCAGCAGCAGGTAGCGGTTCGCGACCAGCGGCGGGCAGAGCCCGATCCGCGCGCGCCTCGTGGCGCTCTGGCGCAGGCGCGCCGCCTCGAATCCGAGCCACACGCACGGGATCGAATAGCCCACCCACTGGGCGAGGAACCAGGGGTTTTGGAGCGAGAAGTCCATGGGTCCGCTGAGGGTGCCGAGAGCCGTGCCCACGAGCAGAAACGCCGAACAGACGCCCACCAGGAGGTCGGCCCACAGCGCCTCGGGGCGAAACACGCAGCGAATGAAGAGCAGGTAGGGAAAGACCCCGAGCACGTATGCCCATTCGAGCACGACGCTGATCGCGGGAAGCGACGATTCGAGCCCCACGAGGTTCGGCACGTTGAGCCCCAGGTAGTAAAGGCCTGAGAGGCCGAAATACAGCCCGAGGTAGAGCTCTGGTCGCTTGCGGGTGCGGCGGCTCAGGCGGAGGAAGCGGAGGCTCGCAACCCCGTAGAAAGCGCTGACGGCGATCGACGTGATGTAGGCGTTGTACTCCATTCGCTCGGATCCCCGGGATCGACCATTTGCGAGTTGGCCGCACTTCTGCATCGGCATGCGAAGAAAGCGTCTTGAGCGACGCCATCGCGACGCCACCGCGACCGCTAACGCGACGCCACTGCGACCGCTAACGCGACGCCACTGCCAACACGACGCCACTGCCAACACGACGCCACGGCCAACACGACGCCACTGCCAACAGACTGGGCGATGCGCTCGACGCGCATGTGCTCGCTCGCGACACCCAGCTTTTTGGAGTCGGCGGCGAACGCCGGGGAGACGCGCGACTCAGCCGCCGCCGAGTCGTTTGAAGATGTCGTCGGGGGACTCCGAAGCCGTCAAGTCGGATGCGCTCAGCGCGTTCGCGATCTCGTCGATCGCGCTCTTGCAAGCCGCGCTGGCGTCAGTAACGCCGCGGGCTTCGAGTTCCTTGGGCATCAGCTTTTCGAAAACCGCACGCAGTTGCGGGACGCTGAGTTTCTGCGGATTCAACCCCGCCTCCTTCAGCGCAAGCCGAAGTGTGCCGCGGGCCGCGAGTCGATCCATGCCGGTCGATTGCTCGAGCTTCTCAGCCGCGATATCGAAAAGCGTGGTCGTCAAGCCTCAACTCTCCTCGGCGGGCGTCGGTGGGACCACGGCACGTCCGCTGATCCAGTTGCGGTAGAAGGCAGGTGGAAAAAACGCGAGCCAGAGCGCAACCATTGAAGCAATTTCGGATCCGCCGAGCAAGCCGTGCGATATCGAGGAGATGGTTTCCTCGGTGCCGTTCTTGGACGCCCAGCCGAGTTCCGCCGCGCTCGCGGAAGTCTGGAACAGCGCAAAGCAGGCTAGCAGCAGGTAGCGGTTCGCGACGCTCGGATCGCACAGACCGATTCGGACCCGCCTCTTTGCGCCCGCGTGGGCGAGGGCGCCTTCAGCGCACATCCAGACGCAGGGCACCGTGTAGCCCACCCATTCGAGCAAGAACCACGGATTCTGGAGCGAAATGTCGTAGCCGCCACTCGCAGTCGAGACCGCGACTCCCGTCAGCAGGAAGGCGCTCAAAACGAAGACCAAACCTGTTGCCCAGCCAGCATTCGAGCGGAAGACGCGGCGGATGAAAAGCAGGTACGGAATCACGCCCAGCGCGTAGATCCACTCGATTGCGTTCTCGAGCAGCGGGGGCAGGGCTTCGAGGCCGAGCAGGTAAGGCAGGTGGTAGGCCAGGAACCACAGGCCTGAAATGGCAAAAAAGATGCCCAGCCAGAGTTCCGGACGTTCTCCGGTTTGCCCGCTCAAGCGAATCAAGCGATGGCTCGCGATCAGGTAGAAGACGCCCGCAAAGATCGCTATGAGATAGGTGCTCTGCTCCATCGCGCTAGCTCTCGATTCCTATACACGGGTCGCATAGCAGAATTTTTTCACAGCCCAATTGCATCGGAGAGTAAGCGCAAATACTTGAGGGCTTTGCCCTCTGAGCCCGCTCGTCAGTCCGTGGCTGCTCGTATCTCGCTGTGGATCCAGCGCTTCAGCAGCGGCGCGAGCGCGAACAAGCTGACGGACGAGACGATGGCCGCGATCGCGATCTTTCCGAAGACCTCGCCGTAGATTCCGACCGTCTCGAGCGGAATCGGAATGCCCTGCGATCCGCCCGCGTCGTGCTCGACGCCCGTGAGGCCCGCGATCATGCCGGCCAGGTAGCCCGAAAACGCCGTCGCGAGGAACCAGGCGCCCATCACGGTGCTCACGATGCGTTTCGGCGAGAGCGCCGTGACCATCGACAAGCCGACCGGCGACAGGCAGAGCTCACCGGTCGTCTGCAGCAGATAGCCGAGCAAGAGCCAGCTGCTGCTCGCCATCCCGCGCGAATCCGCGCTGTGGGCGCCATACCAGAACGCGCCGAAGCCGAGCCCGATTTGGAGCAGCCCGAGTGCGAACTTGACGGGTGTGCTCGGCTCCCAGCCTCTCGGGCCGAGAAAGCCCCACAGCGCGGTCGCGACGAGCCCGAAAACGAGGATGAAGATCGGATTTGCGGCCTGGAAGATCGACGCCTTGATTTCGGAGCCGCCGACCCCCATCCCGACGTCTTCCTCGCCGACCCGCCATTCCACAGCCGCATTGCCGCTGGCGCGCGCCGCATCGACGTCGTCGAGCACGATCCGCCGATCGCCGAGCACGTGGCCGAGCTGCTCCTGGTTGAGTTCGATCCGGATCGTGGATCCGACTTCCGAGGCCTGGATCGTGCGGTCTTCGACGACGCGATCGACGTTGCGATCGGTAAAATTGTTCATCGAGCTGCCCCCCTGCTCGAAAAACGACCAGAAGAGAATCGAGTAGAAGGTCAGGATCAGCACGACGAACAGTCGATGTCGCTCCACGGTGTCGGAGCGAAAGGCTTCGTGGAGCAGCGAAATCACCGCCGCGCCGCCAAACAGCGCCAGCATCCAGCCTGCGATCTCGTTGCGCTGCACGAGCAGCGCGAACAGCGGAATTGCGACCAGAACACCGAGATAGACCGCGAAGTCTGCGCGCAGCACGCCCGCAACCTTTCGGCGCAGCGCGCCGGGATCCGGTGGTGCGCCCGCATCGGGTGGCAACCCGCCGCGCGCGAGCGCGATGCATGCGATGATGCCGCCGGCTGCGAGCGCGATCGCCACCGCGGCATTCACCATCAGCTGCAGGGCGCTGTCCTGCATGAACAAGAGCGCGCTCGCGGTGGCGAACGCGCCCGAGAGAATCAGGATCTGGGTCAATCGGATCGGAGCGACGAAGACCGCGAGGCCGACGAGCATCCCGACCGTCGCGAGTCCGAAGCCGTAGTGCCAGCCATAGGTCTCGCCGATGTAGCCACAGATCAGTGGCGAGAGCGCGGCACCGAGATTGATGCCCATGTAGAAGATCGTGAAGCCGCCATCGCGGCGCACGCTGCCAGCCGGATACAGGGTGCCCACCATCGTGGAGATGTTGGGTTTGAAAAAGCCGTTGCCGCAGATGATCAGCGCCAGCGCGCTGAAGAACGCCGTCTCGTGCTGCACGGTCATCAGCAGATGGCCCGCGGACATCAGCAGGCCGCCGATCACGACGGCGCGCCGCTTGCCGAGCAGCCGGTCCGCGAGCATGCCGCCGATGAATGGCGTCGCGTAGACGAGCGCCGTGTAGGCGCCGTAGACCGCGTAGGCCTGCGCGTCGCCGTAATTCAAGAACCCCTTGATCATGTAGAAGACGAGCAGCGCGCGCATCCCGTAGTAGGAGAAGCGCTCCCACATCTCCGCGAAGAACAGCGTGAACAGGCCGGTCGGGTGTCCGAATAGCGTTCCAGATGCGGGCAGCGGGCTCGTGGCGGTCATGGGCCTCCGTGAAGCGGCGATACCCGCTTGCGCGGGTTCGGGCTGCGCGGGGGACGATTAGCATCCGCAACCCGGAATCTACAGCTCCTGCAGCGCTCGTTTCCGATTTCCGGATCCGTTCCCGATCCACGGTGTAACATGCAGAGCGGAAGCCGGGATCTGCGAGCGGGCAAGTGAGCGGGTGACCCTGTTCCCTCGTAGCGGGTGACCCTGTCGCCTCGTAGCGGGAGCGTCGGAAGCACAAACGAGTAGGTGGGCGGAAGTGCAGGAGGGGTGGGGTATGGCAGCACTCGATGGCGCTCTCCGGGTCGATCCAGCGAAGTGCACCGGCTGTAAACAATGCGAGCTGGCCTGCTCGTGGGTGCAGACCGGCACTTTCCAGCCGTCGCGGTCGCTGATCCGCGTGCACGTATTCGACGAGCAGGCGAGTTACGCGCCGTACGCGTGCTTCCAGTGCAGCGAAGCCTGGTGCATGCAGGCGTGTCCGGTCAATGCGATCGACGTCGATCTGCAGACCGGCGCCAAGATCGTGATCGACGAAGTCTGCGTCGGCTGCAAGCTCTGCGTGATCGCGTGCCCGTTCGGCACCATCTTCTACGACAAATCGACCGACCGCGCGGCCAAATGCGATCTGTGCGCGGGCGATCCGGCCTGCGCGCACGCCTGTCCAACCGGCGCAATCGCGATCGCCGAAGTCGACCCGGGAGCCTGGCTCGTGGCTTTTGGCGAGAGCGTCGATTCGGCGTATCGGAAAGCCGTCGAGGGGGAGGGCGCCCGATGAGCGAAGAGCGGCTCGGCGGCTGGACGGGCAAACTCTTGCGCGTCGACCTCACCCGCCAGTCGATCGCGGTCGAAGATCTCAACCAAGATTGGGCGAGACACTACGTCGGCGGCCGCGGCGTGGCGGCCCGCTACCTATACGAAGAGGTCGATCCGCGGGTCGATCCGCTGGCGCCGGAAAACAAACTGATCTTCGCGACCGGGCCGCTGACCGGAACCAACGCGTCGTGTGGCGCGCGCTACATGGTCGTCACCAAGGGCCCGTTGACGGGTGTGATGACCAGCTCGAATTCTGGCGGCAAATGGGCGCCCGAACTC
>CAZBSV010000207.1:0-2280 GCA_964494795.1 uncultured Spirochaetales bacterium | reverse complement strand
AAGCTCATCCGCTGCGCGAGATCAACGTACTTCTCGAGATCGATCCGCAGAGCGCCGAAAACGAGTTGGATTATGCGGAGTACCTGCACTTCAAATCTCTGAAACAGGACGATCCAGGCCAAAGGGGAAAGCACCTGGTCGAAGCGCGGCGCCATTACGTCCGGAGCTGGGAGCTGGATTCGAAGATTCCCGAGACGTACGCGATGTATGGCAAGAGCTTCCTCGCGCCGGGCGAAGATCCGGCCGCGAGCCTCGAGAGTCTCGAACACGCGCACGCGCTATTGCCCTCGAATTCGGAAATCTTGACGCTCCTCGCGAAAGCGTACGTGATGACGGACCGCGTCGATGACGCGCGCCCGCTCGTGGAGCGGATCGTCGCCAACACGCATTCCGGCGACCGCGTCGCCGAGGTCGACGCCATGCTCGCCGAGATCGCCAAGGAGGAAGTCGAACCGAAATGATCGAGAGCGCGAGTGTCGCCGTTGATCCGCACGACGGCGCGGGAGCGTTCTCGGCGGTGGCCTCAATTCCGGACGCGTTCACTCCGCAAAGCTGACTCGATCGGCGCGCAGGATTTAGATTCCGCTACTACAGTCCGTGCAAGGGAGCGACGATATTCCGGCGGGCTCAGCGCGCTCTTTCAGAGGCACCACCTTCAGAGACACCACCTTCAGTGACACCACTTTCAGTGAAACCAAGATGGAGTTTCGAATATCCATGGTTGTTCAGCGCGGTGCGGTGGTGGCGGCACTCCTCAGCGCGATCATTCTCGGCGGCTCGGTGCTGCGCTTCTACGGGCTGGACGCCCAGTCGCTGTGGAACGACGAGCTTTCGAGCTGGAAGCAGAGCCACCAGACGACGCTCTCGGCTGTCATCGAGCACGGTGTTCGCCCCACTCCTTATCCGCCCGCTTTTCCCGCACTGCTTTATTTCGTCGAGAAGTACGTCGGTGAGTCGGAGGTCGCGCTGCGCATGCCGTCCGCGGTGGCCGGCGTGCTCGCAATCATCGCGATCTTCTTCCTCGCCAGACAGCTCTATTCAGTGCGCGAGGGCCTGCTCGCCGCGTGCCTGCTGGCGTTTTCCTATCAGCCTGTCTACTACAGCCAGGAGGCGCGCGCGTACTCGCTGCTGCTCTTGTTCTCGATCGCGTCTACGCACTTCTGGTTCCGCCTGCGCGAGCAACTCGAAGCGCACGATCGAATTTCAAGCTCGACTGCAGCTGCCTACATCGCGTGCGCGGTCACAACGCAATACCTGCATCACTTCGGACTGCTACTCGTCGCCATTCAGCTCGCTGGGCTGGGCGGTTTGTACGCGTTTCGCCCGCAGGCGCTCCCGCGGGTCATCGCAGTCGCGGCCGCCGTCATCGCCGCATACGTGCCGTGGATCGGGTACCTGATCGAGGATTTCGGCGAGGGCCACGACTACCTTCCGCTTCCCGGATTGCATTCGATCGGCGAATTCTGGCGCTTCGTGTTCTTCGATACCAGCGGCTACCTCGCGTGGTTCGTCGCGCTGCTGTTCATTCTTGCGGCCTGGCGGTGGATCGCAGATCAACGCACAGGCACTTCCGGAAACCTGACGAACTGGCTGCGATCGCCCACCGCGCTGTTGATCGCCTGGTTCGTCATTCCATTCGCGCTGGCGTATCTGCGCTCGCTGACGTCGTCACCCATTCTCAACAATCGAAATCTGATCATTTCGCTCCCACCCGCGATGCTGCTGTTGGCGCGTGCGATGACTTGCGCGCTGAGCGCGGTCCGAATTCAGGCGCTGGCCGGCGCTGCAGTCGCCGCGGTACTGATCTACGGACCGTTTGTGAGCGGCGGTTACTACAGCCAGCCCCGCAAGGAGCAGTTTCGCGAAGCTGCGGCCGCGGTCGCGTCACGTTGCGAGCCGTTGGCCGATGTTCGTGTAATCGCCTACGCGTGGGGGTCCGAGTCGTTCGACTACTACCTCGAGCGGACCGGCGCGCCGAACCGGGTGAACCTGCTTGCCGGATCCGAGCAGGACATCCCGAGAACCCAGCTGTTTCTCGATACGGAAGACCCCGAGTACGTCTGGTTTCTGGCGGGTCACCGACGCCCGGATCGCGCCTACATCCAATTCCTCGATCGAAAACTCGAACTCGTCGATCACGTGCCGCTGCACGGGACCTTCGCGCGCTTGTATCGGCGCCGGGAATAGCCGTCAGCGCCGGCGGCGGCGCTGCGGCTGGGCGCGCAGGTCGATCACGGTCAGAAAACAGCGCGGATCGCCGCTGGTGATCTGCGCAGCAAT
>CAZBSV010000206.1:0-10276 GCA_964494795.1 uncultured Spirochaetales bacterium | reverse complement strand
GGCCGCGGCGGCCCGGGCGACGGCAATCGCCGCCTCGCGCAGGGCTTCGTCGTAGGGGCTGCCCGAGGTCACCCGGCCCTTGCTGTCGACGAAACCGCGATGTCCGCGATACAGCCCCGAGTTCTCGACGAGGAGTTCCGTGGTGCCGAGGAGCACGAGTTCCCGATCGGGACCGATCCAGATCTGGGCGCTCAGGTCGCAGGTTCGCTTGAGCCAGGGTTCCAACATCGCGCCGCCGGACTCGGCGAGTCGCGCGAACGCGCGGCGCACTTCGGCGACGCGGTCGGCCTGGCCCGCGACCCGCCCGCGACCGCTGGTGCCAAAGCGCGGCTTGAGGGTGAAGCGGCCCGCCGTCCACGCCGGCCAGCGCGCGAGCGCCGCTTCGATTTCGCGCATCGCGCAATCCGGGTCGCGCAGTGTCTCGGGTTCGAGCACCGCGATGCAAGACTCGAGTCCGGCGGGCAGCAATCGCTCTGCGATCGCGACATGGTGGGCGAAGGCTTTGTCGTGCACCTGCTGCACGACAGCGGGATCCGCGCCGAGTAGGCGGCGTTGCGACTGTGCGGCGAATTGCCGCGCAGCGGGCGTGTTGAGCCACGCGACCGCACAATCCGTCGCATCCAGCCACGAAAACGCGGCCTGCGGGCTGCGCGCCCCGAGTTCCTTCGGCCAGGCGGTGTCGACGGCCGCATCGGGTTCACCCAGGCAGCGCGCTCCGGGCGCGAAGAGGTTCCTCCAGAGCTGCGCGGCCGCGCGCTGCACGCTCTCGCGCGCGGGCTGCGCAACGCTTGGAGTCTCGTCGGCTGGTCGGTAAGCGGGCGCCCCCCAACCCTCGCCCTCCTCGGCGCCCAGGTTGGGGATCAGCAGCACGTCTGCATTCATCGCAATTTCGACTCGCGCTCGGGCAGCCGCTCGGCGGACGAGCGAGCGCCGCGCACGAAAGCGATGAATTCCGCGCTGAGCCCCGCGCGCTGCCGCGCGGCCTGCTCGAAGCGCCGGCCCTTCGCGCGGGCGGCTGCGAGCGGAAATGGAATGGCCTGCTGATAGGCTTCGGTTTCCGTCTGCCCGTCGAGCGTCAGTTCGCGCAGCCAGCTGGCGGCGAGCCTCACGTGGCCGATCTCATCATCGTGAATCTTCTGACAGATCAATGCAGACTCTTCATCACCCGCGTTTCGAAAACCGTCGCGGTAGATCAGCGTGAAGTCGAGATTGGCTTGTTCGAAGGTGAGCCCCATCGCGCAGAGAAAGGCCCGCGGACCGTGCTCGGAGGCTCCGATCGCGGGCGCGTGTTTCCAGAAATAATCCGACAGGCGGTGCTCCGAAAGTTCGGACCCGAGCGCGCGAAGCCGCTCGAGATAGAGGCGACAGTGCAGCTGCTCTTCTGCGAGAACCGCGACGAACCCGCGCCTCAAGCGCACTGGAAGTTCCGGCCAGCGCAACAGCGCCCACGCGAATAGCTCCACCGCCATCAGCTCGTGGTTCGCAAACCGCGCGAGACAGCGCGCACGCGCGTCACGCGAGGCGAGCTCACCGGGTCGCGGGAGCGGCCCCACGCCGCCGTGAATTTCGAGACCCGGGTCGCGAGCCGGGCGCTCGAAAAACAGCGGCGCGCCGATGGGCTCGTCGGAGAGTGCGCGGCACGCGAGCGGCGACTGCAACTTCGCTTCGAGGTCCCCGCTCGCGAGAATCCGCCGACAGAATTCGCGCAAGGTCATTCCACGCCCGCCTGCTCGCCGGCTTCGACTTCGGCGGATAGGCGCTCCCAATCCCGATAGAGTTCTTCGACGCGACCTCGAAGCGCGTCGCGCTCGGCCTCGACTTCGCGAATCGCGTCGGGATCCTTGCGAAGTTCCGGGTCTCCGAGCTGCCACGCGATTTCCTCGAGGCGCTCCTCGCGCCCGCGGATCTCCTGCTCGACGGCCACCAGCTGCTTGCTGGCGCGCCGGTGTTGGCTCGCGCGCTCCTTCGCACGCGCGCGCGCGGCGATTCGCTCCTGCTTACTGAGCGGCGCGGACGGCTGCGGGGTAGACGCCTTCGGCGCCGTCGACTGCAGCGCCGTCGGCTGCTGCGCAGATGGCTTCGGCGAAACCCGCTCGGCGAGAGTCCGCACCTCTTCGGCTGCGCCGGGCGAAGACCTGCGCGACGCCAACGCCTTCGAATCGCGCAGATAGTCGTCGTAGTTGCCCGGAAATTCCCGCAGGCGGCCGCCCTCGACTTCGACGGTGCGGTCTACGAGGGTGTTCAGGAAGGTGCGATCGTGGGAGATCAGCAGAAGCGTGCCGCCATAACCCGCGAGCGCAGCTTCGAGAACTTCGCGCGATGTCAGGTCGAGGTGATTCGTGGGCTCGTCGAGTACCAGGAAGTTCGCGGGCCGGAGCAGGAGCTTCGCGAGCGCGAGGCGCGACTTCTCGCCCCCCGACAGAACGCTCACTTTCTTCTGAACGTCATCTCCCGAAAACAGGAATGCGCCCAGATGGCCTCGCAGTCGCGGAATGTCGTCCAGCGCGGCGGCGGTTTCGAGCTCTTCCATTACGCTGCGCGCGGCGTCGAGAGCCTCCAGCTGATGCTGGGCGAAGAACGCGACCGTGACGTTGTGGCCGAGCGTCCGCTCGCCAGCGTCGAACGGCAGCACGCCGGCGGCAATCCGCAGCAGCGTCGACTTGCCCGCGCCGTTGGGGCCGACCAGAGCGACGCGATTTCCGCGCTCGATCGACAGATCGACGCCCGTGTACACCACGGTGTCGGCGTACGACTTGCAGATGCCCTCGAGGCGCAGCACGGAGCGCCCCGATCGCACGACGGACGGAATGGCGAGCCGCATGCTCCGCTTGCGGTCGTCGGCGAGCTCCACGCGGTCGAGCTTGCCAAGCGCCTTGACGCGACTCTGGACCTGCTTGGCCTTGCTCGCTTTCGCGCGAAATCGCTCGATGAAGCGCTCGGTTTCCGCGACCTTCCGATCCTGGCTGCGCTTGTTGGCGACGAGTTCGGCACGCCGCAACGACTTCTGTTCGAGATAGCGATCGAAGCTGCCATCGAAGACCGTGAGTCCGCCTGCCTCGAGTTCCGCGATCCGATTCACATGCCGGCGCAGGAACGTCCGATCGTGGGAGATGATCACGACCGCTCCGGGATACGTGACCAACATCTCCTCGAACCACTGGATCGAGGGAAGATCGAGGTGGTTGGTCGGCTCGTCGAGCAGCAGCACATCGGGGGTCAACAGCAGGAGCTTGGCGAGCTCCACCCGCATCAGCCAACCGCCGCTGAAGGAGCGCAGAGGGCGCTCCATCCGCGCGGCGTCGAAACCGAGGCCCGTTAAAATGCGCTCCACGCGCGACTCGCGCTCGAAGCCACCGCCGAGTTCGAAGCGCGTCCGGCAATCGCCGTAGCGATCCACGACATCCGCAGGAATTTCACTCCCGCTTTTCGCGAGCTGCTCCATCCGGGTTTCGAGTTCCGCGAGTTCGCGCTCGAGCGCGGCGAGCTCGGAAAATACCGACAACACCTCGGCGCGCACCGAGCAGCTGCGATCCGGATCGACCTCCTGGCGCAGCATTCCGATCCGGACGCCTCGGGGTACGGCGACGCGGCCCGAATCCGGAGCTTCGAGGCCCGCGGCGATATGCAACAGCGTGGTCTTGCCCGCGCCGTTGGGGCCCACCAACCCGATCCGATCGTCGCGATGAATGCTGATCCCAACATCGCTGAACAACGTTCGGCCGCCGAAGCTGCGGGCCACACCCTCGAGTCGAAGCAACATCCCGGGACCGTAGCGTGTGCCGAACGCCGCGGGTGGATCGCAGGGCGCTGGCGCGAGAATTTTCGAAGAGAGTTGGCTCGGCGCGAAGCTTCGCAGCCCGTCGAACCGCTAGTCGTCTGCGTACTGGGGCTCGATGCTCACCACGAGTTGCCCCTTGCCGTGCGCGGGCCCGCCGATCACGAGCAGGTGGTTGTTCGGAGCGCGCATGTCCATCATCACCTCGCCCTCCCAGCCGACGGCCATCAGCAGGCCGCGCTCTCCGAGGTTCAGCGGGCGCACCCGGAACATGCGACCGTTCGGGAGCTTCACACTCCCGACCTCGTCGAGTGCGAGCGCGAGGTGCCGCTCCGTGATCACGCTCAAGCTCTTGTATTTGAACTTCTGGCGCAGGTTGTGATCGAGGCGCTTGGCGCGCGGGTCGATCTTGCCCTCCGCGTCGGAAATTTCGGCGACAGTCACCTTCACGACGAACCGAGCCGGATCCTCACTCCAAGCGGAATGCGCAGCGAGCAGTGCTGCCACGAAGATGGCGACAAATCCGAAAGAGCTGAACGGCTTCAAGGCGAAAGTGCGGAACGGATTCACGCCGAATGTGCTGAACGGCTTCACTCCGAAAGTGCTAAACGGCTTCACTCGAACCTCCCTCTGAAGCCTCGTCTTCGGGCGCATCGAGCAACCATACGATCGTCGCGTCACCCTGGTCCTCCAGCACCATCACGCCTCGACCCCCCGTATCCAACCAGCGAATCATCCCCGGAGTCGACGCTGCGCGGTCCCTCATGATGCCGAGGAACAGCGCCAGCGCCAGCGCTGCACTGACGGCCACCGCCGCGATCGGTCGGGAGCAGGAGGCCAGCCAATCTAGCCCGCTCGCCGGCGGCGACTCGGCGCGCTCGGCGTCGAGCGCCGGCAGCCGCAACGCGATCCGGTCCCACACGTCGAAGCCCGTCGACCGCGAATCGAGCTCCTGGACCCAGCGCGCCAGCCGCTGCAGCGCTGCGAGTTCCGCGCGCAGCTCCGGCGAGCGCGCGAGCCGGCGCTCGAACCACCAGCGCCGCAAACCGCGCAACTCAGCGTCGCAATAGGCATGGAGCTCGCGCTCGTGCTTTTCGAGCCTGCCCGCGCTGCGCAAATTCACGGCACCTCCTCGTTCAACCCGCCCACCCCTTGCTCGGCGAGCAGCACGCGCATCCGACGCCGCGCGTGGTGGAGACGGCTCATCACGGTGCCCTTCGGAATCCCCAACGCCTGTGCGATCTCCGCGTAACCGAGTCCGTCGACTTCGCGCAACAACAGCGTCTGGCGCGCGTCGTCGGGCAGCGCCTCGATCGCGCGCCCGATCGCCTCGCGCAGCTCCGCGCGCTCGAGGTCGCCAGCGGGCCCGCTCGCGCTCTGGCGCTCGGGATCGACCGCGTCGAGCCCGCTGCCGACCGGCGTCTCGAGCGCTTGCTCCTCGTCCCACTCCAGCATCCGACCCGCGGGCTGTCGGCGCTTGGCGTCGATGCAGAGATTCACAACCACGCGGTAGAACCAGGTGTAGAAGCTCGAACGGCCCTCGAACCGACCGAGCGAGCGATACACCTTGAGAAACGCTTCTTGAACGACATCTTTTGCCTGCTCTTCATCGCGCAGGATCCGACGCGCGAGCCCGTATGCGCGACCCTGGTAGCGTTCCACGAGCACCCGAAACGCCTCGTGATCCCCTTTTGCTGCGCGACTCACGGCTTCGAGGTCGGTGGGTTCCGCTTCGAATCGATCACCCGGCTTCGACGCAGGCTCGCGCCGAACTATTCGCTCGCCCGGCTCGGGGGGGTCGCTCAATGCGCCTCCCGCCAATTTGCGCCGACGCCCACGTCCACCCGCAGCCGCACCCGCAGCGGCCACACGCCCTCCATCCGCGCGACCACGAGCTCGCTCAGCGCGTCGACTTGCACGGGCGAAACTTCGAACACGAGTTCGTCGTGGACCTGCAAGATCATCTGGGCGCTGGGGCAGGCGTCGTCGAGCGCCGCCGCGATCTCCACCATGGCCCGCTTGATCAGGTCGGCGGCGGTTCCCTGGATCACCGTATTGACCGCCATTCGCTCGGCGGCCTGACGCAACGTGCGGTTGCGCGACGCGAGATCGGGCAGGTAGCGGCGACGGCCCAAGAGCGTCTGCACGAATCCGCGCTCGCGCGCAGTCTCGATGGTTCCGTCGATGAAGCCGCGAACGCCCCGATAGCGCTCGAAATAGGCGTCGATCGTCTGCTGGGCGTCGGCGCTCGCGATCCCGAGTTGGCCCGCGAGCCCGAACGCAGATTGCCCGTAGAGGATGCCAAAGTTCACCGCCTTGGCGTGGGCGCGCTGCTGGTCGCTGACGTCCGCGAGATCGATGCGCGCGACCTCGGCCGCGGTCCGGCGGTGGATGTCCTCTCCGCGCTCGAACGATTCCACCAGACTCGAATCTTCCGAGAAGTGCGCGAGAATGCGCAATTCAACCTGCGAGTAGTCGGCCGAGAGCATGACCTTCCCGCTCGCGGGAATGAAGGCCTCCCGAATCCGGATTCCCTCGTCGCTGCGAATCGGAATGTTCTGGACGTTCGGGTCAGCGGAGGAAAGGCGCCCCGTCGCGGCGCCGAGCTGATGGAAGGTCGGGTGGATGCGGCCCGTCGCGGGATTCACCAGCGGCGGCAGCGCGTCCACGTAGGTGCTCCTGAGTTTCGCGAGTTGTCGATACGCGAGGATCGCGGCCGGAAGATCGTGCTTCGAGGCGAGCTGGACGAGCACGCTCTCGTCGGTCGAGTAACCGGTCTTGGTCTTCTTGGTCGGCGGCAACTTGAGCTTCTCGAACAGAATCTTCTGCAGCTGCATGGGCGACGAGATCAAGAAGCGTTCGCCAGCGAGTTCGTAGATCTTCGCCTCGATCCCCTCGAGTCGCTGCCCCCACTCCTCGGAGAGCTTTTCGAGTCGCGGCTCGTCGATGCACACACCCGTTCGGTGCATGCGCGCAAGAATTCCCGTCAGAGGCAGCTCCACGTCGTTGCAGAGTGCCTCGAGTCCGTCCCGCTCCAGGCGCTGCGACAGCAGCGGGTGTAATGCGCTGAGCGCGCAGACTTGTTCGCCCGCCCAGCCCGCGACGCCTTCGACGCTGAGCTCCCGAGCGGGCGTCGCTTTTGCGCCTCGACCCGCGAGATCCTCCCAGCTCGCGATCTTGCGGCCGATCTCGCGCAACGCGACGGCGGAAATCGTGTGCGCAGCCGCAAAGTCGAGCAGTTGGCTCGCGATTCCGGCGTCGAATGCGGGAGACGGGAGTTCGAGGCCCAATTCGCCGAGTACGATCTGGATCTGCTTGGCGTCAGCCGCGATCCAAGCGCGCGCGTGCGCGCCTTCGAACAGCGGCCGAAAGCGATCGATGACGACTTCCAGCGGCAGCTCATCCGCGCCCGGACCCACCGCGACGTAGGCGGCGCGAGATTCGTCCAGGCCGAGCGCGAAGCCGATCACATCCGCTGCGATCGGCGCGCGCTCGCCGAGCACACAGAGCAGTGGGAGCGTCGAACGTTCGCCCCACTGGCGCATCACAGTGTCGAGCGCCGAGCGGTCCCGCACCTGAACGACTTCCACCGAAGATTGCAAGCGCGTGGGCGCGGCAGCTGCGCCGTCCGCGTCGATCGCCTCGATCAGGCGCACGAAACCCAGCCGCTCGAAGAGCGCTCGAAGCACTTCGCGGTCCGGCGCGCGAAGCGGCTCGCCAGCGAAATCGACCGGCACGGGCGTGTCGGTGCGGAGCGTGGCGAGGCGCTTCGAAAGGCGCGCCTGCTCGATCTGCGAGTCGAGCGCGTTTCTCGCCCGCGTCGCGGAAATCTCCGCGCGGTGCTCGATCAGGTTTTCGAGCGTCTCCCACTGCGCGATCAATGCCGCTGCGCCCTTCTCGCCGATGCCCTTCACGCCCGGAATGTTGTCGCTGGGATCGCCGATCAACGCACGCAGATCGAGCATGCGTTCGGGGCGCACGCCGAAGCGCTCCTCGACGTCCGACGGTCCGTAGCGGCGATCCTTCATACCGTCGACCAGGGTCACGCGATCGCTCACGAGCTGCATCAGATCTTTGTCGGTAGAAACGATCGAGATCTGCGCGTCCGCGGGAGCGCGCGCGACGAGCGTCGCGATCACGTCGTCGGCCTCGAAGTCGGGCACCGAAATCATGGGGATCCGATAGGCGTCGACGAGTTCGCGCACGATCGGGAACTGGGCCGCGAGATCTTCGGGTTGCGCTTCGCGATTGGCCTTGTAGGCGTCGTAGAGTCGATGACGGAAGGTCGGGCCTCGCGCATCGAATACGACGATCACGCGGTCGGGGGCTTCTTCGCGAATCAGCTTGCCGAGCATGTTGACGAAGCCGTAGGCGGCGTTGGTCGGGGTGCCGTCGGGCGCGCGCAGCGGCGGGATTGCGAAGAACGCCCGGTAGAGGGAATTGGTACCGTCGACGAGAACGATCTTGGAGGGTTCGGCTGACATCCTCACCCCTATCCGACGCCACGCGGGCGCACCGAATCGCCGATCCGGTATTCCGGCACTCCGGTAATCCGGCAATTCAGCGGGCGGGGTCGCTACTCTCGGCTGATTCAGCTGACGCGGGACTCCACGAACCGCTGAACGTCGCCGATCGTGCGCATCTCCTCGACGGCTTCGTCGGGGACTTCGATATTGAACGCCTCTTCGAGCGTCATCACGAGTTCGACGACATCGAGCGAGTCCGCGCCGAGATCGTCGAGGATGCTCGCATCTTTCGTCACTTCGACCAGCTCGACTCCGAGCTGGTCGGCGACAATCGATTGAATCCGATCGGACAGATCACTTGCCATTGATTCAGCCCCCCCCTGAAAACCAATAACCAGAACCCGTTGATTCAGAAATTGATCTCGTCGCTGCCCTCGTATCGGTACGGTTCGAACAGCTTCGTCTGGATATAGCGCTCGCCGAAACTCGGGATGATGACGACGATCAGCGCGCTGCCACGTCCCTCGCCGGCCGCGTACTCGAGAGCCGCAGTCACGGCGGCACCGGACGAGATCCCGCAGAGAATTCCCTCTTCGGTGGCGAGTCGGCGCGCCATCTCGAGCGAATCTTCGTTGCCCACCTGGATGACGGCGTCGATGAGTTTCCTGTCGAGAACGTCGGGCACGAAGCCCGCGCCGATACCCTGGATGAGGTGTTTGCCGGGCGAACCGCCGGAGAGCACGGGGCTGTCCGCGGGCTCGACCGCGATCGCCTTGAAGCTGGGCTTTCGCTGCTTGAGGACCTGGGCAACTCCCGTGATCGTTCCGCCGGTTCCGACGCCTGCGACCAACGCGTCGACTTTGCCGTCCGTATCTGTCCAGATCTCTTCGGCGGTGGTTCGCCGATGTACTTCCGGGTTCGCCGGATTCTGGAACTGCTGCGGCATGAATGAATTCGGTATTTCGGAGAGCAACGCCTTGGCGCGATCGATCGCGCCGGGCATTCCCTTCGCGGGATCGGTCAAGACGAGCTTGGCGCCAAAGGCGCGAAGCACCGCGCGGCGCTCGGGGCTCATCGATTCGGGCATGGTCAGGATGCACTGGTAGCCCTTCACGGCAGCCACCATCGCGAGCGCGATCCCGGTATTTCCGCTGGTGGGTTCGACGATCACGGTCTTGCCCGGGACCAATGCGCCGGCCCTCTCGGCGTCTTCGATCATCGCCAGACCGATGCGATCCTTGACGCTGTTCGCGGGGTTCTGGCTCTCGAGTTTCGCCACGATCATCGGTGTTACCGAGGCGGCAACCCGATTGAGGCGGACGAGCGGAGTGCGGCCAATCAGCTCCGTGACGGATTGGGCAATCTTCATCGGGGAGGACCTCCTTTCGCGGGGCTCAAGATAACGCGGCCGGGTGCGGAATGTCACCCGGCTTCGCGAGCGGACCGGCCTCCGGTTCTTCGCCCAATACGGCCCGAATCAACACCGTCGCGTAACTGCCCGGCGGAAGCTCGAAGTCCAGCCAGAATCCGCCCGCAAAGTCGCGCATGCGCGCATTGTCGGGTCGCACACGCAGCGCGCGCCGGCCCCCTCTCAGGCGAATACCGCGGGGAGGTCGAAGTTCCGCGATGCGGATCCCGCGAAGCTCTAGGGCAGCCTCCTCGCGCAGCGCCACTTCACCAGCCGTCTCGATTGCGCGGTTGCCGAAAATTGGGCCCGTCGGGCTGATTTCGAAGGTCGCCGCGCGCGGCTGCTCGCGCTCGAGGTCTTCGACCCGAAACTGCCCACCCGAAGCGTGAATCAGCGCGACGTCGCCGACTTCGAGTTGGCCGATCCCCATCAAGCGGGCGTCGAGCACGTCGTTGAATACCACCGACTGCAGCGCCGAGACCGCGAAGCGCGCTTTGCGGCGATCCTTCAAGACAAACTCGCCGCGCAGCAGACGCGCGCCCAGCTCTGCGTTGCGCCCGTCGCGACCAAAGCGCTGGGACCCAAAGGCGTTCGGCATGCCGACCCGGGCGATCTGCTCGAAGCGAG
>CAZBSV010000205.1:0-7108 GCA_964494795.1 uncultured Spirochaetales bacterium | reverse complement strand
CCCTGGGTGGGTGCGTGTCGCGGCGCCCTGGTGGGGTGCGTGTCGCGGCGGCCCTGGTTGGGTGCGTGTCGCGGCGCCCTGGTTGGCGAACGCCGGGCAGGCTTCGCGGGGAATCAGCCGCGCAGCTTCACTCCGCCGCAGGTGCAGGGCGGCACTTCCCGCGTCGCAAGTCTCAGGAAGTCGGCTTCGGTAAGGATTCCGACCAACGCGCCGCGAGCGTCCACCACCGGCAGACAACTGCGCTTGTAGCGCAACATATAGCGAGCGGCTTCCGCCGCACAGCGTTCGGGCTGCACGGTATCCACGGACTCGTGCATCAAAGCGGATATCGGGCGGTCGTCGCCCTCGGTCCCCGGATCGTCAGAGTTCGAAGCAGCCAGGAGATCGCGCTGGCTAACCAAGCCGAGTAGCCCGTTCGCGCCATCCGAGATCAACATATGCCGGAACCGCCTCTCGGACATGATCTTCCACACGTCCTTGACCGGAGTGGTCGGCAAGACGGTGACGGGATCCGGCGTCATGAGCTCTGCCACCTCACCGGCTGCGCGGCAGGGCTCCGTGGTCTGCATCGGCACGCTCTCCCGAAAGGCACGATTCGAAAAAGCGTATCACAGACGGCGAAGCGAACACCGCCAATGCAGGATCGAGCGGCTCGATCACAGCCAGAGCCCGCCGCAAACCGCGCGGCGCGCGCGAACCCCGCGGTTTGGAGGCCAGGCCGCATTGTTGGAAGGCGCCGTGCCGGGGCGTTCGAATCTCAGCAAGGCTCGTATACCGTTCCGCTCGGATTGACACACTTACCGAACGCTTGTGAAAATTTTCCGAAATCCTGGATCCCGACGACTCCATCGCCATCGAGATCGGCGGGATTCTCTCCAAGCGCACCATAACTATTGGAGAAGAAGCTCAGGTCGCTGAACCCAACGGAGCCATTTCCCGAAAAATCCGCGCTCGTTACCCGTTCGATCGCAACGATGTCTCCGTCGTAGTAGATGGGCTCATTGCCCTGGTAGTCGATCGCGGTGACCCAAACGTCGTGATAACCCAGCGACGGAATACAGACCGAGTCACCGATATCCGCCTCCGAGCAGTGCTCGATGTCGTCGAAGCAGATTTCGTACAGGACACCGGGAATCTGTGACGGCTCCCATTCCCAGCTCGGGCATTCGATCAGGACCTCCTGACCGCCGGACCAAACGGCCGCGCGAGAGTCTGTTTGCCAAGAGATCGGTGCGAGGCTGATCACCGCGATCGCGGTGATCGAGACAAATCGTGAATGCATGTAGCGACTCCAATTCAATGGATGTCGCGAGACAGTCTCCTCGCGACGTTGCGCTGCTGCACTCTCTGTCGTTGTTGAGTATCGGTATCTGTGAAAAGGACTCTGTGAGCCGAGTCACGTCATTCGCACGCGATGCGACGCTGCAGAACGCAGATCGAATCAGCTCGTCTCCCGAGACGGGATGTCGTTCCAAACGACAGCCGGCCGCGCGCGTCGATCAGGCGGCCGTTGCGAGTCGCCCGGCCCAGCGCAGACGCCAAACGAAGAAACCCCGCCGGCTTTCGCCCGCGGGGTTCCCAAATCGAATCAGGTGGGCTGGCGCTAAATCGGCAACACGTTCTCGGCCGCCGGGCCCTTTTGGCCTTGAACGACGTCGAACTCCACCTTCTGTCCTTCTGTCAGGGATTTGAAGCCTTCCCCTTTGATCGCGCTGAAATGGCAGAAGACATCCTTCTCGCCATCATCGCGCGTCAGAAAGCCGAAGCCTTTCTCATCGCTAAACCACTTGACTGTTCCACGCGTACGCAATGCGGTATTCCTCTCTGATCTCGATATCGTCGGAACACGGCGCTGCGATCAATTCGAATCATCCGTATGTTCCCGACCCTGTTTGTCCGCGGGATCAGGTCCCGCGCCACCGGCATACTGCTGCCGATGCGGAATCCTAGCGAATCAATTCGACATGCCCGCAGGTTGCGAGCCTCTCGGCGTGAAAATCGCCGCCGGGCTGCGCGCCGCGCAATTTGCCAGAAGCGCTTCGCGCGCACGTAAAAGTCTCTGTAACTATCTATTTTATTTAAAGAATCTCGGTACTCAGCCAGCCGTTATGCGCCCGCCGGGAAGGGTTCGGAGGGCCGCGAGATCAGGCGTTTCGGCGCAGCGCGGCCAGCGCGACGAGCCCGAAGCTCAACAACAGGGCCGTGCCCGGCTCGGGAACCGGCACTCCCGAAGCGCTGTACGGATTCGAGATCGCGCCGAGCTGCGCCCAGGTCAGGGCCGAGGTCGTTTCTCCGGTGGGGCCCGCCAGATCCTGGTTGAGCGCGTTGGTCTGGGTGGAGGTTCCGAACACGTACTGCACGGTGCTGTTCTCGTCGAAGACGATCCCGGCGACGGCCAACAGCTGCGCGACGACGTCGTCGAACGGAACCACGAAGGTGAGGTACCGGTCGACCTTTCCGCCCCCATCGAGGTCGGTGTTCGTCTCGGCGGGGTCGATGGTCGTGACCGCGCTCCAGTCGTAATTGTCGTAGAGCGGATCGTCCAGCGCGTAACTCACGAGCGGCGTCGTGATGATGCTCGTGGTACTGGGAGAGGTATTCGCGCCGGTACCGGGGTTGAAGATGCCGATCTGATTGCCCGAGCCGCTCGGCTGGTTGTCGACGGCGAGAAAGAGATCGATCGCGCCGTCGGAATTCGCGTCCATGCCGACGCCAAAGAACGCGGTAAAGCCGGCCGGCGGCTTGTCCTCTCCGAGCCGCACCCGAAATCCGATGTATCCGTCCGTCAGGTCGCCGGGGGTGCCGTTGTCGTCGAAAATCGTGAGCACCGCCGGGTCACCGGTGTTGTTGCCCACGATGTCGCCCTCGGCGATTCCCGTCTGGTGATCGTTCGGGGCGTCGGGCGTGGTCACGACCGGATAGCTGACCTCCGTCCAGGCGGTGTTGTCGCTCGTGACCGCGATCATCGCTGCGCGAGCCGATAGCGGAATCCCCGCCGCGAGAGCGCACAGCGCCAGACCCATCAGGTGAGGGAGTCGGAACATCTGGTGAGAGAGTCGGAACATCTGGTGAGGAAGTCGGAACATCTGCGCGTTCATCGGTCTCGCGATCCAGCGACTTGATGGGGAAGGGCTCGGTTCCTTCGACCGCGGAAAGATTCTCGAGCGCGCATGAAACGAGCAGCCGAGCCGGCTAACGATTCGATCCGAGCGGACTTTCGGTGCGCGCACGGATCGAGAGCAAAAACGCCATTCGCTCCGCCGCGCATCGCACGCCAGCTGGCCACGGCGGGCCGAGCCGGTTGACGTCCGCGCGGCTTGCGGCATCGTGGTTCGCGTGGCCGAATCCGATCCGACGGACATCTCGCGTGCGACGCTCGCCTACTACGAAGGCCACGCGCGCGAATTCTGGGAGGGCACCTGCGACCACGATGTCTCGCAGAACATCGACGCGCTGCTTGGCTGTATCCAAGGGAAGGCGCCGTTTCGCATCCTCGACTTCGGCTGCGGGCCGGGGCGCGACCTGGTCGCGCTAGTCAAACGCGGGCACGCGCCCGTCGGACTCGACGGCGCAGAAGCCTTCGTGCGGATGGCGCGCGAGCGAGCCGGCGTCGAAGTCTGGCAGCAGGACTTCCTCGCGCTGGATCTGCCCGCAGCCGCGTTCGACGGCGTGTTCGCGAACGCCTCCCTGTTCCACGTACCGTCCCGGGAACTGCCGCGCGTGCTCGGCGAGTTATTCGACTGCCTGCGGCCGGGCGGCGTGCTGTTTGCGTCGAATCCGCACGGGGACAACCGAGAAGGCTGGAACGGCGGTCGTTACGCGGCCTATCACGACTACGAACGCTGGCGCGACTTTGCACTCGGATCCGGCTTCTGCGCGATCCGCCACTACTACCGCCCCGACGGACTGCCCCGCGAGCAACAACCGTGGCTCGCAAGCCTCTGGCGCCGCCCCGCAGGCGAATGAGCGCCGAGCGCTCGACTCAGGATTCGGCTGGCCTGCGCGACGCGGAAGCCTCGACGTCCCGCAAGTCGTAGGCGATCTGTTCGACCGATTCCGCGTCCACTCCAACCCGAAGCCGGGTCGCTCGATCAGTGGGAGGCGAACAGGTCGAAGATCGAGCCGAAGACGCCCGCGTTGCGGCCCTGCTTCTCCTTCGCGTCCGCCAATTCCCCCATGCGGCGGACTCCCTGCGCGCCGAGCCAGCGCAGCGGTTCGGGCTCCCAGCGTCGGGACGGGTGATTGACCCACGCAAACGAGGTGCGCTCGCTGGTCTGGCCGAGCACGAGCTCTGCGAGTGTGCGTCCCGCGAGGTTGGCCGCCGCGACGCCGTTGCCCGCGTATCCGCCGACGGCACCCCGGCCCGTGTTCGCATCGTATTGGACGAACGGCATCCAGTCGCGGGTGACGCCTAGTGCGCCCCCCCAACGGTGGGTGATTTCGACATCCGACAGCGACGGAAAGAGCTCGAGCAGCGTCGCATGCGTGTGAGCGAACGCGGAATCGCCGCGGTCGAAATAGTCGTGAATTCCGGACCCGTAGTAGTAGAAACCCCGGGTTCCGAACGCGAGCCGTTCGTCCGCGGTTCGCTGTCCGTAGGTGACGGTGCGTCGGTAATCGGAGAACGTCGGTCGGCCACTCAAGCCGATTTCCTTCCAGACGGAATCCGGCAGCGGCTCGGTGGCGATCATCATCGAGTGCAGCGGCAGGATCGCGCGCTTCAATCCTGGAAGCCTGCTCGTGTAGCCCTCGGTGCAACGCAGCACGTGATCCGCTCGGATCCGACCGCGGTCGGTCGCGATCACACCCCGCTCGATCGTGCGCACCGGCGACTGCTCGAAGACGCAGACGCCGCGCGTTTCGAGATAGGCTGCGAGACCGCGCGCGAGTTTTGCGGGCTGGATTGCCGCGCAATGCGAAGAATAAATGCCGCCGAGCGCGCCGTGGATGCGCGCGCGATCGGCGAACTCATCCGCCTCGAGCCAGCGGAAGTCGTGCTCGGTGAATCCGTACTCGCGCATTTCGTCGCATCCCGCACGCAGGCGCGCGAGTTCGTGGCGCGATCTCCCCGCGACGAGCGCGCCGCCCTTCGCGTAATCGCAGTCGATGCCCGCGGTCGCGGACGCCAGACCGACCTCGTCGACGGCGTCGAACATCGCGCGCTGCAGGGCCAACGCCTGTTCGCGCGTGCTCGGGTCGGCGAGCAGCGGATCGATGCCTGAAAAATAGTACGCGCACCAACCACCATTGCGGCCCGAGGCGCCAAAGCCCGCGAACTCGGCTTCGACGATCGCGATGTGACATCCCGGTTCCTGTTGGTTGAGGTAATAGGCGGTCCAGAGGCCGGAATAACCCGCACCGACGATCGCGACGTCGAAGCGAGCATCGCCATCGAGCGGCGCGCGTTGACGCACAGGCTCGTCGAGTGCCGACAACCAGAAGCTCGGAGATTGAAAACTCGCAGCAGACATGGGGCGAGAGCCTACCGCTCCGGCAGCGCGCGCGCCCGCCGCGTCATCCGAGTTGTTCGGCGAACAGATCTTCGTTGAAACCAACCAGGATCGTCTTGCCCCGCCGGATCGTGGGAGCCCGCAGGTTGCCGGTTGGACCCAACATCGCGTCGAGGAGTTCTCGACTCGGCTTGCCCGCGGGCTTGAACTCGCTCACCTGCTTGCCCTTGGCGACGATCACGATCGACGCCTTCGCGGCGATCTCCTCCGCTTCTTTGCGCCCGAGCTTGCGGCTCGCAAGCACGACTTGCTTGGCTGCAATTCCATTTGCGTCCAGGAACTTGGACGCTCGCGTGCAAGAAATTCAACCCTTGCGGGTGTACAACCAATCGATGCTGTGGGCCATGTCGGTACGGCTCCTGCTCGGAATCGACGCTCGAGATCGACGCTCGAGATCGACGCTCGAGAGCAATGCTCGAGATCGACGCTCGAGATCGACGCTCGAGATCGACGCTCGAGATCGACGCTCGAGATCGCGCGACGGATTCTTCGCCGTGCACATAGCCGCTGTCAAGTCCGCGCACTTCCGCTTCCGGCTCGGGCGACGGGTCGCGCGAAAAATCGAAATTGGGCGCCGAAACGCCCCTTGGCTCAGATAGACGGAATCGAGCGCAGGGTCGGAGTTGAGTGCAGAATCGGAAGCCAGCGTGGAATTGGAAACCAGCGCGAAAACAGAAACGGGCGCGGAAACGGGATACAGTGCGCTGGAAAACTGGCATACTCTTCGCTGCATTTGAGGCGGGCGGCCAGCTGGCGCGATGCCGCTGCGACGAGCCGCTTCGGGAGGTATCCGTGGGATCGAAGCTCGCAATGGAAAAACTCGCAGCAGCGATCGTCTTGGTGTTCGTGTTGACGGCGGATTCATTCGCGCTCGCACCCGCAGCGGCGAGTGCCGAGGGGGTCGACGACTCCCTCCGAAAGGATTTTCCGAAGCCGCGTGACAACCCGGCGCTGATTCAATGGAGAGATGGGCGCGACTGGGGGTACAACACCGAATACCTCTTCGGTATCACACGCGGGCTCTCGGATCAGAACATTCCGCGCTGGTGCGAGGCCGCGACGTGGTTCGTGACCGTTCCCCTCGACATCGCAAACCTTCCATTCACGGCACTCGCGGGCCTTTTTGGCGATTGAGCTTCCTGTTCAGGCGAGCGGGAGCGGTGCGAGCGAGCCAGCAGCGCAGCGTCAAAGAGCGAGAGGAGTTTCGAGATGAACCGCTTCTGGGGATTCGTCGCGGCGCGGTTGATTTTGTGTCTCGCGGGCGCACCGATGCTCGCGGGCGCTTATCCGCTCGATGGCTACGAGCATACCGGGATCGGTCGACTCGAAGCCCAGCGGCTGATCCAGATCGGCGAGATGCCCGGCACCAAGCGCCCGTCGGGCGAGCTCATGCCGCGATCGATGGTGGATCTCCGGCTGCTCGAGCACCGCGAGATGGAACTCCCGCCGCCAGATCCGAAGCTCACCGCTCGGCTCGCGAAACTTCTCGGCCCGGACGCGAACCGCTACGGAATGGCGCTGCTCGACCTTTCGGATCTCGAACACCCCCGCTACGCGGAGTGGAACGGCGATCAGCACCAGAACCCCGGCAGTGTCGG
>CAZBSV010000204.1:0-14519 GCA_964494795.1 uncultured Spirochaetales bacterium | reverse complement strand
CCGCCGTCGCGATCTGACCTGCTCGCTCGCGCTCGAGACCTTCGATCCGCCTTGGGATTGCATAGTAACAAATCTATACAAGAATATTTTGTTGTCAAGATTTATCTGAACAACTTGAGAAAAATTCAATTTCGTTAATTTAATTTATATTTCAAATAGTTATATTAAAATATGCCTATCTATATCGAAAAACATATGGACTTCCAAAATATTTCTGTACAAATATTTACTCAACCAGGAGGGGTGCGAGCCGATCGGTGGCAGAGTGGCTTTGGGCGCGCCGCAGCGCGCTGGGCGGGGATTTGAGCTGGGCGAACGCGGAAAAACGCGCGCAGCGCAACGCGCAGAGTTCGCGGGCCGATTTCGAATCGATTAATACATAACCGCTTCGTTGTACAGATTTATCTTCAAAATTTTGTGCGCTCGAGATATTCAGAATTCTGTTTTAATATTAAGCACATCGACTCGAATTTACGACTCGATTAACGCCCAATTTGAAATTTAATCTCGACAGAAATGATTTTCTGTATAGACTCGTTCCGTGCCCAACTCGAAACCGGAGAGTTCCGCGGAAACCACCTACGCGCTCGGCGTCGCCTCGCGCCTCACCGGCCTGAGCGCGGAAGTACTGCGCGCATGGGAGCGCCGCTACGGCGCTGTGCTGCCGCCGCGCACACCCGGCGGAACCCGGCGCTACCGCGCGCAGGACCTCGAACGGCTGCGGTTGCTGAAAGCCGCCGTCGATGCGGGCCACCGTATCGGCGAAGTCGCCCGGCTCGAAGACGCCGAACTCGCGCGCCGCGCAAGCCGCGACCGGAAAGCCGCCGACCTTCCGCTCGAAGGCGTGCTCGCGGCACTAGACGACTACCGAGGCGCGGAAGTTCAACGGCTGCTCGCGATCCAACTCTCGGCGCTCGGCCCGATTTTCTTTGCGACCGAATTCGCGCTGCCGCTCGTGCGCGAAATCGGCGCTCGCTGGGCGAGCGGACGCATGACGGTCGCATCCGAACACCTGGCGAGCGGCGTCTTGCGCTCGATTTTCGGCTCTGCGCTGCAGCCGAGTGCGTCGTCGCTGATGGGCCCGCGGATCGTTTTCGCAACGCCGACCGGTGAGCGCCACGAACTTGGACTGCAGATGGCCGCGCTCACCGCGATGGGCGCGGGCGCCGCGCCAATCTACCTCGGCGCCGATCTTCCCGTGGAAGAAATGCTCCATGCCGTCGAGCGCACTCGCGCGAGCGTGCTCGCGCTGAGCCTCGTCACGATCGACAGCGCCGACGCCGAGCGGACCGTCGGCGCGCTGCGCGCGCGCCTCGCGCCCGGCGTGCAGCTCTGGATCGGCGGCGCTGCGGCGCCGAGCCTTGCGCCGATTGACGGCGTCGAATGCATTCGATCGCTCGAAGCCTGCGAGGCGCGCGTCGCGCGACTCGGCTTCGAAAAGACTTGACGGCCATGGACGCGACGCGCCCCGAGCGCGAGTCGTGGCAGATCCGCGTGCTGTTCGACGGCGAGTGTCCGCTCTGCGCACGGGAAATGCGCATGCTCGAAAGAATGGACCGCGGGCGGGGCCGCATCGAGCTGGAGGACATCTCGCGTCGAGCGTTCGATCCGACTCGATATGGTGTCGACGCCGAACAGCTGATGGCGCGGATTCACGGCGTGCTGCCGGACTCGAGCGTCGTCGAAGGGCTCGAGGTCTTTCGCCGCGCCTACGCGGCGGTCGGGCTTGGCTGGCTGATGGCGCCGACGCGCTGGCCGCTACTGCGCGGCCTGTCCGAGGCCGGCTACCGAATCTTCGCGAAGAATCGCCTGCGCTGGACCGGCAGGGCCGACGCCTGCGAGTCCGGGCGCTGCGCGCTCCCCCACGCTCCGCGCGAGGCGCGCGAAATGCGCGAAATGCGCGAAATGCGCGAGAACGGTGCGCGGCGATGAGGTCGCGCCAACTCGCGCTCGCGCTTGCCACGCTGCTCGCAGCCTGCCAGTCCGCGCATTCAGCGCTGAACGTGGTCGCCGATGTCGACCTGGAACGCTACAGCGGAACCTGGTACGAGATCGCGAGCTTCCCGCAGCACTTCCAGCGCGGCTGCGTGGCCACCCGCGCCCACTACGAGCTGCGCGCCGACGGCAAGCTCGGCATCACCAATGAGTGCCGAGACAAAGGCTTCGACGGAAAACTCCGTCGAGCAGAAGGCGTCGCGTGGATCGCGAACCCGAGCCAGAGCCACGCCAAACTGAAAGTCCAGTTCTTCTGGCCGTTTCGCGGTGATTACTGGATCATCGAACTCGATCCCAACTACGGGTACGCGGCCGTCGGACATCCCTCGCGCGACTATCTCTGGATCATCGCCAGGACGCCGACGATGGATCGGGATGCGTACGCGCAGCTACTCGAACGGATCGAAGCCCATGGCTACGCGCTCGACCGACTGCAGGAAACGCTGCAACCATCGCCTCCGTGAAGCAAGAGCGCTTCGCGATTCAGTCCGAGGCAATTGCTCAGCGCGCGCGGCGCCCTCGATCCCGCGCCGGTAGCGGCCGGGCGGGAAGAGAACCAGCCAGCTGATTGCGATCGCCACGATCTCGAGCAGACCTTCTTTGGGCTGAACTTCTAGCTTCGATCGATCGGCTCTCGCCACATCGTGTCCACCCTCGGACCGCCGCCTGGCAGAGTGAACGCGCCTATCTTGGCGAATCCGAGTTGTTCGTAGCGAGCGAGATTCTTGGGATTCGTCGACTCCAGATAGGCGGGCAATCCCTGCGTGTCGATCAGGGCGAGGTTCTCGCGGAGCAACGCCATGCCGAGACCCTTGCCCCGGTGGTCGGCGTGGGTTCCGAGCAGGCTCAGGTAGTAGTGGGGTTTGTCGCTCGGGTGCGATGCCTCGAACAAGTCGCCGCCCTTCAAGAGCACGCTGGCATGCTCACCGAGTAGATGCTCGGCCAGAGCGGAAAACCGTTGCGTGCCCTCCTCGTCGAGTTCGACTCTTCCAGGCGGGATCCACGACGCGACGGCCTCGCAACGCTGCGTGACGCGAACCCATTCACACCGAAGGGCACCCTTCAGCAACGCTCCAAAAATCGCCCGCCGCTGTTCGCTCGCGCGCTGGCGGTCCGGAAACGCCCAACCACCCCACACCGGGTCGTCGGCAAACGCCAAGGTCATGCTTTCGATCATGGCCTCTAGGTCTTGGCCCGTCGCTTGGCGGCCGATGGGCTGCATTGCATCTCCTCGCCTCGAGTCCTCGTGCGGCGCCAGCTTTTCCGAAATCCTCGTTCCGGTCGCGACAGGCGTCCTTCGCGGTGCAAGCCAGTTCTGCACGTCAATCGAAAGTCATGCCTGTATACCACACGCCGCTTGCCGCTCGGGGAGCAAGGCGGTTAGCGTGGCAGCCAGTCATGAGCAACGTCAACCCAGAAATGACCACCGCTCGCCCAGAACTCACTCGCGGACTCGGCCTGATCGGTGGCATCTCGATCAACATCGCGAACATCATCGGCACGGGCGTGTTTCTGAAGTCGCGTGTCATGACGTGCAATGTAGATGACCCAATCTGGGTGCTGGCCGTGTGGCTCGCGGGCGGCCTGCTCGCGTTGGCCGGTGCGCTCTGCTATGCGGAGATTTCCGCGATGATGCCCGAGTCCGGCGGCGACTACGTTTTCATTCGCCGGGCTTACGGCAGACTCACCAGCTTCCTCTACGGCTGGACGGTGTTCGCGATCATGAAGACGGGCTCACAGGCGGCTCTCGCTGTGGCCGTCGCGATCTTCCTGAATATTGCTCTCGGTGGGAGCCTCGACGCCCTGCAGTTCGATCTGACCCTGTTCGAGCGAACCTTCCACTTTGGTTCGATCGGATTCGTAGCACTGGTGGCGATTTGGAGCGTGGCGTTGCTGAACTGCGCCTCGGTGACGACGGGAGGCAACACGGCCTTCGCACTGACCCTGATCAAGATCGCGATGGTGCTCGCGGTGGGCCTGTGTGCGCTGATCTACGGCGAGGGCGATTGGTCTCACCTTGGCGCGAGCGGCGCCGGTGGCAGCTGCGAGGGCGTCGAAGCGAGCGCGCGCGGTGGCATCGCGGGAATTGGCGCGGCCATGCTTGGCGCGCTGTGGGCTTACGACGGCTGGAACAATGTTGCGCCATTGAGCGGCGAGGTACGCGATCCGCAGCGCAACCTGCCGCGCGTGCTCGTCGGCGCAATCTCGATCGTCATCGCGTTGTATCTTTTCGTCAACGCCGCATTTTTTTTCGTGCTCAGTCCTGTGCAGGTCGCCAGCGTCTCGGCCACCTCGTCACTCGCGACCGAGGTCACGCGGACCTTGCTTGGCCCCGGCGCGGTCACATTCGTAGCCGGTGCGCTGATGCTGTCGTCCTTCGGCTCCCTGCACGCCTCCGTGCTCGCGAACTCGCGGATACCCTTTGCGATGGCGCGCGATGGCCTGTTTTTCAAGTCACTCGCTGCCGTATCGCCGCGCGCGCATGTTCCGGTGCGCGCAGTGGTCGCACAGGCCGCTTGGGCAAGCGTGCTGGCGCTATCCGGTAGTTACGACTCTCTGACCGACTGCGTGATCTTTGCATCCTGGCTTTTCTTCGGGCTTACCGCCGGGGCTCTGTTCGTATTCCGCAGAACGCTGCCAGATAGCGTGCGACCCTACCGCGCCTGGGGTTACCCGGTCGTGCCCGCCGTGTTCATCCTGTTGACGATTGCGTTGTTGGCCGTGAGCTTCATCGCCACACCAAAGCAGGCCCTCACGGGCGTGGCGATGATCGTCGCCGGCCTGCCTTTCTACTACTACTGGACGCGCGAACTGCGGCGGTTGGAATCCTGACGCACTGATCGACGAGGAAGCGCTCGGCCCGCGTTACCCGAACATGCTGCGCGTCCAGCCGCTGCTCGACGCCGGCGCGGTCGTGACCTTTTCGAGCGACGTAGACTCGCTCGCCGCCATCGCCGAAGCCAACCCCTATTTCGGCATGCAGACCGCCCACAACCGCCAGTACCGCCCGACGGACCCGACGCCGAAATCCGCCTGCCACTTTCCGAACGCCTGCAGCTCAAAGATCTGATCCAGGGTTACACGCAAAACGGCGCAATCCAGCTCGGCATGGACGAAAGCATCGGCTCGATCGAAGTCGGCAAACTCGCCGACCTCGTCGTGCTCGAGCGCAACCTTTTCGAAGTGAACCGTTACGAGATCCGCGACATCCGGCCGGCAGCCGTGCTGCTAGAAGGCGAAGTGCTGCACGGCCGATTGCCGTGAGCGCCGCGTGGCGGGCGCAGATCGGGCGAAATGCCCGGGTCGAATTGAGCGCCGCCTGCGATCGGCAGTAGGCGGCGACTTCGTCGCGATGGGAACATCGCGCTCAACCCGACCCGGACGAGAAGCAGGGAGGTGATGCTGGCGCACCTCCCTCCGGATCGCGGCTATTGAGCCTTCGGCTTGGCCGACACCGGCTCGACGATCTTGCCGCCGAGCTTGGTGCACTCTTCCTTCGTGGCGACCATTTGGGTCGTCGCCTTGCCGTCTTTCGTCACGCTGCATTCGACCTTCATGTCAGCCGAAAGTGCGGCGCCCGCACTCGCCAGAAAGCCAACCAACGACAAAAGCGCCAAAGATCCCTTCGTGAATCGAGACATCGTGTGCATTTCCTCCGGCGCCGACGTCGAAACGACGGCGCCAAACATGCCGATCTGCCGCGGTGTGGGAACGATCTGTGCCCGCTCGCGGCGGACCCCCGGACACCGCGTAGCGTTGTCCGGCGCTATCGACACCGGTTCGCGCGCCACTGTTGCATTGGAAAGCAAAAATTCCTGGGCGCGCGCTGCCGGTGTGTGGCCGGAATCTAGCCGAAAGCGCAGAACTTGCGGAGAAAAAACGCACGCCCGTCGGTGCGGGCGATCGCGCCTGCCCGGTTTGCGCGGTGGCGCTACGCCAAGTGGTCGACTTTGCTGCGGATTTTCAATCAATGGGGCGAAGCAGCCAGGCGCCTCGTCGCGCGGCACGGCTCGTTCAGGCTGCGGCCGGCCGGCCGGCGCGCTCGACCCAGCGGCGGTAACGCGCCGGCGGAAAGAACACGAGCCAGACGATCGCGATCGGCGCGATCTCGAGCAGCGCCGTGCCGAGGCTCAACAGCGCCGACCATTCACCGGTGGACGCAAAGACGAGATCGCTCGCCACGACGTTCATTTCGAGAATCACCCAGAGCGTGCCGGCAATTCCCCAGAGTAGAAAGCGATTGCAGATCATCGGCTCGCAGAGCCCGAGATGCATGCGTCGGCGCGCCCTGTAATAGTGGACAAACGCTTCTGTGGGCATCCAGACGATCGACGCGTAGGTTCCGAAAAAATCCAGCCAGTACCATGGACCAGCGATCAGATCGACGCCCTCCCAATCGCCGATCCAGGCGGTTCCCGCCAAGCCGACCAGGAAGCACACAGCGATCGCAGCGACCAAAGCCGTCGCCCAGCGCGCGCCACTGCGAAAGACTGCACGGATGAACAAAGCCAATACGAAATTCCCCGCGCCAAACGCGACCTGGGAGCTGTAGGCGAACGCAGGCGCGATCAGCGCTTCCGCCTCGACGAACGCATACGGGATGTCGTAAAGCGCGTAACCGAGCGTCCAGAGCAGAAAGGTCGCCGCAATCAGCTTCTCGGGCAGGTGGCCCGTGCGCCGACCGAGCCGGAACAGCCGCAACCCCACGAAGAGGTACACGCAGGCCGCGATCGCCTCTCCGACATATGCGATGGATTCCATCCCCACCATGATTGATCCTTCCGGGCCGCACGCCGACCGTCGCGCCGCATACGGAGCAAAACAGGACCGGCCATCAGGGGAAAATCGGCGCAACGAGGCTGCCACTTGAGCCGGCCCGCCGCGGCGCGCCGGCGAACGATTCGCCAGAGCGCGCCCGCAGTCAGCGCGCGCGAATCTCCGCCGCCCGCTAGCCCACCCCCGAGCGACCGGCTAACTTGGCCGCCCGGTGGCCCGGTAGCTCAGTCGGTAGAGCACTTGACTGAAAATCAAGGTGTCGCCAGTTCGATTCTGGCCTGGGCCACCAGCTTTTCAAGCACTTAGGCGGACGCCGCGGCTCGCGGCGATTGCGCCGGAAGCGACACGGAAGCAGGCGGCGCAAATTCAACCCCTCCCCGCTCCCCCCCCCAGGCCCCACCCCGGCGGCCGACAGGAGTTGCCGCTCGTCAAATTCTCCAGATTTTCAGCGTTTTGTTGCGCCGGCACACTGAAATTTCAGCCCGCTTCCCTGTTTGACAACGTCGCGTGAGACACTCCAGACCTTGAAATGAGGGACGAGGGCGGGTAAGAATCCGCGACGTGACGACGAAGGCGAACGGTGAGAATGGGTCGAATCCCGAGGTCTTTGAGCGCTCGATACGTGCTGGCCTTTTCATGGAAGGCACTGCAGTCAGCGCGGTGACTTAGGTCGCGCCGCGCCCAATGGCACTGGCACATTGCTTCTACAGTACGGGCACGCAGAGCGACGGCTGGACTCGCCTCTGCTTCAGGACGGTGCAGTCCTCGGGACCCCGCGCTGTTGGCTCGTCGTTGCTCCAGTCGCTCGACCTGCAGATATGCTCTCCGGCCTTGGCGCTTGTGTCGATGGATTCGCAGAACTGCTCCAGCGAACACCCTCCCGCATCTACTTCCTTCTCGGCCACGGTTTCGGAACAACGATCTAGCGTGTCCGGAATTCCGTCGTCATCTTCATCCTGAGTCACTGTAAACGGCAACGCGTATTGTGGTAAAAGGACGACTTCCTCGGCCGGATAACCTGCTTCTGGGCTTCCAGGCCTAAAATCACACCGTATTTGAAATCTCACTTCGCCAGTCTCCGTATCGAAGCTTTCCCTCCTCAACGTCGAACTCAAACCCGATGCAACCACCGGCATACTCGCCGGCCCCGTTATTTCGTAGATTGAAAACCCGTCAGGCTGGCTAATGGATGGCGCTACCACAAAATTGGGTACGGACAGATTATATGCGTCCCAGCTTTCGTTATATACATACACGCCGGTCGTACCCGTGCAATCCGTGCTTGTCTCAAATAGGACATATCGCGAAGCGCCATGTTGCCTATTATTGCCAGGACCTTGATCAGTGGCCAAGCCAGAAACAGATAGATTATCAGTACCGAAGCCTATTCCGGGCGCTCCAAACGCAGCTACGAGAGTAAAGCCAGCAAAATTAACCCGGACTACTGAACGGTCATTGTAGTAGAAGCTCCCATCGACAAATTCGCCTATAACAACGCCATCTTGACTCAACAACTGCGCAGGCCGTGCTGGAGCAGCGAGTACCAGAATTCCCAAGAAAATCCATAGCTTCATCATTTGGTCCTTTCTGTTTATCTGAACCGTCCGACGATCGCACCAACACCGCTCATTGTCAGAAAATTCATTGGCCGGAGTCAACTTTTTTTCGTGGAATTATCTCCGTTATGCCGTAGCTTTCGCGGGTGCTATAGCCGGACTCCAGCGAATCCACTGTTATTGCGTATCGGATGGCTCATGCAGCTAATTGAGGATAGTTGATTCAAGCTGCGAATTTTCCACGCCCGATAACCCGAAATTCTGTCAAGTAGCCAGTCAGCCCCCGAGGGTGCTGGCGCACCTGGACCCGGTGACCGGGGTCCTGCAGATGACCTGCCCCCCTGAGATCGACCCGGCATGTATCTTCGGATCTTGTGGCAAGCCCCTTCATACTGGTACCAGCCTCTGAGTTAGCCTTTTTGGCTGATCGGAGACGATATGAAACGGAAGCGATTTACGGAAGAACAGATGATCGGGGTTTTTCCGCAGCCTGCTAGTTTACGGGCTAGCCGCAAATGGGAGCGAGAATCCTTTCTACGAAAAACGATCCAATTGTCTGAGAAGTTCTGACGACGTACACCTTAACTGTGTGTCAACTATGCTGGGGGAAGTCTAAAATGGAAGTTGGAATTTATTCTCACTTTTGTGTTGAAAAGACCGATAGCGCAATCGTCGGGGGCGGTGGCCGAGCCCCTCAACCCGATGTCTCACCAGTACACATCCTAGTCACATATTGGTCCACAGCCAGCATGGCAAGGACATCTTCGCGATTGTATTGCTTGACCTTTTCGATGATCGAATCGTCACCCGACTTCAGCCAATCGATGTACAGCAACTGAGCACTCAGGCCATCGACGTCGTCCTGACTCCAATTGAATCCGCAAACCGGGGCAACAACCTTGATGGAATAACCGGTCACTGGGAAATAGGGGCGATGTTTGATTTCTTTCATTAAGTCGATCAGCGAAGCTCCAGCCACCATTAGGCGATCTTTTAGGGCTGGATGATCGGCTGCAGCCTGTTGGATTTTGCCGTTCTCGTACGATGCCCAGCAATAGAGCGCGACGTCACTCGGGTCGCCGAGCCAGTCAAGAAATTCCGACCAGATCCGTTCTTCGTCGCCTTCTCCACGAGCTGTCCAAATCTTGGTTTTCCCATCAGGAGTCGCAACTCCGAGCATGTAGACATGCGGCCTCGTCACGACTTCCCCATCGAGGACGGATATGTCTTCGACGTCAAAATATACGAGGCGCTTTCTACGCTGGATTGATTCTGATTGCCCCGTTCTGAATACGGGGCTGCCTTCTCGATGTGCCAGTGCATGATAGTAGTGATGCTTCTGTTTGAGCTGCTGTGCACATTCGTTTGCTCCTAGGGCGAGGATGTCCTCTATAGACCGAAATCCTCGCTCCCTATATTGGGAGGCCGTTTTTGCGCGGATACCTGGCAGGAGAGATATGTCATTGCGCTCTTGGAGAATCCGGTTTGCGTACTCTCGCCAAGGGCTGGGAGTAGAATTGTAGTAACGAGGATCTAGACGCATCTTGCCGTCGCGGATCTGCTGCCACTGCGTGAGGTATTGACGCATTTGGTCAACCACCGTTTCGTACGCGACGGTTTGTTCGCCGCCACCCTCTCGCAATACGATATCGAACGAATCAGGACAGAATCCCTGCAGCTCACTCAGGATCCAGTTATAGACGGCCGCCTGGAGCTGGTGGTACGGCTTTACCTCTTTCGAATTCTTGACTTCTTTCACCCGGTAATGAAAGTCACCGAGATCGGATGGGTGATCATCGCAGCGGACCAGGATGTCCGACTTTCCGTAGACGTCTTCGCCCAGCAGCCAAAGCGCGCCTCCGTGAATCGCCGATTCGCCGCGGAGCATCGCCCCAATCGTTTCGCGCACGGCCTGCGCACCCCAGCGCGATTCCACTACATAAGCATCCGGGAAATTCTCAGCTACGTACCGGTCTTCCCAGACATTCCCGAGATCCATCCGGTATTGGTCAAAAAGCGTCGTTTCGTCTACGCGCTCGTTCTGGGGCGCATGGTATTCACACCAGATCCAGAACGGATCCTCGATGATGTTGTATAACCATGAGGGTCGGAAAATGCGAGCTTTGTCGAGCTCTCGCCCCGATATTGCTCGCTCCAGGATCGTTTCAAGATCAGCTGTCACCGGCTGTTCTTTCTGGAGGCGCGCATATTTGAGATCAACGTCATGTGACACCTCCGGAGTTGGTGCTACTCGAGCGCCTCCAGGACCGCACGAAGCTGGTCGAGGTACCGCTGGATTGCTTGGAGCCATTGGCTCCGGCGCTCGAGCATGGGCTTCAGCGGGATGCTGTCCTGGTCGGACGTGCGCGCGTACCAGGATGTCTGATTGTCGAGCTCCTTGACGAAGGCGCCGTCAACCAGGCCTGCCAGGTCGCAAAGATGTTCGTGGGCGAGATCGACGTGGCCTAGGCTGTTGGGAACCCAGTTGATGGGATCCGTGCGCACGTGGCCGTCGGGGAAGATGTTACCCAGGTTGAATCGGTGGAGACCGTCGGGATTCCAGCGAAGAATCATCGTTTGGCCGAAATCGACAGTTACACCGAATTCACTCGCGCGCTCCAGGAAGTCATCGAGCATCTCCGGCAGGGTGGGGTCGACATTCCGGGCCAGGCCTTCGTACAGCTCCGCCTGGCTGATGGTCCGGCGCTTGCCGCCCGATCTGGAACGAAGGCTCTGCTTCGAGGGCGGTTCGATCACCGCCGCGCCATCCACAACTCGCACGGTGCCTCGCTCAATGTTGATGGTCCGCGCGATGACCCGCGGCTGGACCAGGTAGCCGCCCGTATCCGGCAACCGAAACAGGCCGAGCTCCACGAGGGCGAGGGTGAAGTGCAGGCCCGAGTGACTTTGCAGGTAGACTGCAAGGTTTTCGACACCCTCCCGGATGCCATCGCCAAGGATCAACAGCAGGAAGCGGCCAAGCCGCAGGTTCCGGGAGACGTTGTCGATGAACGTAGCCTCGTCGATCTCGTGGGAGCTTGCTGCGCGGCTGAAGAGCGGATCGCCACTCGCGTCGTCCGGAGCGCCGGATGGCTGCGCCCTAGCAATCGCATGGATGAGGTCTTCGTAGGTCCACGCCGAAAGGTCCTTCGCATAGTCCAGGATCTGTCCAACAACCTCTCTGCGGGCTTGCGGATTGCGCCACAACTTGCACTCGCAGAGGACAAGGCCGCCGTTTGGCGTTACGAACAGATTGTCCACGGAGCCTGCCGGAGTTGGGAGCTCACGACACACCGGGATGATGGGATCAAAGACGGGCTCAATCTCCGCGACCGGCAGGATCCGTGGATGATCCATCACGAAGGACTGGAGCCAGCCCTCATCGTACCGCTCGAGTGTCTGCGAGTTCGACGCGAAGGGGATCCGCTGCAGCTCCTGCCCAGAATCAGATTTGCTGAGATCCGCGATCAGGTGCGGCCTGCCGAATTGACTTTCGTTCATCGAGCCCGCCTCCGCAACACATCGAGCTGCCTTTGACCATGGCGCGGATCGATTCTACGGGTGAGCGGATTGGTCACGCCACCTCAATCCGATGGCCGCTCAAAGTTTGAGCGAGAATTGACGGTGAGCCGTCAGCCAAGCTTGGATCCATTGGGCCGATGCTTTCTTCCCCATGGATTCTTTTTCCTTTCGGAGCCTGGAACTCTCTCTGAGTTCACCTGTCCAATCGGTCCAAACTCGGCTGACGGCTCACAGCCGCCATGACCCTATGATGCTTATGATCCACGTCATCTTACTTATGCACGGATTAGTAATTGAGTAGTGTCCGTGTCGAGAATTTCCCGGATGAAAAACAGCCCTCATATAGAACGCTATTCTGAACGAAAATTCCTTTTAGCGATTTTACGAGACCGGTATTTCGATCGAATGTTGCATCTCCTTGGATCGTCGCAAATGCGTCACCTTCGAAGTGAACGCCGGCAATAAATGCGGCCTTAGTGGTCCGAGTTTGATAGAAGTAGCCATACATCGGAAATGTGGTTCCCCCCGCGAAGTTAGGCGTGAGAGAAACTGTCAACCGCGTGTCGCTATCGACCCGGACCCACAGCGGAACACCAGTACTCGAACTAAACCGCTGTTCATTAAAGTCCCCACAGTACTCGATGCCTCTGGTTCTGACTTCGAAAATCTCGCCGAATGCGCTTGCGGGGTTGCTGAGCGAAAAGAGCGAGATCGAAAACAATACGAGTGCAACAAATACCGTGCTGGATGAAGCTCTCCACGGAGCCCCGATAACCCACCAAGTGCCGACGTCGGTCCTCTTCATTTAATTCTCCATTTCATTGGTCGGGGCACACCGTAAACCAATTTGGAGGTAAAAAGGAAGGCAATAATCGATGGAAGTAGATAACTTTCGGGTGTAGTTATCGCTCTTCTGTGTGACTCTAAGCGGCAAGTTTTGACCCTAGAATCCAGATTCCCCTCGGTTAATAGATGGCACTGACCGGCGCTCGCTGTTGAATCCAGATTGGAGCGTTGGGTGACAGCGGCAGCTTTGCGACCCCTTGACTCGCCGCGAGCGTCGACCCACCATGCCGAAGCTCTGATTTCCCGTGTTCGAGTGAATGGGGTGTTACCAATGAAACCCGCTCCTCCGGCAAAGCGAGGCCACGCGCTCGCCAGAGCAATCGCACTTCTCGTTATCGCCGTTTTCAGCCACGGTTGTTTAATGTGGTCGGGAACGAGCCGGAATGCGGAATCCGCCCATCTTTCATCGAATCAATCTCCGGTGTCAGCTGCGCCCAGCCTCAAGGTCGTTCTGTACCACGAACACCGGATGGACGGAAGAATATCGTTCGCGGGAGCGATTGACGCGACGTACCACCAGTTCCAAAAGTCGTTCGACCGCGTCCAAAGCACGATCCCATTCCTCGTCAATGCGAGCTTCGATTGCGAGAATCCCGACTACATCTTGGACCTGGAAACTTCTGTCGACGAGCATGGCAAGACGAGTGCAACAGTGGCCGGGGCAACGCTCGGGATCGTTCCTGGGTTTACATCCTCCGATGTCGTGGTTCGGGCAACACTGAAGACACTCGAGGGCGAGAGGCTGTCAACGCATGAAGCCGCATCGGAGATAAAGGTCGCTTTCCATCTTCTGCTTTTGCCGCTTTTTCCATTGGTTCCGTTCATTGCACCTGGAAGAGAGCTCTATGACGACCCGATGAGCAGTGCGATCACTGCCGTGGCTGCAGAGTTCGAAGCTCGCCAACCTTTGTCAGCGGGTGCTTCGGAGATGACTCCGTGAAAAGGTTCCAAGCCGTCGCGTGCGTCCTTCTGATCATGGCTGCTTGCAGGACGGTCTCGATCATCCCACGTCGGCCCATTGAGGTGCCGGCCAGTCTGAGCCTCTCGCAAGTCGAAATCGCATTGTTCGCTGCGATATCTGAGAAGCCAGCGTCCATGCTCCTTCAAAAGAGCCTTGAGCCGAATGCGGATGATGGAAGATCGATTCGCGTCGCAGCCTTTGCCGATAGGGACCCATCTGGCGTTGGATGGTTTCCTGATTCGATTGAGCCAGGGCGCATCGTGACGACGTATCGCCACCGTACTCGACAGCTTCACGTGGCCATTCGCTACACGAAGTTCGAGGTCACGACGGAGCTTCTAGGCAGCGAGAACATACGGCAGAAGGAAGGCCGGATTCACGCCAAGGCACTGATCTGGATGTCTGCTTTGGAGTCGCGAATTAAGCAATCACTCCAAACTATCGACATCTTGACGCCATAGAGAAACGAACCCGAGTTTACTTTCGAAAAGCACCTGGGCGATCTGTAGCCTCGGTGTAGCCCCATCGACGAATATCGATAGACGACAGTGGGCCTAAGTGGAATCCGCCGGGGCTCGACAATGCCTCGGAATCAGACAACTTTTGACGCCTGAAGACAGTCCTGTACAAACAACCCAAAGCAACTGAAAATCAAGGTGTCGCCAGTTCGATTCTGGCCTGGGCCACCAGCAATTCTCCTTTCCCTTCAGCGACTTCGGAATTTTACGCTTTAGTCCGCGATGACGACCATGTTGCGGCTGTCGGAGAGCGTCGGGTGGGTGCTCAGCCCGCGGAAGTGCAACGGCTGAGCTGACCAGTCTGAATTGCCCTCCGGTCATGTCTGCGCCGCCTGCAAGAACTCG